>NC_020126.1:6637500-6960000 GCF_000331735.1 Myxococcus stipitatus DSM 14675 | reverse complement strand
CTCGATGAGGTTGAGCACCCCCAGCGTCCCGCCGTTGATGGTCGCCGCCGCCGCGACGGTGAGGATGTAGTACTCGGACGTCTGACCGGGGCCGGCGTACTCGGTCGTCAGGCCCTGGCCCTTCGGGGCGGGCGAGTTCACCTCCACCATCTGCTTGGAGGGGACACCTCCACGGAACGACGCCTCGTCCTGCTTCGAGTCGGAATCACCACATCCCGCGAGCATCAAAGCGGCACACAGCAGGCTCTTGCGCAGCATGGTCCATCTTCCTTTCGGGCGGCCCCCGGCGGGCGGCCGAGCGGCAACGTGTTCGCCCCTATGGACACAGCCCCGTCGAAAAACAGAAAGCGCACCTGCTCGGCGCTGAAACCCGCTGAGATTCCAGAGGGTTGGAGGTCGGCCGGCTGCCAGGCGGACGACTTCACCCGGCCGTCGGACGCTGGAAGTCCATCGTCCCTACCTTTCGCGCATGGAAAAGCGACACCCCAATCATCCCGGGGAGATGGGCACGGACGCGGGGCTCGCCGAGCGCGAGCGCACCGCGGATGAAATCAATGCCCGTGCGCGGGCGGTGGGGTTGTTGTGCGACGCGGGCGTGCCGTTCGTCGTCGGCGGTGCCTACGCGTACGCCACCTATACGGGCATCTATCGGGACACGAAGGACCTGGACCTGTTTCCTCGCAAGGCGGACGCGCTCCGGGCGCTCCAGGTCCTGGAGAAGGATGGGTGGCGCACCGAGCGCACCGACGAGGTGTGGCTCTACAAGGCCTTCAAGGGCGACTACTTCGTTGACTTCATCTTCTCGTCCGGCAACGGCGTGGCGGTGGTGGACGACGAGTGGTTCGAGCACGCCAGCCGCGCCACCGTCTTCGGCCATTCATGTCTGGTGGCGCCGGCGGAGGAGATGATCTGGTCCAAGGCGTTCGTCGCGGAGCGAGAGCGCTACGACGGCGCGGACGTCAACCACCTCATCCTCAAGGCGGGGCAGCGCATGGACTGGGCGCGGCTGATGCGGCGCTTCGACCGATATTGGGAAGTGTTGCTGAGTCACTTGATGATGTTCCGCTTCGCCTATCCCTCCGAGCGCGATGTCATCCCGGACTGGGTGATGGCGGAGCTGATGCGGCGGACGATGGACAGCATTCTCGAGGGCCGGTGGGAAGCGCGGATGTGCCGGGGCAACCTCGTCTCGAAGGTGAACTACCACGTGGACATCCACCACTGGGGGTTCGGCGACGGACGGGCCTGGGACGAGAACGAACGACAGCAGGGGGGCGAGCGTGTCGCGGGACCCGAGCTCGAAAATTCGGTTGGCGGCAGTCGGTGATTTGCACTGTCGGGAGGACCAGCACGGACGCTTCCGTCACCTCGTCAAGCAGGTCAACGCCACGGCGGACCTCCTGGTGTTGTGCGGCGACCTGACGGACCGTGGCCTCCTCGAGGAAGGGAAGGTCCTTGCCGAGGACCTGTCCGCGCTGCGCGTGCCATGTGCGGCCGTGCTGGGCAATCACGACTACGAGCACGGACAGGTGAAGGAGATCTGCTCCGAGCTGGCCAAGGTGGGCGTGCACATCCTCGATGGGGACCACTTCATCTTCGAGAAGGTGTTGGGGGTCGCGGGCGTGAAGGGCTTTGGCGGTGGTTACGGCAACGCCACGCTGCAAGCCTTCGGTGAGCCGCAGACGAAGGCCTTCGTGCAGGAGGCGGTGACGGAGTCGCTCAAGCTGGAGGCCGCGCTGAGCCACCTGGACACACCTCGGAAGGTCATCATCATGCACTACGCCCCCATCCCGGAGACGTTGGAGGGGGAGAACATCGAGATTCGCCCCTTCCTCGGCACCAGCCGCCTGGCCATGCCCATTGACCACTATGGCGCGGAGGCGGTGTTCCATGGCCACGCGCACCATGGTGCGCTCAGAGGGCAGACCAAGAGCGGCATCCCGGTCTACAACGTCGCGATGCCCCTGCTCGCGCGCCATACACCGGACCAGCGCTACGTGCTGCTGGAGGTCTAGGCGCTGCCTCATGCAATCGTCGTGGGGGCTGCTCGTTCTCGAGGGAGCGAGGCCCGCCCAGGGGGACGCCATCGTGGCTTGGCGTCCTCGCAGCGCGGGTCTATCGTTTCTTGAAGTGTAAGTGCAATCGAGGTACGAGAGGACGGAGCGAGGACATGGGCACGCACCAGGTGCAGAAGGTCTGCATCATAGGCGCCTCGGGGAAGCTCGGGCAGTACATGGTCCAGCACGCGCTGGACCGGGGCTACGAGGTCGTGGGCGTCTGTCGTGAGCGCAGCGTCCCGAAGCTCGCGCGGTTCGCGGACCGGATGACCCTCATCCCGGGGCCGACGAATGACCGGGACGTCATCCGCGCGGCCGTCGCCGGCTGTGACGGCGTGCTGACGGTGCTGGCTCCTTGGGGTGTGCGGCAGTACTCGTCAGGCACGGCGCAGGCGGTGCTCGACTTCGCCGCACCCGGCGCACGCCTGGTCTTCTCGTGCGGCTGGCACATCTCCAAGGACGGCCAGGACCTGTACTCGTGGCAGTTCAAGGCCGGCGTCCGCGTCGTCACCTGGCTGGCCCGCGCCCTGCGCGCCGTGGATGTCGACGACCAGGTGGAGGCGTGCCGTCGCATCTTCGCCAGCAACCGGCGATGGACCGTCGTCCGAGGCAGCGACCTCGAGGAAGGCGAGAGCCAGGGGCTGCCCGTGTGGAGCCACCATGTCGGCGACCCGATGCTCGCGAGCAACCGGACGCGGCGCGTGGACTACGCGCACTTCATGGTGGAGGCCCTCACCGACGACTCACTCATCCAGGCGGCGCCCGCCATCGTCGGATGCCGTACGGAGAGCGCGTTGGCTCATGCGAGCCGCGCTCCGGCACCCGCGTGAGCTCAGGCGGTGACGACCATCCCGCCTTCGACCTTCACGGGCCAGGGCGTCAGCGAGGCGCCCGCGCACGGGCCTCCCACGCACTGGCCATCCTCCAACTGGAAGAGGGCGCCGTGCCACGAGCAGTGGATGAGCTGCTTGTCGGGAGTCAGGTACTGGTCCAGCACCCGCGCCAGGGGCAGGCCCGCATGGGGACACCGGTCCACGTAGCCGTGGACCTGGTCCCCCTTGCGCACGAGGAAGCCGTGGAAGAAGGCCTCCTCGATTTGCATCACGATGTTGCGCGCGCCCGGGTCCTGCAGCGCGTCCACCGGGCAGAGCGTGACGTCAGGAGGCGTCGTGTAGACGCGCTGCCGGGGTGGAAGGCTCAAGGCAGGCGGGCCTTCTCGAAGCCGTCCCAGCAGTGGTCGTAGTCCAGCTGCATCGCGGGCGTCTCCATCGCGAAGCGCGTGGGGCGGAAGACCCAGCGCGACTCGAACATGAACGCCAGCGTGTCCTGGATCTTGTGCGGCTTCAGGTCCACCTTCACCGCCTGCTCGTAGCTGGAGCGGTCCGGCCCATGGCCGCTCATGCAGTTGTGCAGCGACGCGCCGCCCGGAGCAAAGCCGCCGGCCTTCGCGTCGTACACGCCATGCACCAGCCCCATGAACTCGCTCATTACGTTGCGATGGAAGTAGGGCGGCCGGAAGGTGTTCTCCGCCACCATCCACCGAGGCGGGAAGATGACGAAGTCACAGTTGGCCGTGCCCGGCACTTCGCTCGGCGACGTCAGCACCGTGAAGATGGACGGGTCCGGATGGTCGTAGCTCACCGTGCCCACGGTGTTGAACCGCGCCAGGTCGTACTTGTACGGCGCCAGGTTGCCGTGCCACGCCACCACGTCGAGCGGAGAGTGGTCGAACTGCGAGGACCACAGCCGGCCCTGGAACTTCTGGATGACGAGCGTCGGGCGGTCCACGTCCTCGAACGCGGCCACGGGCGTCAGGAAGTCCCGCGCGTTGGCGAGGCCATTGGCGCCGATGGGCCCCAGGTCCGGCAGGCGGAAGAGGGCGCCGTGGTTCTCACAGATGTAGCCCGCGACAGGGCCCTCGGGCAGCTCCGCGCGGAAGCGCACGCCGCGAGGCACCACGCCGATCTCGCCGGGCCGCAGGTCCATCACGCCCATCTCCGTCACGAGCGTGAGCTTCCCCGCCTGCGGAACGATGAGCAGCTCACCGTCCGCGTCGAAGAACACCTTGTCCGTCATGGACCGGTTGGCGCGGTACAGATGGACGGCGACGCCCGCGCCGACACCGGGGTCTCCGTTGCCCGCGTAGGTGACCCAGCCCTCGATGAAGTCCGTGGGCTCGGTGGGCGCGGGCAGGGGGCTCCACCGCAGCCGGTTGGGCGTGGGGGGAACCTCGTCGAACGGCCCGCCGCGCAGGAGCCCCTGCGGGTGGACCTTGAAGGACGCGTGGTTGGCGCTGGGCCGCAGCCGGTACAGCCAGGAGCGCCGGTTCTCCCGGCGCGCCGCGGTGAAGGCCGTGCCCGACAACTGCTCCGCATAGAGCCCGAAGGGGGCCCGCTGCGGAGAGTTCTGCCCCACGGGGAGGGCGCCCGCGACCGCCTCCGTCGCGAACTCGTTTCCGAATCCGGAGAGGAAGTCGCCGGGCGCCTTGCGCAGCCCGCTCTTCGGAGTGACCGCGCTTCGATTCTCGAGAGTCACAGCATGCCTCCGCCGATGTCGGGCTGACGGCTACCGCTTGTCGACCTTGATGACGCCGCGGCGAATCTGGTCCAGCTCGATGGACTCGAAGAGCGCCTGGAAGTTGCCGTTGCCGAAGCCCTCGTTGCCCTTGCGCTGGATGATTTCGAAGAAGATGGGGCCGAAGAGGTTCTCGGTGAAGATCTGCAGGAGCAGACCCTCCTGCTCGTTGCCGTCGATGAGGATGCGGTTCTGCTTCATCCGCGCCAGGTCCTCGCCGTGGTTCGGCACGCGCTTGTCGACCAGGTCGTAGTACGTGTCGAGCGTGTCTTGGAGCAGCACGCCGCGAGCGCGCAGCTTCTCGACGGTGCCGTAGATGTCCTGGGTGGACAGGGCCAGGTGCTGGATGCCCTCGCCCTTGTACAGGCGGATGAACTCTTCGATCTGGGACTTGTCGTCCTGGCTCTCGTTGAGCGGAATCCGGATGTTGCGGTCCGGAGCAATCATCGCCTGGCTGAACAGGCCCGTGGCCTGGCCCTTGATGTCGAAGTACTTCTGCTCGGTGAAGCCGAAGATGCGGTTGTAGAAGGTCGACCAGGTGCGCATCTGGCCCCGGCGCACGTTGTGCGTCAGGTGGTCCAACGACTCCAGGCCCACGCTGTTGCGAGCCTCCGCCTCCGCGGCGCCGGGAATCTGCTCCCAGGAGTCGTAGATGGTGCCGTTCGGCCCGTGCCGGTCGATGAGATACAGCAGGCTGCCACCGATGCCCTGGATGACATAGTAGCCCTCGCCCAGGGAGCTCTGGGTCGGGTCCGCCGCGATGGCGCCGCGCTCCAGTGCCAGCTCATAGGACGTGCGGGCATTGCCCACGCGGAACGCCATGGCGTTGGCGGAAGGACCATGGTCGGCCCGGAAGTCGGCGGCCTGGCCGGACGGCTCACGGCTGATGAGCAGATTGATGTCGCCCTGCTTGTAGCGGACCAGCTCCTTGGTCGGATGCTTGGAGTAGGCGGTGAAGCCCAGCGCCTCCACCAGCTTGATCATCGCCTCGGGCGCGGGGCTCGTGAACTCCACGAACTCAAAGCCGTTCAGCCCAAGAGGATTTTCCGCAGCGCTGACCATGAGAGTGCCTCCGCACATCGTCTACGAGTGTGACCAAAAGGTAGGCAGGTGCTTCCGAGGAGGAAAGCACAAAGAACTGCCAGAGATTGTCAGTCTTCTCCACAGTCTCCAGGGCGAAGCGGTGCGTGAATGCGCACGGGTCCCGCGTCAAACGGGCAGTGCGCCGCGTCAACATGGGACATCCTGGATTGAGAGGCTTACGGGGTTACCGCAACATCAAGGGGTCGCGGCTTCATCTGGCGCGGGGGCGGGGAGGGCGTCGGTGAGGTCCTCGGCCCGTCGCGGCAGCTCGAGTCCCTCCATGCGGACCTCCAGCACCTCGGGTCCGGAGCCGCGCGCGTAGCTCAAGTCGGCGGAGTCCGGGACAGGGGTGCCCAGCGACAGCCGCGCGAGCTCATGACCTTCCTGATTGAGCAACTGCACGCCCGCGGAGCTCTCACTGATGCCGTACTTCGCCCAGCTCCGGGGCTTCGCCTCGCCGAAGGCGGACGCCTTGAGTGCGCCCAGCGCGCGGAGCAGTGACACCACCCGGAAGTGCTGGGCCTTGCCCGGCGTCGGCGACTCCACGTGCCACGCCTCGGTGCCACCATCTCCGGGAGACAGATTGGCCACGGTGATGGGGGCTGCACCGCCGCCGGGATGGAACACCACGCGCCGCACTTCCTCACGGCGGAAGCTCAGCACGTGCTGGTCCTTCAGCTCGCGCACGTCGACGTCCAGCGCCGTGAGCGCGCTCTCGGGGACTTCGCCCAGCACCGCGTGAGCGCCTTGCTCCCGCAGCGCGTGGACGCGCACCACGCCCTCTTCCGTCACCTGCGCCAGTCGGATGCGCACCGGCTCACCCTCGCGAAGGGTGAAGCGTGCATCGACGAGGGGCGCCTCCAGGCCCAGCTTCTTGCGCAGGGGCGCGGAGTCCTCTGGGAACGACAGCGCCCGCTGCTCCTTCAGCGACTTCAGCAGCGCGGAGACGCGAGCTTCATCCGCGCGCTCGGCCACGGGCTTCGTCAGCCGCCAGCGCGGCGTGCCCACGTCGTGCTCCAGGAGGTAGCCGCGTCCCTGCGCCCGCACCTCGATGCTCACGAGGGATGCGGTCTCCAGCTCACCCAGGAGCTCCTTCGAGCGCAGCGCGAAGGTGTCCTTGTCCAGGCTCCACCGCACGGAACCCTGCGCCGCGTAGACCTTGGGGTCTCCCTCGCGACGCACGTACACGGAGCCGTCGAACGTGTTCTCGACGCCACCGTGCAGCGTCACGGTGTGCAGGCGGCTCGGGTCATCGGCGCCGCCGCCGCGGGCGTCCGGAAGGTAGGCCCGGGCCGTGACGGTGAAGACGGGCGAGCGGAGGCCGTACTTCTCCAGGTCCGCGTCGGTGGGGGCTTCGTTCACGACGGGGCTGGCCGTCGAGCTGCCCAGCGTCTCGAGCAGGGCCTCCACGGCGGCGGCCTCCGCGCGGGCCTTCACCGGCGCCACCAATCGCCACTCGCCCTTCTGCTCGCGAGCCAGCTCGGTGGTGTTTCCCTGGGCCCGCACGGTGATGTGCGTGAAGACGGGCGCCTGGGTGCCTGGTGCTCGAGGCGGGGCGAAGAGCTGCTCGGAAGCAGGGCGCTGCTCGCGAGCCTTCGGAGTCGAGGGTCGCTGGGACGCGCGCCACGCGGAGAAGCCCAGCCCTCCCGCGCCGAGGACGAGCAGCGCGACCAGGCTCTTCCTCGCGGCGCTCACTTGTGCCGCCGCGCCAGCCAGATGGCGATGCCCAGGCCCATCAGGGTGAGGGGGAACAGGTCGGTGGCGAGGAAGCGCATGCGCTTCACGGCGGACGCGTCCAGCTCCAGCGTGGACACCTCCCGGTCCGGAGGACGCACGGTGATTCGGGCCACTTGATGGGACGCCCAGCCCAGCGCGTTCATCACCAGGTTGCGATTGGGCTCATGTCCCCAGTTGGAGTCGAGCAGCAGGTCCGAGTCACCCAGCACCACGAGCCGCGCCTCGCCGAAGCGCTTGTCGGGCGTGTCGCTCGTGTCGCGGGTGATGGCGGCGGCGAGCGTGAGCTGGCCCGCCTTCTCTCCATCGGAGGGCACCGCGTTCTGGGCGGGCGTGGTCTCCACCCAGCCGTTCTGCGAGGTGTGGACCATCGGCTCCACACGCACGCCTGGCGCCATCCCTTCCCGCAGCACGCCGAGGCTTCGCACCATGGGCAGCTGCACGTTGAGGTTGCGCTGCACCAGCGGCTTCACGATGGCGTGGTTGCTGTAGAACTTGGAGACCAGCACGTACGGATTGCCGCTGTTGAACTGCGAGTCCGCGGCGACGCCCTCGTCGAGCTGGATGCCGTACTCGGCCAGCAGCGACCCGAGCCCATCCTCCAGCCCGACGTCCGTGAAGTAGAGCATGCGGCCACCGCCGGCCAGGTACTTGCGCAGCACCTCCACCTCGGGCTCGGTGTACGGGGCCCGCGCTCCCGCGATGATGACGAGCGAGGCGTCGCGCGGGATGTCCGTCGTGCCCACCAGGTACATCGCGTCCGCGGCGTAGCCTTCGTGGAGGAGCTGTCGGCGCAGCTCGGACAGCGTCGCGCCGGGGTCCGCGGCATTCGCCTGTTCCTTCTCGAGCGGCCATTCGCCATGGCCGGTGATGAAGTACACGCGCTGCGTTCCCACCGACGTCAGCCGGATGAGGGCGTTGGTCAGGTCCTGCTCGGAGACGCTGGCGGCGGTGGTGTGCGGGGCATTGAGGCCCTCGCCTCGGACCAGCACGACGCTGGCTTGCCCCGCCCGGAGGTTGAACCGCGCGGCCAGCTCCGGGCTGCTGCTCGGGTCGAGGAGCTGGTACTCGAAGCGCTCCGGCGCCTGCTCGTGGTAGCGCTGGAACAGCGACTCCAGCAGGGCGTTGGCCTCATGGGTGGGCGGCAGGAAGCCGATGGCGACGACCTTCTCCGGCAGCGACTCCAGCGCGGTGACGGTCTGCGGAGAGAGCGAGTGAATCCTCCCCTGCGTCAGGTCCCACCGCGCCCCCTTCGTGGCCGCCAGATAGTTGAGCGCCACCAGCCCGCACAGCGCCACGAGCACGGTGAGCGCGGAGCGCAGGAAGGCGAAGCTCGCCTGACTCGATGCGAACTGGCGGAAGGACTCGAGGTTGGTGGCCAGGTACACGCCCACCAGCACCAGTCCGAGCCCCGCCTTGACGACGGCCGCGGTGAGGCTGCCGGACGTGATGAAGAGCGTGACGGGGCTGGACAGGAGCAGCATGAGCCCGAGGGCGCCCAGGTACTGGCCGAGGTGGGTCGCTTTCATGGGTCCGGGTTTCCCTTTCGCACGAGCACGGGCCGCATCAGGCCCAACGCCGCGCTTCCACGGTGCGGTGCGTGAGCAGCAGCGAGAAGGCGATGACGGACGTGAAGAACACGAGCGCCTTCACCTCGAGGATGCCCCGCGTCATCTCGTGGAGCTGGGCGTCGAAGGACAGGTACAGCAGCACGGAGCGCAGGGGCTCTGACGCGGACTGCGCGACGCCGGTCAGCATCATCCACGGCAGCAGCACCGTGAAGGTGAGGAAGGCCGCCAGCATCTGGCTTTCCGTCAACGCGGAGATGAACAGGCCCACCGCCATGCAGGTGGCGCCCCACAGCAGGACGCCCCCGAAGCCCAGGAGCACGGTGGTCCAGTCCAGCGCGGTGCCGGACTCGGCGTGGCCATGGAGGGAGAGCAGCAGCGGGAAGATGAGCGTGGTGCCCAGCGTCGCGGTGATGATGCCCAGGCCGCCCAGGTACTTGCCCAGCACGAGCTCGATGGTCTTCACGGGCGCGGTCATGAGCAGCTCGAAGGTCTTGTTGCGCTTCTCCTCGGCGAACAGCCGCATCGAGAGGAAGGGCGCGACGAACAGCGTGATGGCGATGACGATGCCCCACAACGGGACGACCACGCCGTCGGTGAGGTTTCGGTACGCATGGAGGTTCGGCGACATCTGCTCCCACGACGTGGCGCGTGCCTCGGCCTGTCTCAGTTGGAACTCCACGAGCAGGTTCACGAAGAGGAACGACGAGAGCGCCGCCATGGCGGTGAAGACGCCATAGGCCCACGGGGTGGTGAAGTAGACGGACAGCTCCTTGCGAGCGATGGCCAGGGCAGTGCGCATGAACCGGAGATTCCTTGAGGGGGAGGGCGGGCCGTGCTCAGGCGGCGGTCAGCTTGATGAAGACCTCTTCCAGCGACGCGCTCTCGGCCGTGCCTTGGGTCCCGGCCAGCTTCCGCAGGTCGTCGTAGGCGGCGATGCGCCCCTGGTTGAGGATGAGGACCTTCTCGCACGTCATCGTCACTTCCGGGAGGATGTGCGTGGAGAGGATGACGGTGTGCTTGCCCGCGAGGCCCTTGATGAGCGCGCGAACCTCCGCGCGCTGCGTGGGGTCCAGTCCCTCCGTGGGCTCGTCGAGGATGATGACGGGCGGTGAGCCCAGGAGCGCCTGGGCGATGCCCACGCGCTGCTTGTAGCCCTTGGAGAGATTCTGGAGGAGGCGCTCCGCCACATGGGTGACGCCCGTGAGGGCCGCCACGCGCTCCACCTCATCCCGGAGTCCTCGAGGAGGCAGGCGCTTGAGCGCCGCGACGAAGCGCAGGTATCCGCGCACCGTCATCTCCGGATACAGCGGCGGGGTCTCCGGCAGGTAGCCGATGTGACGCTTCGCCTCGAGCGGGTGCTGCGAGACGTCGAAGCCTCCTACCCGGGCCACTCCCTCCGACGGAGGAATGAAGCCGGTGAGAATCTTCATCGTCGTCGACTTGCCCGCGCCGTTGGGCCCGAGGAAGCCGAGGATTTCTCCCTCTTCCACGCTGAAGGTGAGGTTGTCGATGGCCACGCGGTCGCGGTACCGCTTGGTGAGGTGCTGCACCTCAATCATCGCCATGGGCAGGCTCCAGGGAAGACGCGCTCGAGCCTGGGCCGCCGGCCGTGGAGGAGTATCTCGGACGGCCCGGGCAGACCGCGGTCGACTATAGGGGGCGACCTTGGGGTGTCAAGGCGACGTCCGGTTCCTGGCCCGAGGGCTGCTCGGGCTGGCCGCGCTCCTGCAATAGCCCCATCGGTGTGGTTCCCCGGACACACCCAACAAGGGTAGTGAGACGCTCATGCCTATCGTGGTCCAGAAGTACGGCGGCTCGTCGGTCGCGGACGTGGAGAAGATTCGCAAGGTGGCGCGCCGGGTGAAGGACAAGCGCGACGCCGGGTACCAGGTGGTGGTGGTGGTGAGTGCCATGGGCGACACCACCGACGAGCTGCTCGCGTTGGCCAAGCAGGTGTCGCCCGACCCCGCGCGGCGCGAGCTGGACATGCTGCTCACGTGTGGCGAGCGCATCTCGATGGCGCTGTTGTCCATGGCGCTCCAGGAGATGGACGTGCCAGCCATCAGCTTCACGGGAAGCCAGAGCGGCATCATCACGAATGACGCACATGCCCAGGCGCGCATCGTCGAGGTGCGGCCGTATCGCATCCATGACGAGCTGGCGCGGGGCAAGGTGGTCATCGTCGCCGGCTATCAGGGTGTGTCCTACAAGAAGGAAGTGACGACGCTGGGGCGCGGCGGCTCGGACACGACGGCGGTGGCGCTGGCCGCGGCGCTGGAGGCGGAGGCGTGTGAAATCTACTCCGACGTCGACGGCATCTTCAGCGCGGACCCGCGTGTGGTGCCCGACGCGCGCAAGCTGGAGTCACTCAGCTACGACGAGATGCAGGAGTTGGCGAGCGCGGGCGCGAAGGTGCTCAACGCGCAGGCGGTGGAGTGGGCGAAGTCCCGAGGCATCGCCATCCTGGCCCGCACCGCGCATGCACAGGGCAGCGGCACGCTGGTGCGCGAGCTGACCGCGCCGACGGACACGCGCGTGAAGGGGGTTACCTCGGACGCGGAGCTGGCGGTGCTGGCCGCGGGGAAGGAGGTCCCGCTGCCGGAGCTGCTGGAGTTCCTGGACGCGCGAGGCGTGCGCGGCCGCTCCCTGGGCTTCGATGGGTTGCCGGGAGGCGCGGGGCACGCGTACCTGCTCGTGCCGCTCGCGGACATCCATGGACCGGAGGCGCTGCGCAAGGAGCTGGCGACGCGCTTCAGCGGCGCGGTGTCCTGGCGCGAGGAGCTGGGCACCGTCACGTGCGTGGGCGTGGGCCTCAACGCGGACTGGGCGCCGCTGCGTCAGGCGCTCGCGGCGGCGGAGGAGCTGGGAGCCCAGGTGCATGCGGCCCATACGTCGCCGCTCCAGCTCACGCTGCTCGTCGAGAAGCCGCACCTCAAGCCGCTCACGGCGAGGCTGCACCGCGAGCTGCTGGGGAGCTGAGCCCTCGCCGCTCGAGCAGGTGGATATCTCCGGCGGACCGGAGCCGCTTCGCCGCCGGAGACTTCGGACGTGCTCACCTCACTCGGTGAGCAGGTGGAGATCTCCGGCGGACCGGAGCCGCTTCGCCGCCGGAGACTTCGGACGTGCTCGCCTCATTGGGCGAGCAGATGGAGACCTCCGGCGGACTGGAGCCGCTTCGCCGCCGGAGGCTTCGGACGTGCTCACCTCATTGGGCGAGCAGATGGAGACCTCCGGCGGCCTGGAGCCGCTTCGCCGCCGGAGACTTCGCACGCGCTCACCTCACTCGGTGAGCAGGTGGAGACCTCCGGCGGACTGGAGCCGCTTCGCCGCCGGAGACTTCGGACGTGCTCGCCTCACTCGGTGAGCGAGGCGGTCGCCGCCTGGGTGTTCTCGGGGCAGCCGGACTCCACCGCGCCGATGTCAGGGGCCGCGCCGCAGAAGGGCAGGCCCAGGTCCATGCCCTGGTCCACCGCCCCCACCCCAGGGGTGAAGGACTTCGAATCCGTCAACGTGGTGGCGGACTCGCTGGAGTTCACATCCAGGCTCCGCTCCTGCTTCCACGTGGCGAGGGGCGTGCCCTTCCAGTCGTTGGCGGGCGCGAAGAAGTCGCCGAACGTGAAGTTCGCGCCGGCCTGGTAGCCGTTGGACTCCATCGTCAGGCCTGGCGCCTCGGGGCCCAGGTTGACGGCGTGGCGCGCGTTGAAGAGGTTGTTGCGCACGACGACGTTCGACGAGGCTCCACCAGTGCCGTGGCCCACGACGAGCGCGAAGCCACTCACACCCGTCACGGTGTTGTGCAGCACGCGCACGTCATTGCCGTTCTCGATGCGGATGGCGGCGCCCTCGGGCGACTTCAGGTCATGGATGCGGTTGCGGCGCACGGAGACGTTGGTCGGCGGCGCCCCCACCCGGTTGCCACCCACCGAGACACCCAGCGTGGCGTCGGAGATGTCGTTGTCCTCGATGGCGATGTTCTTCGCGGAGTAGTGGACGACCACCGCCTCGCCTCGGGCCGTCGCGGTCCGGGCGAAGCCATGCATGACGTTGCCGCGCACCGTGACGTTGTGACACGTCTTGAGGTCCACCGCGTTCTCGCGGTTGTCATACATGCGGTTGTTCTCGACGACGAGCCCGTTCGCGGGCGTGTCGTTGCTGAAGCCCTCGGGCCCCAGGCACTGCACGGAGTCACCTGAGTTGTCGTGGATGTCATTGCCGCGCACCGTGATGTCTCTCGACGTGGGGGCGATGACGATGCCGTGGGAGTCGTCGGACCCCTGGGCGAAGTGATGGATGTGGTTGTTCTCGATGGTGACGCCGCGCGCGCCACCGTCGGTGCTGATGCCGCTGCCGAACGTGCCGGAGTGCAGCTCGTTGTCGGCGAGCACCGTCCCCTGCGTGTCACCTGCGAACGTCACCGCGAGCTGCCGCTGGCCGCGCACGTCGAACTCGAAGCCCTCGATGCGCCAGTTGGGACGTTGGACGAGCGCCATGTACCAGCCGTCACCGGTGGGGACGAGCTTGGGTGTGCCCTCTCCGCGCAGGGTGATGGGGGCCTTGGTGGTGCCGGCGCGCACGGTGGAGTCGAACACCAGCTTCTCGGCGTAGGTCCCCTTCTGGACGCGGATGATTTCACCGGGCCCCGCCTGCGTGATGGCCTTGGAGATGGTGCGCAGGGGCTTGTCCTGGGTTCCTGGCGCGGTGTCGTTGCCAGAAGGACTGACGAACCACTCGCGGGAGTACTGGACGGATGCGGGCTGCTCGGCGGGAGCGCCGGGCTCGGGGTCGGTGGTGACAGGCGGACGGGTGGGCTCGGGCGCGGGCCGCGTGGGTGGCACGGTGGGGCGAGTGCCATCCGGGATGGCGCCCACGGCGGAGGGGGGCTCCTTGTTTCCAGTGCATGCGGTGAGTCCGCCCACGGAAATGGCTCCGATGAGGCAAAGGCTGCGCAGTGTGGACATGGGGGTCGACTCCTCTGGGGGTTTGAGCGAGCCGAGAACGTTCGTGGGGACGAGCGCTATTCTGCTCGCCGCTCCGTTCGTTCCCTCGTGCAGCAGGCGGCCTGTCTGCCTTCCCGCGCGAAAGCGCTGGTGAAGGGCTGCCGTGGCTCGGGTTCAGTGGCTAACACGCGAGCGCGTGCGAATGACGCGAGACTGTGAGGGTCCACCGACCGAGTCGCGAGGGTCCGCATGCCTCGTGGCAGAGCAGCCGATAGGCCGTCGCGACGCTCAGGGAAGCAGGCCTGGGATGCTCCCGCCGGGCCTGGGCGCGATGTGGAAGCGGATGGCTCCCGGTGAGAGGACACACGCGGGGGGCGCTGGGGAGAACCAGGTGGCGCCGCGTGTCGCGCTCGTGCAGAGGCCCAGCAGTGGCGCGTTCGCGTACGGCACCCACGGCAATCGGGAGTCCGCTTCCATGGAGGGGCGAGGCTCGGGCGACTGACTCGAGGCCAGCGTGCTGATGGGCGGAGACGCGGTGTCGGGAGTGAAGGCGAGGCCCTCGGGAATGGGCTCCTCGCTCTCCGGGCGGCCGATGATGTCCTCGATGCGCTGGCTGCCTTCGTCCCGGGTCTCGACGCGCCTCGCGGTGCATGCGGCCAGCAGCGATGCGGCGAGCGTCGCGGCCGTCGCCATCCGATTCCGCCGTGTCCGATGAGAGCCAGGGAGCGAGCGCATGGGCAGACCGCCATGTTCTCCCAGCGGCATGTAGGAAGAGAAGGGCCTGCCTGGCGGGCCTCATTCCCGGGCGAGATGTGGGGGCCTTGGCGGCGTGCTCGCCGGGTGCGGGCGGCCTGCCGTGCTCCGTCCTTCGTGGCGTTCCTAGCTTGCCCGAAGTGGTTCGCGGAGGTCGTCGACCATGCTGTGTCAGAACTGCCGGACCCGCCCAGCCGCGGTCATGCTCAAGAAGGTGACCAATGGGCAGGAGACCGCCCTCAACCTCTGCAACCACTGCGCGAGCGCGATGGGCGTGGGGCTGCCCAACAACAACAATGGGTTCGGCAGTCTGGAGAGCCTCGTCGAGCAGATGATGGGGCCGCGTCCTCGAGGGCGGGAGAACCTGCTCGCGCAGCTCTCGGAGATGGCCCAGCAGGTGCTCGAGCGCGCGGCGCGGATGACGCTGGACTCGGGCTACGAGCGGATGCGCATCGAGCACCTCTTGTTGTCGTTGGTGCACTCCGTCCCGGAGCTGCGTGAGGCGCTCAAGCAGGCGGGAGCGCCCGTGGATGCGTTCGAGGCGAGGCTGGATGCGGTGATGCCGCGTCGCGAGCCGCGCAAGGCGCAGGGCGTGGCGTTGTCCTCGGGCGTCAAGCGCGTGCTCCAGATTGCGCGGCTCCAGGCGCTCCAGATGGGGCACAGCTTCATCGGACCCGAGCACCTGCTGTTGGGCATCCTCATGGAAGGGGAGAGCTTCGCCGCGCAGTTCCTCTCGGGCGTCGACGTCAACGAGCTGCGCAAGCGGCTGGCCGCGTCGGTGGGCGGGGCCAATGTGCCCTCGGCGGGAGGTGGTGGGCGGCAGGGGAATGGGGGACTTCCTCCGAACCTCACGCGCTTCACCCGCGACCTGTCGGTGCTCGCGCGCGCGGGAGAGCTGGACCCGGTCATCGGACGCGAGAAGGAGATCACCCGGGTCATCCGCATCCTGAGCCGCAAGACGAAGAACAACCCGGTGCTGATTGGCGAGCCGGGCGTGGGCAAGACGGCCATCGCGGAGGGGCTCGCCCAGCGGATTGTCTCGGGCGATGTCCCCGAGGTGCTCAAGGGCAAGCGCGTCCTCTCCCTGGACATCGGGAGCGTCCTGGGCGGCACGAAGTTCCGCGGCGAGTTCGAGGAGCGCTTCAAGGGCTTGATGGATGAGATTCGCGCCCTCAAGGGGCAGATCATCCTCTTCATCGACGAGGTCCACACGGTGGTGGGCGCGGGCGGCGCGGAGGGCGCGATGGATGCGTCCAACCTGCTCAAGCCCGCGCTCGCGCGAGGCGAGCTCCAGTGTCTGGGGGCCACGACGCTGGATGAGTATCGGAAGAACATCGAGAAGGACGCCGCGCTGGAGCGCCGCTTCCAGCCCGTCATGGTGGCCGAGCCCACGCCGGAGCAGGCCATCGAAATCCTGCGGGGCCTGCGGGATGCCTACGAAGCGCATCACCGCGTGAAGATTCTCGACGCGTCCCTCACGGCGTCCGTCGAGCTCTCGGACAAGTACGTCAATGACCGCTTCCTGCCGGACAAGGCCATCGACCTGCTCGACGAGGCGTCGGCGATGGTGAGGCTGGGGGCTCGCACCGCGCCGGACCGGTTGGGTGAAGTGGAGGCGATGCTGGCCCAGAAGGAGAAGGACAAGGGCGCGGCGGTGGCGGGGGAGCGCTACGACGAGGCGAGCCGGCTCAAGGCGGACATCGACACGCTGCGCACGGAGCTGGAAGGGCTGCGCACGCAGTGGCAGTTGAAGCGCGGGGTGACGGAGCCCGCCGTGACGCCCGAGGACATCGCCACGGTGGTGAGCGAGTGGACGGGGATTCCCGCGCGCAAGCTGCGGCAGGAAGAGGGGCAGCGGCTGCTGGAGATGGAGGACGCGCTGAAGCAGCGCGTGGTGGGACAGGAGGACGCGCTCCGGGCCATCTCGGAGGCCGTGCGTCGCGCCCGCGCGGGCTTGAAGGACCCGAATCGCCCCATCGGCTCGTTCTTGTTCCTGGGCCCCACGGGCGTGGGGAAGACGGAGACGGCGCGCGCGCTGGCCGACTACTTGTTCAACGACGAGGCGGCGATGATTCGCCTGGACATGTCCGAGTTCCAGGAGCGTCACACCGTGAGCCGGCTCATCGGCGCGCCCCCGGGCTATGTGGGCTACGAGGAGGCGGGGAGGCTCACGGAGGCGGTGCGCCGCAGGCCGTACTCGGTGCTGCTCTTCGACGAGGTGGAGAAGGCCCACCCGGATGTCTTCAACCTGCTGTTGCAGATTCTGGACGACGGGCGGCTGACGGACTCCCGAGGCCGCACGGTGGACTTCAAGAACGCGGTCATCATCATGACGTCGAACCTGGGCTCGGAGGCCATGGGCGCGGCGAGGGCGGCGATGGGCTTCCAGCGCTCGGCGGACGAGGAGCGCACGGGGCGGGAGCGAGCGCGTGACGCGGTGATGAACGCGCTGCGAGGCCACTTCCGGCCCGAGTTCATCAACCGCATCGACGAAATCATCGTGTTCCATCCGCTCAACGCGGAGCAGCTCCGACGCATCGTGGACTCGCTGCTGGATGCCACGCGTCGCAAGCTGCACGGGCAGAACCTGAGCCTGGAGCTGACGGACGCGGCGCGCGACTCACTGGCGGAGCGAGGCTTCGAGCCTCGCTATGGCGCGCGTCCCCTCCGGCGCGTCATCCAGCGGGAAGTGGAGACGGAGATCAGCCGGATGTTGCTGCGGGGCGAGGTGAGCGAGGGCCAGCGCATCCGCATCGACTTCCAGGACGGGCACTTCGTCTTCAAGGCCGAGCCCGGGGCTCGCGAGGAGACCGTGCCCAGTCCCGCGGCGCCCCCCGTGTGAGGGCGTCACGGCGAAGGACGCGTGCTCTCCAGAATCCACGCGAGATAGGGCGCGTGGCCGTCCGCGACGTCGACGCGGAGCACCTCGGGGACCTGGTACGGGTGCAGCGCGACGATGCGCGAGCGCAGGGCGTCGAAGAGGGACGTGCGCGTCTTGAAGAGGATGAGCGCTTCCGCGTCGTCCTGCACCTTGCCCTCCCACCGGTAGATGGAGCGCAGCCCGGGGAGGATGTTCCCGCAGGCCGCGAGCTGCTCCTCCACCACGGTGCGAGCCAGCTCCGCGGCCTTGTCGCTGGACGGCGCGGTGACCAGGACGAGGATGGCGTCGGTCATCGCCTCAGCGTCCCATGCTGCGCATGCCGGTGGGCGGCGGGTGCAGCGAGTCCATCTCCTGACGCGTGCGTCGCCGGTCCGGCGTGTCCTTCGGCAGCTCGACGAAGGTGCACATCTCGCAGAGCCGGCTGTAGATGCGCTCACCCACGCGCTCGCGCAGGAGCTCGGCGTCCTTCACCACGGCCTTGGCATCCTCCGTGGTCCGGTAGCCCGTGGGGCCACCGGGCCGCGCCTTCCGCTCGGGCTCCAGCGAGTAGTTCGTCGCGAACAGCGTGGTGCGCCCCGCGTTGTAGCGCCGGGCGATGAGCTCATCGAGCGTCTCCATCTCGAACGGGCTGCCGCGGCCCTTGCCCAGCTCGTCGATGGCCAGCACTTCCACTTCCGACAGCGGCCCGATGATTTCACCGCCGCTCTTGCCCTCCTGGAAGCCGCGCCGGATGGTGGCGTAGAGCAGCGAAATCTCCACGTAGCGCGCGCGAACCCCCATCTCGATGACGAGGTGTCCCAGCGTGGCCGCCAGCAGGTGCGTCTTCCCCGTGCCCACCGGGCCACTCAGGATGAAGCCCTTGGACGTGGCGCCCTTCACGAACTGGTGGCCGAAGTGCATCGCCACGCCGCGGCCCCGGTCCTGCGCCTCGTTGAAGGCCCGGTAGTTGTCGAACGACGCATGCGCCACCACGCCGGGCAGCCGCACCTCGTTGTAGAGGGCCACCCGTCGCCGCCGCAGCGTGCACCCGCACGGCTCCATCACCTCGTAGCGCCGGGGCCCCACCTTCTGGCTGAAGGTGGCCTCGCGCTCCACCAGCACGTGCCCGCGTCCACCGCAGACGGGGCAGTTCTCCGAGCAACCGCACACGCGCGCCAGGGCCTGATCTCCCTGCCGTTCGACGACATACGTCCGGCCGGCACAGACACGGCAGACCTCACCGCTCGCCTTTGTTCCCACACCCGTCTCGCGCATCGCCATAGCAGAGCCCTTCGCTGCCTCATCGCAAACTGAACGCGTGAGCAGTCATCGCCCTCGTCAGACTTCCTTCACGCCCAGTCGCCGCCGCACCGCCGCCACCAGTCGGAATCGCCGGGATACCTTTCGTGCACGCACCGACATCACCTGCTGTTCAGTACCCACCGAAAGTGCGCCGCGCCACACCTCGCGTCGCTGCGGGAAGGGCAGGGCGCGCAGCAACGCCAGGAAACTCAAGGCTTCCTGCGCATCCATCACCGCGGGCTCTTGTGGGACGTTCGCCAACACGGTGCCCCGCAGCCACGTCACCCGAGCCGCCAGGGTGGGCTCACGCCCCGCCAGGTCCTCCAGCGCGTCGATGAGCCGGGTGTGCCGCGTCTCCTCCCACGACAGGGCCTTGCGACGCTTCGAGGTGGGCTCGGGCGGGGCGCTCGCACCCGCCGCCAGCGAGCGGTACTTCTTGATCTCCGCGTCCACCTGTCTGCGGCACGCGCGGAGGTTGCGCAGCACGGGCTCACCGGGGCGCGCATCCCACAGCGCCTTCTCCGCGGAGCGGGAGATGCCTCGAGCAACCACCTCGAAGGGAACACCCTCCCGCGCCCAGGCCGTCAGCAACTCCGCGTCGAGCGCCGACAGCATCAGCCCCGCGCCGCGCACCGCGAGGAAGTAGTCCTGCACCAGCTCCTCGAAGCTGGCGCTCTCCGGCAACAGACTCATGATCCGACACGGCTCCGGGCTTGGTGGGCGACCGGACAGCCGGCCGACCGTCCCCCCATACCCGGTGGGTCCGACAAGGCAACCCTCTTGACACTATTTTCACAGCAGATTTGAAAGTTTTTCGGCCTGCTTTCCACTTCTGGAGCAGCCAGCCAGTCAGGGTTGACCCGTCCCGAGGAAACCGCGCATAGTGGTTCTCCCCGAATGGAAATTCCCGAAGATTCCCGGCCACTTGCCACAGTGAATGGCAACCGGGGACGCCGGTCCCCCTCGCTTTAGGAAGACCATGCGCCGTTCGCTCCTCGTCTGCCTCGTGCTCCTGGCCTCGGCATCCGCCGCGCAGGAGAAGAAAACGCCGCGTGACGCTGACCTCGGCCGGAAGTCCGCCACTCTGGTGGACAAGTCCCTGGCTGGCGACATCACCCGCGAGAAGAAGAAGGAAGAGGTTGCCCCCACGCTCCAATACGACCAGTTCCGACTGGGCGTGGAGCTGCAGGTGGCCTCCAAGCGACGCGAGCAGATCGCCTCGCTCAAGAAGATCATCTCCCTCTCTCCTGACCCGAGAGAGGTCCCCAGCCTCCTGTTCCGGCTGGGCGAGTTCTACTGGGAGGAGTCGAAGTTCTACTTCTTCGAGGCGAACCGCCGCGACGATGATCTCATCAAGGCGATGAACGCCAACGACACCGCGGGCCAGCAGCGCGCCAAGGCGGAGAAGGCGGAGCTCATCGGCAAGCAGAAGGAGTACGGCAAGCTCGCCGTCGAGCAGTACACGAAGATCGTCCAGGAGTACCCCAAGTTCGAGCGCACGGACGAGGTGCTCTTCTTCCTCGGTCAGTACCTGATGGAAGAGGGCCAGGAGCGCAAGGCGCTGGTCGCCTTCAAGCGCCTGGTGGAGAAGCATCCCCAGTCCAAGTTCATCCCGGACGCGTACCTGGCCTTCGGCGAGTACTACTTCATCAACTCCAAGGGAAAGCGCCCGGAGCTGGAGAAGGCGCTCGTCGCCTACAAGAAGGCGGCGGAGTTCCCCGAGAGCCAGGTGTACGCCTTCGCGCTCTACAAGCAGGGGTGGTGTCACTTCAACCTGGGCGACTACGAGGCGGCGAAGGACCGCTTCAAGACGGTGGTGCTCTACGGCGAGCTGGCCGGCGCCAACGCGGTGGAGAAGGACGGCGGCAAGAGCGGCCGTGGCTCGCTGGTCCGTGAGGCGCGCACCGACTACGTGCGTGCGTACTCGCACCAGGGCGACGTGGCGCAGGCCCGTGCCGACTTCGGCAAGGTGGCCTCCAACCCCGACGACCGCTTCACGATGATGAAGCAGCTGGCCAACCTCTACTACGGCGACGGCAAGGACCGCGAAGCGGCCATCACCTTCAACTCCCTCATCAAGGAGAAGCCGCTGTCGCCGGAGGCGCCCGGCTTCCAGGGGAAGATCGTCGACTGCATCCTTCGCATGGGCAACAAGGAGCGCACCGTGGCCCAGGTGCGCCGGCTCGTGAAGATCATGAAGGAGGTCGAGAGCTCCGGCGTCATCAAGGACGACAAGGACAAGAAGCTGCTCGCGGAGGCGAAGGAGCTGTCCGAGCGCACCCTGTCCAACCTGGCCGTCACCTGGCACAACGAGGGCAAGAAGACGCGCAACGAGGAGACGTTCCGTTACGCGGACGCGGTGTACAGCGACTACCTCACGTTGTTCCCGGAGAACCCCAAGGCGTACGACCTGCGCTTCTTCTGGGCGGAGCTCCTCAACGACAACCTGCAGAACTTCGAGAAGGCCGCCGCCAACTACACGCTCGTCGTGCTCCAGGACGCCAAGGTGCTGGAGGCCAAGGACGACAAGGGCAAGGCGAAGCCGGGCAAGCCGGGCAAGTGGCTGCCGAATGCCTCGTACAACGCCGTGCTGGCCTACGACGAGGTGGTCAAGGCCGCCGAGTCGCGTGGCGAGGCGAAGACCGAGGCGGTGAGCTCCGACATCACCAAGAAGGCCACCATCCCCACGCTGAAGAAGGCGCTGCTCGACGCGTGCGAGCGCTACCTCAAGTACGTGCCGAAGGGGGAGAAGCGGGTGGAGATCGCCTTCAAGGCGGCCAACATCTACTACCGCCACAACCACTTCGACGAGGCGGTGCTGCGCTTCAGCGAAATCGCCCTGGGCTACCCCGAGTACAAGTTCGAGGACGGCTCGCGCGCGGCGGAGATCAGCGCCAACCTCATCCTGGACTCGTACAACTTGCTGCAGGACTTCGCGAAGGTGAACGAGTGGGCGCGGCGCTTCTACGCCAACGACAAGCTGGCGACGGGCAAGTTCCGCGACGACCTGGCCAAGCTCATCGAGCAGTCGTCCTTCAAGCTGGTCAGCCAGTTGGAGGAGAAGAAGGAGTTCGCCAAGGCCGCCGAGGCCTACCTCAACTTCGTGCACGACTTCCCGCAGACGGAGATCGCCGACCTGGCGCTCTACAACGCGTCCGTCGACTACTACAAAGCGAAGATGCTGGATAAGACCATCGAGGTGCGCGCGCGCCTCTTTGCCCAGTATCCGCGCTCCAAGTACGTGCCGGATTCCATCTACGCCAACGCGGAAGCGCTGGAGGCCATCGGCGACTTCGAGCAGGCCGCGGGGACCTACGAGCTGTACGTCCGCGGCTACGAGCGCAGCGTGACGGAGAAGGGCGCTGGCAGGTCGAAGGGCAAGAAGAAGGATGCCGGTGACGACAAGCCCGCGGTGCCGCAGAAGTGGGACGAGTCCAAGGCGCAGGTGGCGCTGTTCAACGCCTCCACCTACCGCGAGGGCCTGGGCCAGACGAAGGCCGCGCTGAAGAACCGCGAGCGCTACCTGGAGCTGTGGCCGCGGGCGAAGGACGCGGATGACATCCGCCTGTCCATCATCGACCTCACCGGCAAGAGCGGCGCGGCGATGCGGGCCATCAAGATGCTGGAGGAGTACGAGCGCGACAACATGCGCTCGGCCAGCAAGTTCCTCGCGGCCGAGGGGCGCATCATCGACCTCTACAAGAAGATGAACAAGACGCGCGACGTGACGCGCATGTACAAGCGCGTGGGCGAGCACTTCGACCAGCTGCCCCGCCGCGTGCAGACGTCGCTGGAGAAGAACGCCCTGGCCACCGCCGCGCAGGCGCAGTTCCTGGGCGTGGACCTGGACTGGGCGGAGTACCGCCGCTTGAAGCTGTACTGGGGCGCGCCGCCGTCGCCGGACCGCTTCCGCGCGAGCATCCAGGACAAGAGCAAGGCGCTTCAGGTGGTGGAGAAGAAGTACGTGCAGACGGTGGCGCTGGGCGCTCCGGAGCCTTCTCTGTGCGCGCTCAACCGCATCGGTCTGGCGTATGACCACTTCGCCGACCGCGTCACCAACGCGCCCATGCCGCGAGGCCTGGATGAGGAGTCCCAGCAGGCGCTGCGCGACGAGTTCTCCAACCAGGCCCAGCCGCTCAAGGACAAGGCCACGGAGGCGTTCGCCGCCACGGTCGCCAAGAGCCGCGAGCTGGACGTGTTCAACGACTGCGCCGCGGAGAGCTTGAAGATGCTGCGCACCACCTACCAGCCGGAGCGCTACCCGCTCATGCCGGAGGAGAAGGTCGCGCTGAAGAGCCGCGAGCACATCATCGGTGGCGACGTGCTGGCCGCCATCCAGGACGTGCCGCCTCCCGCGCCCAAGGCCGTGGCCGAGGCGCAGAAGAACCAGAAGGCGACGCTGCAGGAGGACCTCACGGACCTCACCGCGCAGCTGCGCTCGCAGACAGAGACCCAGGTGGACACCAAGTCCACTTCCTCCACCTCGGATGGCACCAAGCCCGCGAAGACGGCGGGCGCGGATGAGGAGCCGGAGGACTTCCTCTAATGAACTGGACGACCCGTACCATGCGCCTGTTCCCCCTCCTGGTGGCCACGTCGCTCGTGGCCGCCGGCTGCACGTCGTCCACGGCCGCGGGCCCGGCGGCGGCGGCCAAGAGCCCCACCGCGCAGACCACCAAGGAAGCCCCCGCGGCGCCCATCTCGAACACGGCCAAGGCGAAGTTCGAGGACGCGGTGAAGTCCTTCGACACGCAGAAGAAGGCCAAGGCGTTCGACTACCCGGCGCTGGAGCGCAAGTTCAAGTCGGCGCTGGAGTCGGACGCGAACCTGGCGGAGGCCGAGTACAACCTGGGGGTCATCGCCGAGCGCCAGGGCAACCTCACCGAGGCCAAGGCCCGCTACAAGGCCGCGCTCACGAAGAAGCCCTCGCTGCGCCAGGCGTCGGAGAACCTGGCCGTCATCGAGCAGAACGCCGGCAACGTCGCGGGCTCGGTGGCCCTCTACCAGGAGGTCCTCCAGCGCTACCCGGATGATGCGCAGTCGCGCGCGCGGCTGGCGGAGATCTACCGCCAGCAGAACGACCACGACAAGGCGATGGAGCTGTCCCGGGGCGCGCTGATGCGGGACCCGACGTCCACCACCGCGCTGAAGGTGATGATCCGCAGCAACCTGGACCGCAAGCAGCTCTCGATGGCGAAGCTGGTGGCCATGCGCGGCGTCAAGCTGGATGGCTCGGACCCGGAGCTCCACCACCTGGTGGGCGTCATCCAGCTCCGGGAGGGGGATGCGGACAGCGCCCGCGTGTCCTTCAAGAAGGCGCTGGAGGCGCGCGACGACTACGTCCCGTCCCATGTCGCGCTGGCCCAGCTCTCGCTGGACTCGGAGGACTACCCCGGCGCGGAGGAGCACCTGCGTCGCATCCTGCAGGCGGACGGCAAGAACGCCGTCGCGCACCTCAACCTGGGCCTCGCGTACAAGGGCCAGGGCCAGTACGACAAGGCCATGCAGGAGTATGACGAGGCGGAGAAGCTGGACGCGGAGCTCGCGGCCGTGAGCCTCAACCGCGCCATCATCCTCCACAAGGTGAAGGACGCTCCGGAGCGCGCCGTCGAGCTGTACAAGAAGTACATCGCCATGGCGGGCGGAGACGTGGCCCTGTCGGCGGAGTCTCCTGTCTTCGGCCTGCTGCGCGAGGCGGAGGCCATCGTCGGCGCCAAGCGCGAGGCCTCCATGGCCGAGCAGCAGGCGAAGAAGATGGAGGAGCTCCAGAAGCAGCAGCAGGCCCAGATGCAGGCCGCGGAGAAGAAGCAGGCCCCGGCTCCGGCGCCCAATGGGGGCGCGGTGGCTCCCGCGGGGGGCACGGGCACGACGGCCCAGGCCACTCCGGCGGGCGGCACCCCGCCTCCTCCGGCGCCCGCACCCGCGCCTCAGGAGAAGAAGAGTGCAGGCACGGCGGATCCTTCCGAGCCGGGTGAGCCTGAAGACGACCTGCTGTGAAAGTTGGGATGTCCCCGGGTGCCTTCGATGTGGCGGGCCGGGGGGATGATGCGAACCTGTGCTGCCCCTGTCGTGGGCATGACGTGTGGCACGGACCCGGCGGGGTCCTCGTGGGAGACAGTGATGCGGAAGGCTCTGATGTTGTTCGCGGTGCTCGCGGTGTCCCCGGCGTTCGCGCAGGACGATGCCGCCAAGCCGGCAGGTGGGGGCGCGGAGGGCAATGTGCGCTACTCCAAGACCACCAACATCGACTTCGAGGACGACACCATCGAAGGCGACCTCACCAAGCCGGACGGCGAGTACATCGACGCGCGTGAGAAGGTGAAGCACTCGAACCTCATCCGTGTCCGCGAGGACTTCGAGGACAAGGTCATGCAGTCGGTGGGCGAGCTGTAGTCATGCGTCCGGTCGCCGGTGGGAACCTGCCGGCGCGAGCGTTGTCCATAGCGAGCAACTACCCTACGCAGGAGCCCTCATGGCCGTTCCCCTGACACTCAAGGTCTTCAAGGGCGACACGCTGGTCGCTTCCAAGGACTACGAGCGCGACATCATCAAGATTGGCCGTCTGTCCTCGGCGCACCTGTGCCTGGAGGATGAGAAGGTCAGCCGCATCCACTCCGTCATCGAAGTCGCCAGCGACGGCTCCATGTCCATCATCGACATGGGCAGCGTCGAGGGGACGTACGTCAACAACAAGCGGGTCAACAAAGGCCAGCTCACGTTCGGCGACGAGATCCGGGTGGGTGGCACCACCATCCGCCTGGAGAACCCCGCCGCCGTGGCCGCGGTGAACCTGGCGGCCGCCGCGAGCACGGACGAGACCACGGAGAAGAACCCGGTGGTGAGCGCCGCCGCGCCCGCTTCCGGTCTGGCCCAGGCCGCCGCCGTGGCTGCTCCCGCCGTCGCGGGCGCGCTGGATGCGTCCGTGGCCGCCACGCAGAAGAACGCCACCGTGGCTCCGGAGCCCGAGCCCGCGGCCCCCGAGGCCCCGGCCCCGCAGGTCGCCGAGGCCGCCGCCCCGCGCCCGCGCACCGTGCGCCGCTCCAAGTCGAGCGGTCCGCAGGGGGTTGCACTGCGCTTCTCGTGGGGAGATCAGCGGGTGGGCGAGTTCTTCGTCGGCCCGGGCTCCAAGCGCGTGGTGGCGGTGGGAAGCGCCGCTGGCGTCGACTTCGTCATGGGGGACGACAAGCTGGGTGCCCCCCGCTTCGAGGTGCTGCGCACCGACGGCCAGTCCTTCGTCGTGCGCTTCATGGGGAAGATGAAGGGTGGGCTCATCCGTAAGGGTGAGACGCTGGATCTCAAGGCGGTCCTCGAGGCGGGCAAGGCCTCGCACGAGGGCGACGCGTACTCGCTGACGCTGGAGGCCGAGGACTTCTTCTGGGTGGACCTGGGCGGAGTGACGCTCGAGGCCTCGTTCCAGGCCGTCCCCAAGCGCGTCGTGGCGCCGCTGGGGGAGACGCTCGACTACACCGCGCTCAACATCTTCCTGCTGGTGTTCTTCGCGGCCACCGCGTTCGTCATCACCGCGCTCAATCGCACGGGCGAGGGGGATGAGTACTCAGACGAGCTGTCCTCGAACTCGGCGCGCATCGCCAAGCTCATCATCAAGCCGCCCGAGGTGCAGAAGAACAAGTTCCTCGAGCGCCTCAATCAGCAGAAGGAGGCGAAGAAGAGCGGCGAGATGGCGGCCAAGAGCCGCGGTGACGAAGGTCAGATGGGCAAGAAGGACGCGCCCAAGACCAACAACCGCACCGCGCCCAAGGGCGACCCGAACAAGAAGGACGAGGCCCGCGCGCTGACGGCCAAGATCTTCGGCGGCGGCAAGGGCGGCATCTCCACCGTCTTCGGCAGCAAGGGCCTGGGCGGCGACCTCAAGAGCGCCATGGGCAACATGTTCGGCGCCAAGGCGGGTGACTCGGGGGGCTTCGGCGGCCTGGGTCTGCGCGGCGGCGGCGGTGGCGGCGGCGGCACGGGTGACACCGTGGGCATCGGCGGCATCGGCACCAAGGGCCGAGGTGGCGGCACGGGCACCTACGGCACGGGTGTGGGTGTGCTGGGTGGCAAGTCGTCGGTCGACGTGAACATCGCCTCGTCCGAGGTGGAGGTCATGGGCTCGCTGGACAAGGAGCTCATCCGCAAGGTCATCCAGGCGAACCGCGGGCAGATTCGCTACTGCTACGAGAGCCTCCTCAACCGCTTCCCGAAGCTGGGCGGCAAGGTGGCGGTGAAGTTCGTGATTACCGCCACGGGCTCGGTGGCGTCGTCCTCGGTGGCCCAGAGCACGGCGGGCAACGCGGAGCTGGAGACGTGTGTGGCAAGCCGTGTGCGCACGTGGAAGTTCCCCGAGCCCAAGGGTGGTGGCGTGGTGGTCGTCACCTATCCGTTCATCTTCACGCGGTCCGGCGAGTAGCACCGGCGCTCTTCCCCGTTACACGGGCGGCCCTCTCCGGGCCGCCCGCGCAGTCACCCCGGCTCCCGTCCCCCGCTGGAGCTACGTCAACCTCAGGACCGCATGAAAGCCCTCGCTCCCATTGCCCTGTGTGCCGTGTTCGTCCTCCCCGTGGCCGCGAGCGCTCAGCAACCACCCCCCACGGCGACCGGCGACCGGCCGGCCGTCACGTTCGATGAAATCGAGCGGGGCTTCTACTTCGCGCTGTACGGCGGCCCGCTCTTCATGACGAACCCGCCCGCGGCCGAGGGGACCCCCCGGCCTTTCTCCTCTGGCCCCATGGCCCAGGTGGAGATGGGGTTCGACCTGAACGAGCGGGTGTCGCTGGGGCTCTTCGTCATGGGTTCCAGCATCCGGACCAGCGCCGAGTACATCGGCGAGTCCGGGGGCAAGGTTTCTGGTGACTTCTTCACCCTTGTCCCGGGCGCCGTCCTGCGCGCGCGCCTGCTGGGCCTGGCTGACAGCCAGGAAGTGAAGCGCACCTGGTTCTATCTCCGCGCCGGCGCGGGTTATGCGATGTTCTCCCCGAAGAGCCTCCTTCCGGATTCCGACATTCTTGTGTTTGCCGGGCCCGGAGTGGAGTACTACACACGGTTGCGCCACTTTTCCGTGGGGGTCGAGGTCACGGGGAACTACCTCGTGTCCGGTGGCTCGTTCGGGTTCGCGGTGGCGCCGAACATTCGCTACGCGTTCTAGTTCTAGCGGGAGAAAGACGTGCCTCAGGAGAATGGAAGCGGTGGGCCACGGCAGGGTGGGCGTGGTCGTGACGCGGGTGCGCCGGGTCAGGGCCCGCGCCGTGATGGCCCTGGCGGTGGTTTTGGAGGCCGAGGTGGCCCGGGAGGTCCTGGACGGGGCGAAGGCCGTGGGCGCGGTGAGGGCCGCGGCCGTGGCCGGGATGAAGGGCCCGTGGGCCCGGGGCAGCGTGTCATCTCCGAGCTGAGTGTCCTGGAGAAGGCGCTGTCCAAGACGGACTTCGGGGCCGAGAAGGGCCCGCTGCAGGCGATCGTCCGCTCGCTGCGGCCCATGCGCCTGAAGTCGCTGGAGGACCTGGACCTCAACACGCGAGGTCGCCTCATCACCACGATGCTGCGCGTGCAGCGTCAGCCCAAGCCCGCGGCGCCGGAGGCTCCGGCCGCCGAGGCGAGCACGGCTCCGGTGGAGGCCCCCGAGGCTCCCGCCGAAGCGGCTCCCTCCGAGGGCGCGGAAGCCGCTGCTCCCGCGGCGGAAGGTGCTGCTCCCGCCGAGGCCGCCGCTCCCGCGGTGGACTCCGCGAAGGAGAAGTTCGACGCGTGGACGGACGTCATGTTCCTGGTGGGCCAGGTCTGGCGCGCCGCGGGCGACAAGGACCGCTCCGAGGCGGCCTTCTCCGCCAGCGGTCGGCAGCCCGGTCCCGACGTGGAGGAGCCCGCGGCTCCCCAGGCCCGGGCGGAGGCTCGTCCGGAGCGCCGTGAGCGCGGCGAGCGTCCCGAGAGGGGCGAGCGTCGGGAGCGCGGTGAGCGTCCCGAGAGGGGCGAGCGTCGGGAGCGCGGCGAGCGTCCCGAGCGCCGGGAGCGTCCCGAGCGCGGTGAGCGTCCGGAGAAGGGCGAGCGTCGCCCCGCGCCGGAGCTGACGGGCGATTGGAAGGAGCAGGCCAAGCAGCTCGAGGGCATGGGGCGCACGCGTGACGCGGCGCGTCTCCACGAGCGCAACGGCGGCTTCGCGGAGGCCACCCGGTTGTTCGAGGCGGGTGGGGACCTCAAGAGCGCCCTGCGCACGGGGCTGGCGGGTGGCGACAATGACGCCGCGCGCCGCCTGGTGAGCACGCTGCCTCCGGATCAGCTGGCCCCCACGCTGGAGAAGGCCGGCGCCTACGAGCTCCTCATGGAGCACTACGTTGGCAAGGGCGACTTCGAGAACGTGGCGCGCCTGTATGAGCGCGCCCGCCAGTTCGACCAGGCGGCGCTCGCGTACGAGCGTGCGGGGAAGCTGACCCTGGCACGCAAGGCGTACGAGCGCTCGCGGGACATGGCCAGCGCCAACCGCATCCGTGGGCTCGAGGTGAAGAGCTTGGTGGAGCGCGGGGACCGTCTGGGCGCGGCCACGCTGCTCGTGGCGGCGGGACAGCGCCGCGAGGCGGTGGAGGTGCTGGGCACCCTGCCTCCTCCCAAGGCGTTCCACTTCATGCAGCGCCTGAAGCTGGATGAGGAGGCGAAGGAGCTGGCTCAGCGCGAGCTGGCTCGGGCCGAGCAGGAGCAGAAGCCGGCGGGCCGTGCCCGGTGGCTGGAGCTCCTGGGCGACGTCGCCGCGTCCGCCGATGCGTGGGAGGCCGCGGGGCGCAAGGACAAGGCCCTGCCGCTGCACGAGAAGCTTGGCAACGTGGCTCGCGCCGCCCAGCTCGCCGAGGAGCTGCAGCAGCGGGAGAAGGCGATGGCCCTCTACACCCAGCTCAACGACAGCGCGGGTCTGGAGCGTGCGAAGGCACTGCCGGAGGCGGCTGCCGTGGCACCGGCTCCCGCCGAGCCGGCGGGTGAGGAAGGCGACGCTTCCCCGGATGCTTCGACGGCCGAGTAGCAAGAAGACCAATGATTCCCGCCCTTTGGCGGGTTTTGCATGATTGCTCGGGGGCGCTCGCGGCCGGTAAAGTCCGGCGGCTGGCGCCCCCGCTGCGTTCCATTTTCACCCCCCGAGGCCCGCCCTCCCCATGCAACCGTCCACGTCCCCTCGACCCACGCTGCGCGTGTCCGATGACCGGAGCTTCGTCGAAGCCGAGGCCGCACTGGAGAAAGCCGGCCGAGTGGAAGAGTTGATCCGCTTGTACGAGGGCCGCTCGCGCGACGTCGCCGCCGACGAAGCGGTGCGTCTGTTGTGCCGTGCCGCGGAGCTCGCGCATGAGCGTCAGCGCAACGCGCCGCGCGCGGAGGAGCTGCTCAAGCGCGCGCTGCTGGTGGCGCGAGAGCCGCTGCCCGCGCTGCGGGGCCTCAAGCGTCTACATGAGACGCGGCAGGATGCCGCCGCGCTCGCCGAGGTATTGGAGCGACTGGGGAGCGCCACGCAAGGCGAGGAGAGCGCGGGCCACTACCTGAAGGCCGCGGACCTCTACGAGCAGAAGCTCTTCCGTCGGGACCGGGCGGTGTTGTGTCTGCAGCGCGCCGCGCGAGCGAAGGCGGACCGCGCCATCTTCCGCCGGGTGCGGCAGTTGTTGTTGTCCGAGGAGCGATTCCAGACGGCCTTCGAGGCGCTGGAGCGTGAGCGCGAGGCGCTGGGCGACGCGGGCATGGCGGAGGAGTACGCGGCGCTGGCGGAGCGGCTGGTGGACGACCCCACCGAGCACGAGCTGGCGCAGCGGGTGTTGGAGGTGGCGCGGGGGCTGGAGCCGCAGAACGCGCGCGTGGAGAAGACGAGCCGGGCGCTGCAGCGCTTCGAACAGACGTGGCGCGACCGCGTGCGGATGCTGCGGAGCATGTCGTTGGAGGAGCGGGACCGAAAGAGCGCGGCGCGGTTGTCGCTGCTCGTGGCCAAGCTGTTCGCCTGGTACGACCCGGCCTCCGCTGGCAAGGTGAAGGAGGCGCTGGACCGGTGCTTCCTGCTGTGGCCGGGGATGCCCGAGGGCCTGTCGCTCATCGAGAAGATGGCGGCGCGCGCGGGCGGGGACTTCGCGCCGGCGATTGCGCAGATTGAGGCGATGGCGGGCGAGGTGAAGGACCGCGGCGCGCAGGTGGACCTGTGGCTGCGCGTGGGCACGATGCGCCTGGGCCGCTTGAATGACGCGCCGGGAGCGCTCGGGGCCTTCGAGCGGGCCGTGGCGGCGGACCCGTCGCGCGCGGACGCGGCGAGTCTCACGGCGGAGCAGATGTTGGAGAGTGGGCGTGCGGCGGACGCGGTGGCGGTGCTGGAGCGCTACCTGGGCACGGTGAAGGACAAGGCGAGTCAGGCGGCCATGCGGCTGCGTCTGGCGGAGCTGTGCCTGTCGCAGCTCAGGGACGGAGCGGCGGCGCGCACGCACCTGGAAGCGGCGCTCAAGCTGGACCCCACGCATGCGCTCGCGGCATTCCAGCTCGCGCGGCTCCTGGCGGACGACGAGGAGCTGGAGGCCGTGGTGCCGCTGTTGGACCTGGCGCTGCTGGCGCCTCGGCCGCGAGCGGAGCGGGTGGCGTTCTGCGAGGCGCTCGCGTTGATGTTCGAGGAGAAGGAGGACGCGCGAGGCGCCTTCGAGGTGCTGTCGCGGGCGCTGGAGCTGGACCCGGCGCGGCCGCTGCTCCTGGGCTCCGTGGTGGAGCACGCGGAGAAGGCCGATGCGCGGCCGGCCCTGGCCTTGGCGCTGCAGCGTGCCGCACAGGCGGCGACGGTGGCGGAGGTCTCCGCGACGCTGTGGCGGCAGCTCGCGCTGTTGCTCCAGGGACCGTTGGCGGACCCCGTGCGCGCGGAGGCCGCGTGGCGCGAGGTGCTGGCGCGCGTGCCCGGCGACACGGCGGCGGCGGAGGCCGTGAAGTCGTTGCAGGCGGCCGCGGCGCTCGCGGACGACCCGAAGGCCCGGCTGGAGGCGGAGGTGACGCGGCGAGAGGCCGCGGGCGCCGCGCCGGAGGAGCTGGAGCCGCTGGTGCGCGAGTGGGTGCAGCTCGCGCCCGAGGAGATTGGCGCTGTGCAGCGGCTGCAGGGCCTGTGCGTGGCGTTGTCTCGCTTCGACGAGGCGGCGGCGCTGGCGGGTCGGCTCGCGGCGCTGGCGGAGTCGCAGCTCGAGCGCAACGAGTGGACGGCGCGTCAGGCGAAGCTGTACGCGGAGCGGCTCGGGCGTCAGCAGGACGCGGCGGACCTGTTCCTCGGGCTCCTGGCGGAGAACGTCTCGACGGGTGTGGTGGTCGGTGGACTGGAGCGGCTGGCCGCGGCGGGTGTGCGGTCGAACGAGGTGACGGAGGCGCTGGCCACGCACTATGGCCGGGCAGGTGACCACCAGCGTCAGGTGGCGGCACTTCAGCAGCAGCTGGAGGCCACGACGGAGCCGGCCGCGCGCAAGCGGCTCTTCTCACTGCTGGCGAGCATCCACGAGAAGCAGCTGGCCGACAGTCGCGCGGCCTTCGACACGCGGGTGCGCGTGGTTCGTGAGGACCCGAAGGACGAGTCGTCGCGCGCCGAGGCGCTGCGGCTCGCGCGGGACTTGTCCGCGCACTCGGAGCTGGGGCGCGTGCTGCGCACGCTGGCGGCGGAGCTGGAGGAGCCGGCCGTGGCGCTGGCGCTGCTCACCGAGGCGGCGGGGCTGACGGAGGAAGGCGGACTGGTGGCGGATGCCATCGTCGCGCTCGAAGCCGCGGTGGAGCGGGCCCCCGAGTCGGGCGCGGTGCTGCAGCGGCTGGTGCGGCTGTATGGCCGGGCGGGTCGCGCGGCGGATGCCGAGGAACTCCTGCGCAAGCGCATCCACGGTGCGCGCGGTGCGGAGCGGTTGGAGCTGTTGCTCCAGCTCGTGGACCTGAACACGGAGCTGGGGCGTCCGGCGCAGGCCGCGGAGGCGCTCCAGTCCGCGCTCTCGCACGGCGCCGAGGAGGGGCGGCACCTGCCTCGCCTCGCGGAGCTGTACGAGAAGGCGGGCCGCACCCGTGAGCTGGGCGACACGCTGGCTCGGATGATTGGCCTGGCGGAGTCCGCGGGCGAGACGGACAAGGCGGCGCGGCTGAAGCTGCGCCGGGCTCAGCTGCTGCAGGGGTTGCAGGATGGCAGCGCCGAAGCGGTGCAGAGCTACTCGGACATCCTGATGCAGCGTCCGTCGGACCCGGACGCCCTCGCGGCGCTGGAGGCGATGCTGGCCTCTGGAACCGCCCGCGAGGCGGCGGCGAGGGTGCTGGTGCCCGCGCTGGAGCGGACCAAGGACCACCGCAAGCTCGTGGCCACGCTGGACGTGTTGGCGGAGGTCGCGAAGGACGACGCGGCCCGCGTGCAGGTGCTCCGGCATGCGGCGCAGGTGCACCTGGCGCACCTGCGGCAGCCCGAGCTCGCCTTCGCGGCCCTGGCGCGAGCACTGCGGTTGGCCCCTGGAGACGCGGGCCTGCGCTCCACGGCGCGGCAGGCGGCGGAGGACGCGGACGCGCTGGACAGCTACGCGGAGATCATCGAGGAGCTGGCGGAAGAGGGTGATGTCGGCCCCGCGCGCGTGGCGCTCCTGCGCGAGCTGGCCGAGGTGCACGAGAAGAAGCTCGACGACAAGGCGAGCGCGGTGAAGGCCCTGCGTGCGCTCCTGTCGTTGGAGCCGGGGAACCTGGACAGCCTCCGGGCCCTGCAGCGGTTGCACCGCGCGGGCGAGGAGTGGGCGGCGCTGGCGGAGGTGCTCGAGAAGCTGGCCGCCGCGTCGCCGGAGCCCGCAGAGCAGCTCGCGTTCCTGCGCGAGGCGGCGTTGCTGCACGAGACGCGGCTGTCGGACCCGGAGAGCGCGGCGGAGGCGTGGCGTTCGATTGCGCAGCGCGACTCGGCGAACCGCGAGGCCGCGGCCACGCTGGACCGGCTCTACACGGAGCTGGAGCGTCATCAGGACCTGGCGTGGGCGCTGGCGTTGCGCCGCAATCAGGAGGGGCAGAGCCCGCAGGGGCGTGAGGTGTCGTTCCGCCTGGCGGAGTTGCAGCGCACGGTGCTGGACGACCCGAACGCGGCGCTGGGGCTCTACAAGCGCATCCTCTCCGAGGACTCGGGGCACCCGGGAGCGCGAGGCGCGCTGGAGGCCTGGGTGAAGGCCGCGGTGCCCACGAGCGGCGCCGCGCTCGAGGTGCTGGACCCGGTGCTGGCGCAGGTGGGCGACCATGCCCGCCGCGTGGCGCTGCGCGAGGCGCGGATGGAGTCCGCGCTGACGGTGGAGAAGACCCTGCTCGCCGGAGAGGTGCGCCGCATCTACGAGCGCGACATGCGGCAGACGTCGCTGGCCTTCATGTCGGCGGTGAAGTCCTTCGCGCAAGGGTTGGACCGGGAGGGCGTGCGCCCGGACCTGGAGCGACTGGCGCGCGAGACGGGCTCGCACGAGGTGCTGGCGGAGATCTACGAGTCCGCGGCGGTGGAGCTCACCGAGGGAGACCCGGCGGCGCTGGAGCTCCTGCGCCGCGCCGCGGAGCTGCGCGAGACGTTGGACCAGCCCGAGGAGGCCGCGCGGCTCTGGAAGAACCTGCTCGCGGACGCTCCGCAGGACCGACAGGCGCTGGAGGCGCTGTCTCGTCTGTACGAGAAGGGGCAGAACGCCAAGAGCCTCTCCGAGGTGTACACGCGTCAGGCCCAGCTCTCCCAGGACGCGGATGAGCGCGTGGGGCTGCTGCTCAAGGCGGGCGAGGCCTACGCCAACGCGGGTGAGGATGCTCGGGCCGTGGAGACGTACCGCTCCGCGCTGGCGCTGCGGCGGGTTCCGGAAGGGCTGCTCGCGCTGGAGAAGCTCTACGCGAAGGGACGGCGGTTCGTCGAACAGGCGGATGTGCTGGACCAGCTCGCCGACAGCGCGGCGGATGATGGCGCGCGGCGCGGCTGGTTGCTGAAGCGCGCGCAGCTCCTCGAGAAGGAAGTCGGGCCGGCGGAGGCGTTGCCGGTGTACCGCCGTCTGCTCGAGCTGGCGCCAGGCGATGGCCAGGTGGTGGCGGGGCTGGAGCGGTTGATGGCGCACGACGGGCCTCGCGTGGAGGCGGCGCGACTCCTGGAGCCTGTCTATCGCGGCTTGAACGACGCTCGGAAGCTGGTGGAGGTCCTGGACGTGTTGCTGCCGGGCGTGGCTCCGGAGCGGCGACTGGAGGCCATCCAGGAGGCGGCGACCTTGCGCGAGGCGCTGGGGCAGACGTCGCTCGCGTTTGTCGCTCGGCTCAGGGCGTTCAACGAGTTCCCGCAGGAGACGTCGGTTCGCGACGAGCTGGAGCGGCTGGCGGCCGACTCGGGTTCGTTCGAGGAAGTGGCCGGCGCGTACGAAGACCAGCTCGAGCGCGGCGCGCAGGAGCCGCTCGCGGGAGACCTCTGGCGACGGCTGGCGACGCTCTATGACAACCGCCTCAAGCGCTACGACCTGGCGGTCCGCGCGCTCGAGGAAGTGAGCCGCAGGGACCCGAAGAACCGGGGCGTGCTGGAGTCCATCGCCCGCGTCCATCGTCGCACGGGTGCGCATCGCGAGCTGGCGCTGGTGATGCGGCGCCAGGTGGCGGCGGATACGAACGCGACCTCGCAGGTGAACCTGCTGTTCGAGCTGGCGCACCTGGCCGAGGAGACGCTGGCGGACAAGGCGCTGGCGGCGCAGTCGTATCGCGAGGTCCTCGCGCTGCGACCCGAGAACACCAACGCGCTCAAGTTGCTGGGCCGCGTGCTCGCGGACATGGAGCGCTGGCCGGAGCTCGCGCAGCACATCGAGCGGGAAGTCCAGCTCGCGGACGAGCGCGGCGCGCAGGAAGAGGCGTCGGACCTGCGCGTGCGGTTGGGGCGGTTGAAGTTCTCTCGCCTGGACGACCCGCGTGGCGCGCTGGAGCTGTACCAGTCGGTGCTGGCGCGGCGGGCGGGACACGCGGGCGCGGTGGGGGCGCTGGAGGAGATGGCGCGCTCGGAGAGCCCGCTGCGAGGCGCCGCCGCCAGTGCGCTGGAGCCTGTCTTCGTCGCGGTGGGCAACCACCTGAAGCAGGTGGAGATGCTGGAGTCCCGCGTGTCGGCGGAGGCGGTGCCGCAGGAGCGCGCCGCGCTGCTGCGCCGCATCGCGGAGATGTACGCCGGACCGCTGGAGAACGCGGAGATGGGCTTCCTGGCGGCGACGCGTGCGTTGCGCGAGCTGCCGGATGACCTTCGCTCGCTGGAGCTGTGCGTGTCGCTGGTCGACCGCGCCGAGGCTCCCGAGGAACTGAGCGTCGTGGTCATCGAGGTGGCGCCCAAGGCGGGAGACGCCTCGCGGGCGGAGCTGTACCGCGCGCTGGCGCGGCTTCAGACGGACCTGGGCGAGCCGGCCGAGGCGCTGGCGTCGTGGAAGCGTGTCCTGGAGCTGCGTCCCACGGACATCGAGGCGCTGGATGGCACCGTGCGGCTGGTGGCGTCGCAGGGCAAGCCCACGGAGCTCCTGGAGGTGCTGCGCCGTCAGCTCGCCGTGGCCGAGGAACCCTCTCGTCGCGCGGCGGTGCTGCTGCAGATTGGATTGCTGCAGGAGGAGCAGCTTCAGGACGCGCTCGGCGCGCTGGCGACCTTCCGGCGCTTGCTGGAGATCAAGCCGGACGACGTGGCCGCGTTGGAGCGGATGGAGGCGCTCTGCCAGAAGCAGGAGCGCTGGCCGGAGCTGGCGGATGTGTTGGCCCGTCGCATCGCGCTGATGCCGCCCGAGGCGGGGCTGGAGCTGAAGTTCCGTCTGGCCTCGGTGCGCGAGACGCGCCTGTTGGACCGGACGGGCGCGCTGACGATGTACGGCGAGGTGCTGGCGGTGCAGCCCAACCATCCCGGCACGGTGGCCCGGATGGAGGGCGTGGTGGCGCGCGAGCCGCAGAACCTTCTCGCGGTGGAGACGCTGCTGCGTGCGTTCCGCGCGAGCGGGGATGTGCCTCGGTTGGCGCAGCTCATCGAGATGCGTGTCGGCGTGTCCACGGACGCGTTCGAGCGCAAGGCCCTGTTGGGCGAGCTGGCCACGCTGCGCGAGGCGCAGGGGGAGTCGGAGCTCACGTTCCTGGCGCTCTTCCGTGCGTTCAAGGAGGACCCGAACGACGGCGAGGTTCGCCGGCGGTTGGAGAACTCGACGGATGCCTCCGACAGCTACGACGAGCTGGTGGCGGCGTACGAGGAAGCGCTCCCGCGAGTCGCCGAAGCCGCCGACGCGGCGCAGGTGTGCCTGAAGCTGGGCCAGCTGCTGGAGTCGAAGCTGCGCGACTCCGACCGCGCGGTGACCTACTACGAGCGGGCGCGCACGCTGCACGCGGCGGTGCAGGGACGGGCGCTGGTGGCGCTGGACCGTCTGTACCTCGAGCTGCAGGCGTGGCCGGAGCTGGCGGGCATTCTCGAGGCCCTCGTCGCGAACGCGACCGAGCAGGCCGAGCGCATCGGGTATCTCTTCCGCCTGGGGCAGCTCTACCAGGAGCGGTTGGACAGCCCGGACCGCGCGGCGAGCGCGTATGAGGCCATCCTCAAGCTGGAGCCGGGCCATCTGGCCTCGGCGCGGCTCCTGGAGAGCATCTACGAGACCGCCTCCGCGTCGGAGAAGCTCTACGCCATCCTCAAGCTCCAGGCGGAGAAGGTGGTGGGGCCGGAGCGCGACCGCGTCGTCTCGAAGATGGCGCAGGTGTCCGCGGAGGGGCTGTCGGACCTGGGCGGCTCCATCGAGCTGTACCGCGAGCTGCTCGCGAAGAACTCGCGCAACGAGCAGGCCTTCTCCGCGCTGGAGTCGCTCTACGAGCGCGCGGACCGGCCGCAGGACCTTCGCGAGCTACTCGAGGGGCGGCTGGCGCTGACGCTGGACCCTCGTGAGGTGGTGCGTCTCAACGAGCGTCTGGGGCGTGTGGTGTATCGGCTGCTCAAGCAGCCGGAAGCAGCCGTGCCGTACTTCAAGGCGGCGCTGGACCGCGATGCACGCAACCGCGCGGTGCTCGACACCTTGCGCGACCTGTACGACGAGACGGAGCAGCGCGAGGAGCTGGTGGGGGTCCTCCGTCGGCTGATTCCGCTCCAGGAGAACAGCGAGGGCGTGAAGGCCCTGCGCTTGCGCCTGGCGGAAGTGCTGGCGGGGATGGGCCGCCGCGAGGAAGCGCTGGACGCGGCTCGGCGCGCGCTCGAGGTGGAGCCTCACCAGGTGGCGGAGCTGGACCGGGTGCACGCGCTGTTCATCTCGCTGCGCGCGTGGAACGACGCGGTGCGCGCGCTGGAGTTGAAGGTGCAGGTGCACCTGTCCGCCGAGGAGCGCGAGCACGCCGTCACCACGTACTTCGAGGTGGCGGACCTGTGGGCGGGGCAGGGCGGAAAGCCCGAGCAGTCCTCGGGGGCGCTCGAGAAGGTGCTGGAGTTGGACCCCGCGAACCGCACGGCCTACGAGCGCGTGTGCGTGCTGTACCGGACGTACAACGACTGGCGCGCGTACGCGACGGCGGTCGACCGCTACCTGCCTCACTTCGTCACGGACGAAGAGAAGCTGGCCTCGCTGCGCGAGCTGGCCCGGGTCCAGGAAGAGCGGCTGGGGCAGAAGGACGTGGCCTTCCTCGCGTTGTGCCGCGCGCTGCAGATTGACGCGTCGGACGACACGCTGCGCGAGGAAGTGGAGCGGCTGGCGGACGAGACGGGCAGCCATGAGGAGCTCGCCGCGGTCTACGAAGAGGTGGCGGATGAGCTGCCTCGTGGCCCTCTGGCGGAGCGGCTCTACGCCACGCTCGCGCGAGTGCACGACACGCGGCTGGATGACCCCAAGTCCGCGGAGGGTGCGTTCCGGAAGATTCTCGAGTTCGACCCCACCAACGCCACCGCGCTGGATGGCCTCGCGGCGGTCTTCCAACGACGCGGCCACGAGCGTGAGTATGTGGTCGCGCTCGAGCAGAAGCTCGAGGCCGCGGGCTCCATCGAGCAGCGCAAGGGCATCCTTCGGGAGATTGCGCGCGTCTGGGACGAGAAGCTGGAGGACCCGGCGGAGGCGGCCACCGCGCTCCTGCGTGCCTTGGAGCTGGAGCCGGACGCGGAGACGCTCGGCGTGCTCACCGCGTTGTACCGACGTCAGCGGGCCTGGCGCGACGTGGCCCTGACGCTGCTGCGCGCGAGGGACCTGGCGGACACGGCCGAGGAGCGTGCGCGCATCCAGGTGGAGGTCGCCGGCGTCTTCGAGCGCGACATCGCCGATGACGAGTCCGCGGTCGCCGCCTATCGCCAGGCGTTGGAGCTGGACCCGGTCAACCGGGAGGCGCTGGAGTCGCTGGAGCGGCTGCACACCAAGCTGGACCAGCCGGCGGACCTGCTCGCCATCTACGAGCGGATGCTGGAGCTGAGCGAGGACTGGCGCGAGAAGGTTCGCGTCCTGTTCCGCAGCGCCACCATCTGGGAGGACAAGTACCAGAACCCCGCCAACGCGGACGTGTGCGTGGAGGGCGTGCTCTCCATCGACCCGCAGAACGTCCAAGCCATCAAGGCGCTCATCCGCCTGCGCCGGGCTCAGTCGCGGTGGGAGGACCTCCTCATCGCCTATGAGCGTCAGCTCGCGCTGGCCGTCAGCCCGCAGGAGCAGGCGGAGCTGTACGTGGACATCGGCAACGTCCAGTACCAGCAGCTCAAGGCGGTGGACCGCGCCGTCAACAGCTACCACGCGGCGCTCGCGGTGGACGCGGAGAGCCGTCCCGCGCTGCACGCGCTCGGCAAACTCTACGAGCGCAGCGGCAACTGGCCCTTCGCGCTGGAGATGTTGCAGAAGGAGGCGGAGCTCGCCGGCCAGTCGAAGGACGCGGTGGAGCTCTACTTCCGGCTCGGGAAGATCAACGAGGACATGCTGATGGACACGGGCAGCGCCCGGAACGCCTATCAGCAGGCCATCGCCATCGATGTGGGCCACCTGCCCAGCATCCGCGCCCTGAAGGGCATCCAGGAGCAGGAGAAGGACTGGAGCGGCTACGAGCAGACGCTGCGCCAGGAGGCGGAGCAGACGGAAGACCCCGCCGCCAAGGGACGCGCCCTGCTGGATGTCGCGCGCTACCACGCGGAGACCCGCGAGGACCGCGAGACGGCGACGGGCTACTGGGAGGAGGCGCTCAAGCACATCCCGGACAGCCTGGAGGCCGCGAGGGCGCTGGCGGATGTCTACATCGCCCACGAGGAGTGGGCCGACGCCGAGCGGATGCTGGACATCGTCACGCGCAAGCTGGCGGAGAAGGCGATGGTGGAGAAGGACGCCGCCGTCGCCGCGGACTTGTGCCGTCAGCTCTACCGCCTGGGCTACGTGGCGGAGAAGCTGGGGAAGCGCGACAAGGCGCTCAGCTGCTACGAGACGGCCTACGAGCGCGACGCGACGTACCTGCCCGCGCTGGAGGGCTACGGCAACCTGCTGGTGCAGACGCGCCGCTACGAGGGCGCGCTCAAGGTCTTCCAGACCATCCTCATCCACCACCGCGAGGAGCTCACGGACCTGGAGGTGGTGGAGGTCTACTGGCAGCTCGGTGACATCCACGCCGCGCTCAACCAGACGGACCGCGCGCAGAATCACTTCGAGAAGGCGCTGGCCATCGACCCGGGCCACGAGCCCACGCTGCGGGCGCTCGTCATCCTGATGGACAAGGCGGGCCAGTACGAGAAGTCCGCGGACCTGCGCCAGCAACTCGTGGGCGTGCTCGAAGGCGAGGCCAAGGCGAAGGTGTATCTGGACCTGGGGCGCATCTCCCGAGACCAGCTGCACGACCCGTACATGGCCATCGATGCCTTCACGGGGGCGCTGAAGGTCCTGCCGGATGCGCTCGAGGTGATGGACCAGCTCTACGTGCTCCTGCGCGAGACGCGGCAGGGCCAGAAGGCCGCGGACGTGCTCGCGCGCATGCTGGCGCTGCCGACGCTGTCGTCCGAGCCTCACAAGGCCAAGCGCGTCTGGTTCGCCTTGGGCGAGCTGCGCCGCGATGACCTGAAGGACGTGGACGGCGCCGCCCAGGCGTTCAATGCCGCGCTGGACCTGGACCCGCGCTTCGTCGAGGCGTTCAGCTCCCTGGAGGCGATGCTGGGTGGGGCTCGCCAGTGGAAGTCACTGGAGGAGAACTACACGAAGATGCTGGGCCGGCTGCCCAAGACGCCGGAGACCCACGTGGCCCGCATGGCGCTGTGGCGCGCGCTGGGTGACCTCTATCACCAGGTGCTCAAGCACCCGGAGGGCGCGGTGGCGGCCTACGGCGTGGCCGCCAAGGGCCTGCCCGATGATGCCGGTGTGCAGGAGGCCTTCGCCGAGCTCGCTGGCAACATGCCGGGCAAGGAGGAGGAGGCCATCGCCGCGCTCCGTCGCGCGCTGCCTCACACCGAGTCCCCGCGCAAGGTGTGCGGACAGCTCGTCCGACTGGCGGCGATGCGCAAGGACTACGACCTGGCGTGGCTCGCGGCCCAGGCGACGTCGGGCCTCTTGGGGGAAGAGGGCGAGGACGAGAAGGAGATCCTCGTCAAGCTGGGGCCCCACGCGAAGAAGAAAGAAGTGGCGCAGCGTCCGGTCGACGACCAGCTCTGGCTCTCGCACCTGTTCCACCCGAAGGCGCGTGGCCCCTTGGCGGAGCTGCTGGGGCTGCTCTTCGCGAAGGCGGGGCACCTGTATGCCGCGCCCTTCACGCAGTACCAGCTCGTGCCTCGCAAGCACCGCATCGACGTGGCCAGCGCGCAGGAGTACCACGTGCACCACTACCGGTACGTGGCGCGCCTGCTGGGCATGGAGGCGGTGGAGCTGTACTCACCCTTCCTCGTCGCCACGCGCGAGCGCATGGCGAAGCGCTCCAACGAGCCCGCCCCGGAGCCGCAGGTCAACGTCGAGCTGCTTCAGACGCACCCCGCCTCGGTTCGTGTGGGTGGGAAGTACTTCGCGGAGCAGGGGCAGAAGGAAGTGTACTACCTGCTGGGACGGGCGCTGGCGCTGGCTCGGCCGGAGCTGGCCTTCACGCAGTTCGTGCCCGCGGAGCGACTGGAGGCCATCCTCCAGGCGGCGCTGAACCTCGTGGTGGGCAATGTGCGCATCGCCGAGTCCCTCCACGGCGTCGAGCCCGAGCGGCGCGCGCTGGAGAAGGTCCTCACCGACATGGACCGCGCGGCACTCAGCAAGGCGGCCCGGGCGTGGCTGCCCACCGCGACGCCGCAGTCCGTGCGCCAGTTCCTGGAGGGCGCGGAACTGACGGCGGCCCGCGCGGGCCTCTTCGTGGCGGGGGAGATGGAGCCGGTGCGGCGTCTGGTGCAGGGGGAGACGGGGGCTTCGTTCCGTGTGCCGCCTCGCACCAAACTCAAGGAGTTGCTCGTGTTCGCGACGTCCGAAGAGCATCACCGTCTGCGTGTGGCCGTCGGCACACACGTGGAGGTGCAGGTGCGCCGATAGCGCGGTAGAACCCTGAAAGGGTTCACGCGTTGATGAGCATTCGGGCGGTCAGGGGACTGATCCTTGACCGCCTCGGGTGGCCACTTCTACGATTCTGACGGGATTTCTCCCGTCATTTCCGAGGCTTGCGGAAAAGATGCGTTTCGTCTGTGACAGCTGCCGCGCGCAGTACATGATCAGCGACGACAAAGTTGGCCCGAAGGGGGTCAAGGTTCGTTGCAAGAAGTGCGGCCATACCATCACCGTGCGCCCGGCGGGCGCCGGGACGGGGAAGGATTCCTCGTCGGAGCCCGCGACTTCTTCACCCGCGTCCATCGACGCCAGCACGCCGAAGAAGGAGTCCGACGCGTCGGCATCCTCCGCGGTGCCCGCGACGTTGGGGACTCCGCCCGAGGGCGGCCTCTTCACGGACGTGGAAGAGGATGAGATTGGCGCGGTCTTCGACCAGGTGCTGAGCTCGGGCACGCACAAGATTCCGTCTGGCGAGGCGCTGGGAGAGGCCGCGGCGCGGGAAGCGACGGCGGAGAGCGTCCGCAAGCTCGCCGAGGCCGAAGCCGAGCCCGACAAGGAAGACGATGCCAAGCCCGCCGCGTCGCACGATTGGTACGTGGCCATCGACGAGAAGCAGGTGGGACCGCTCTCCGTCGAGAAGGTGAAGGACGCGTGGGACCGAGGCGAAGTGGGGCCGGACAGCCTCTGCTGGCGTTCGGGCTTCAGCGACTGGATTCCGCTGTCGGAGACCGCGGAGCTGGCGTCGGTGTTGGCGCCGCGTCCCTCGAAGCCGACCATCGTCGCGCCCGAGCCCGTGTCGGGCTCCCAGCCCACGGTGCAGTCGGGTCCCGTGCAGTCGGCGTTCAGCGCGGGCAAGTCGTCGAAGGGTGACTCGGTGCTCGCGGCGTCCTCCGAGGCGCCCACGGGGTGGAAGCCCTCCGCCGCCAGCGTGCTGGCCTCGCTGGTGAAGGAGGAGAACGACGCGCTCGCGAAGCCTCCGCCGACGCCTGCCCCCGCGCTGGGCCGCGAGCCGGTGTCGCAGTCGCGTCTGCTCGATGTGCCGATGCCGCCTCCCGAGCCCGTGTCCTCGCCCGCGTTGATGGGGGCGAGTGCGGCGATGGCCGCGCAGATGGCGGCGCCTCAGGGCCCGCAGGCCTTTCCGCAGCAGCCCATGGCGCCGTATGGACAGCCCGCACCGTACGGACAGCAGCCCTACGCTCAGCCCGTGCCCGCACCGTATGCGGCCCCGCCGGGATATGCGCCCACGTATGCGCAGCCGGCGCCCGCGGGCGGCAAGGGCCGGATGGGCCTGGTGGTGGGGATTGTCGTGGGCGTGTTGGGGCTTGGGGCCGGAGGCTTCGCGCTGACGCTTGGCAAGAATGGCGCGGAGACGCCGAGCCAGAATCAGGTGGCCCCGCAGCCAGTCGCGGTGGCGCCTCCCGCCGCCGCGGCGCCTCCGCCGGTGGCCACGCCGCCCCCGGTGGCTGCTCAGCCCGTGGCGGCCGCCCAGCCGCCTCCTACGGCGGGTGCTGCGGGAACTCAGCCTCCTCCTGCGGCTGGAACGGTTCCCGCGGCGACTCCGCCCATGGCAACGGGGACGCCGGTGGCCGCGGCGACGCCGCCTCCGGTGGCGGCGGCCCCTGTGGCGACTCCGCCCGTGGCCGCGCAGCCGCCCGCGGAGACCGCGAAGCCCGTGGATAGCGCTGTGGCGAAGGTGGAGCGGCCGGTGACGCCTCGGCGGACCACCGGGGCCTCGTCGTCGACGGCGCGGCGTGAGGAGCCTGAGGCGCGGCCCTCGCGGCCGGAGAAGTCATCCTCGAGCGACGGAGACAGTGACGACTTCGACGAGCTCTTCGGCACGAAGAAGCCGAAGGTCGAGGCCAAGCCCTCGGAGGCTCGTCCCACGGCCTACATTCCTCCGGAGCCTGGAGGTGGTGGGGTTCCCGACACGCTTCAGCGTTCGGACATCATGGAGGTGGTGCTGAACAACAAGCCCGCCATCGTGAAGTGCGTGAACGAGCAGAAGAAGAAGGACCCGATGTTGAGCGGCAAGCTGGTGATGCGGTGGTCCATCCAGACGAGCGGCAAGACGTCGAACGTCACGTGCAAGACGGATGAGTTCAAGAGCACGTACATGGCGAGCTGCATCTCGGGCCTCATCAAGGGGTGGGCCTTCCCGAAGCACAAGAAGCAGGGCGAGCCCATCGACTTCCCGTTCACGTTTTGAGCAGACAAGGGTGTCGCTGGGTCTTCCGCGACACGTTTGTCCTGCCGAGGTCCGATGTGAGTGTTCGCTTTCGTGACTGCTGAATTTCCACGAGGGCGAGGCGTCAGTGAGGGTGTCGACACTCGTTGACACATCAGGACGGGGAGGACTAAAGCCGACCCGCTTGCATGGATGTCGGGGCCTGAACTCAGAGGCCGGAGGCCCCGGGTAGACGATTCCAAGCAGACTCACGGAGGGATTTCCAAGATGCAGCTTCGCAAGATGATGCTGATGCTCACGGCGCTGGGCGCGATGAGCGGTTTGATGGCTGGTTGCGGTGACGACGACGGCGGCGCGAAGGGCTGCACCAGCAACGACGAGTGCGCTGGCACGGAGATTTGCCACCCGGATGCGAACGTCTGTGTGACGACGTGCTCGACGGGTTCCGACTGTCCTGACACGGCGAAGACCTGTGCGTCGATCGACGGCTCGGCCACCGGCACGAAGATCTGCCAGTGCTCCACGGACGCCCTCTGCAACACCGGCTCCGAGACCGCCGACATGGTGTGCTCGGACCTGGACAACGTTTGCGTGACGAAGTGCACCGCGAACGCCGACTGTGGCTCTGGCCGCAAGTGCGACACGGCGTCTGGTCAGTGCGAAGAGGATGGCGGCAACCCTGGCGATACCTGCAGCGGCACGGCCCAGAGCACCTGCCAGTACGGCCAGTTCTGCAGCAGTGGTGCCTGCACGGAAGTTCCGGCGCCCACCTGCGCCAACTTCGACCCTGCCCAGGGTGGCAAGCAGCCGATCTGGACTGTTTCGTCCACGGGGCCGATCATTTACGAAGTCACTCCAACCTTCTTTGACACTGATAACTCCTGGTGCACCACGGGCCGCACTGCAAAGGCTCGCGTCCGTGCATATCAACCCGCTAGCAGCAGCCTCACGTTCCCTTCCCAGAAGGGAGACCTGCAAGGGCTCTTCTATGTGAAGGTCCGTGGAGAGGAAGAGAGTGGCGTGAAATTGATCACCGGGTACTCGACGTCGAATGGTGGCAAGAACGCCGAGTTTACGGTGAACTTCTGCACCACGCCGACTTCGACGACGCTGTCGATCGGTCTCTACTTCACGAACGGCAATGAGATCTGTGGTCGCCTGACTCGGAACTAGTCAGGGCGAGCCTCGCCAGGTTCTCTTGGTGAGGTTTCGCGCAGAGAGTGAAGCCTCATCCTTGTTGGGATGGGGCTTCGCGCGTTTCTGTGATGCTAAATGTTGCTCATGCATCTCTTCGAACAGGACATGAGTGAATAGATCGTAGGATTTTTCGTTCGAAAGGGAGGCGGTGCTCCATCACCAGTCGCCTCCCAATAAGGAGAAATCAAATGTCATTCCGTCTTGCTGCATTTGGTCTGGCAGTCATTGCTTCGCATGCACTGGCACAGGGAAGCTCCGCTGAAGGCGAAGTGCGCCTCAACTGCCCGGCTGGAACCATCCAGCAGGGGAGGCGTATGGGCAATGACTCTGGCGCCTTCTGTGTGAAGGAATCAGGTGCCGACAAGGGGCGTCACCACGGGCCCTATGTAGATTTCTGGGCGAATGGCCAGAAACAAGCAGAGGGACAGTACAAAGATGGTTTCCGAACGGGGCGTTGGGTTTTCTACGATGCCAATGGCGTGAAAACAGGGGAGACTGAGTTCGAGAGCAACGACTATCATGGTAGGCGGGTGCAGTATTACCCCAGTGGTGCGAAGAAGCAGGAGCAGACCTGGGTGAAGGGGAAGCGGGAAGGCGTCGAGGTGTCGTACTCTGAAGGTGGCCAGAAGGTCTCAGAGGTTCGCTACTCAGCGGACAAGCCGATGGTCGCCAAGTAGTTTCCCGACGCAGGCACTGAAGTCAGAGGGCCCTTGCTCCATCTAGAGCGAGGGCTCTTTCTGTTTCTATAGAGCTCTTTCCCTAACTGCCATGCTCGGATAGGAAGCTTAGGTGTGAAGGCCCCCTCTCTAACCCCAGTACTTCCCGACACCCCTGTCCGTACGGTTGCGGAAATGGGGCTTCGTGAGCTTGAGCGCATTCGACTCATTCTGCGCGGAGGCTCAGTTATTGAGTGGCGACGAATGCACTTCCAGGTCAGGGAGGAAGTCGACCGATTCCTGCGGCTCTGTCAGCTCGATGTTTCCCGACCCTTTGATGAGGCATGGGCCCGGCTCGTACTGGCAGAGGCGGTCGCCTATCTACGCAAAACGTTCAACTATCGCGTTGCTGATGCGGTCGCGAAGCCTGGCGAAATTCACGACCTGTTCCTTCTGGCATCAGGAGCCAAGGGGAATGCTCGGCACCGACGCATAGCATGCGTCGTGCTGAAGGTGATGCACGTCATCCAGCATATCGAGGGCCGAGACCTTCTCTTCCGGCTTGCCATTTCAGAGGCGGAGCTGGCGGAGTTGGTGATGGAAAAAGTGTTGGGGGTTGCTCGAGAAATGCAGGAGAAGGGACTTCCTGTGGTGGAGTTCGCCCATTCCATCAAGACGCAGGATTCGCTTGTCACGAAGCTTCTCGCGAAGAAAGAGACTGTTGCAGCTCAGGTCTATGACAGGACACGGTTTCGAATCGTGACTCGTTCAAGAGAAGATCTGCTGCCCGTACTGTATTATCTCACGCAGCGGCTGTTTCCCTTTCACTTGGTGGTTCCCGGTCAGACGGAGAACACACTGGTGCCCTTCAAGGGAGTGCTTGAGGAGAACCCCCATTTTGAACAGTTCATCCCGAAGCTCCATCTCGACCGCAACTATGAGGATAGAGAAGATAGAGGCGGGAATACGTTTTCTGGTAGTTCCTATCGGGCTCTCAACTTTGTCGTGGATATTCCGGTGAGGATGGATGCGTACCTGCCTCCGCCAGAAGAAGACGCTCGGACACGCAAAGGGCGTGTAGTTATCTCGCTGGTGGAGTTTCAGATTGTCGATGAGGAGACTGCCAAGCAGAACGAGCTCGGGGAGAACTCCCATGAGGCCTACAAACGCCGTCAGAAGAAGCGGGTCTTGAAGAGACTGAGTCAGGGACTCGTTGTTCCAAAGCGCCAGGGATGAGCTGTCCCTGGCGCTGAGTCTTTGCTGTACTGGGAGTCAGGGATACTCGTAGGTGATTTCCAGTTCAGCCAGCTTTGGATCCGACTCGTAGGTAGAGTGCAAGCGATGCAATTCGCCATCTCCGACTGTTCCGATTTCGAATCGGAGCCGATATTGGGTTCTCTTGTTTCGAGATGCCCGGTTTGCCCAGTCCGTGATCACCATAGGGGTGATGTCAGTAATGCCAGGGCGCCCAATTGAGCTCGGTGGAATGTTGATTCCAGATGAGAGGGGGGGCGAGTAATACGCCACTTCGAGCTCTGGATTAGTGTCGAATTTGATTGGCAATTCGTTTCCAATGTCCACTGGCTCAAGGATGAGTTGGCCAAGCTTGCCGAAGGGGTCTCCAATCTGACCACCAGTCCACCATTTGAGTCGTGCTTGGCGGATGGTTGTAAGGTCTTCGGGAAGAGTTGACATCTGGAAGCCTAGAAAAAGCCTCTCAATGAAGTTGCCTGCGTTGTCGCCAACCGTGGCCATGTTATAGAAGCTGGTTTGTCGAAAGAACCCTGGCGAATCCACCGTCCCGCTGGTTCCGCTGTCAAAGGCGAACGTGGCGATTCCTTGCCGAATCGCCCTGAAGGTTTGCGCGGCTGTGGCCGCCAGTGCATTCCCTTCGGCATCGCGCGCGTTCGTGGAGATCTGCCATCGAAGATCTGCCCCGTACGAGAGTTCTGTTGGGAACGAATAAGTCATGACCGTCGATGACGTATTCCAGCGGAGCGTTCCCGTGTTGAGGCCAGCAGGCGAGAGAATCGCGAAGGCTCCTTCCACGGACGCTTTGTTCATGGGTTCAGAAAAAACGATCTCGATCAGTGTGTCTCGCGCAACTCCAATGACTGCATTTCCAGGGGTTGTAGACAGAATGGTTGGAGGGGTCGTGTCTGGAGTGGGGCCTTCGGTGGTGAACGAGAAATTGAAAGGCAACTCAATCGCGTTCCCTGCGATATCCACAATCGGATGACTGTTGGTTCCCAGATTCACAGTCACAGTCGTCGAAGTGGGAAGCACATTGATCGGGGCAATCGTTACAGTCCGACCAGCCGACGAGACTTCCACCGTTGCTGGAATGGCAGAGCCACCGCTCCCCGAAAGGCCCACATTGGTGGTTGTCACGCTCGAGACCCTGACAGGCTCGGAAAAAGCCACCTGAATCGCGGCTCGAGCACTGACTTGCGTCGCCCCTGACGCGGGCTGCCGTGACTCGATCCGCGGAGCACTTCGGTCCACCGCGACGGTACGTTCATCGCTGAAGTACGTCGAACCACCTCGCGTCACCCGGGCCTTCAGTACAAACTCCTTCTCCTCCTCCGCAGCCGTGTTCCACTGATACTGGTACGGAGCCGCCGTCCAGGTGTGGAGCACCGTCTCCCCTCGCAGCAACTCCACCTGCTCGGCCTGCCCCCCTGCCACGGTCACCTCCAGGGACACGGGCCCATTGACCGCGCTTCGGGTCTCTGTGGGGGATACCCAGGACACCGTCAGGCTCCCCTGGGACACCACATTCAGCGCCACGCTCCTGTCCTGCTGAGTCGTTCCTGAACTCCCGCGAACCGTGAGCGACAGCCTCCTCGGCGCGAGATTCGCTGCGACACTCACACGCAGTGTCGCCGTGGTCCCCGACTCCGGAATCGTCACGCTCGGAGCGCTCACCCCGGCGGGCGGCCTCTCCAGCGCCACATCCACGCTCCCCTGGAACCCGTTCTTGCGGACCACGGTGACCTGGAGGTTCTTCACCCCACCCAGGACTACGGTCTCTTCCAGGGGACTGACTCCAAGCTCGAAGTCCTGGGCCGGATTCTCACCTCCATCCGGTGGGTCCACGACCTCCGGGACGTTGATGCACCCAAACAACAAGAAGAACGAGAAGAGGGGAGTGAACAGGCGAAGTCGGTTCGTCATGAAGGGCCGCTGTGCAGAGAGCGTTCCAAGCTCACGCCCCACTCTCGGGGCAAGCCGGAGCCCCTGCCTACCACGGCAACGCCCAGACCCGTGACCCACCCCTCACGGTCCCACCCTCTGGACACACATCCGGAAACCGCAACACCCGGGAACGAAGAAGCCCGCGCCCCGGAGTCCTCCGGGCAGCGCGGGCTTCACCGTCACGAGCCTGTCGGTCTCGCTCCTACTTCTTCTTCCGGTTCTTCTTCTTGTTGTCCTTCTCCCGCTTGCGGCGCTCCTTGATGGCGTCGCGGTCCTCGGGCTTTCCGCCAGCGGAGGAGGGGGGCGCGTAGCCCATGAGGCGAGCCTTCGCCATGGCCGCCTGGCCCATGGGGGCCGTGTAGCCAGGCGCCACCTGGGGCAGCTGCATGGGCATCCCCATGCCCGGCATGCCGCCGCTCATCATCTTCTCCATCATCTTCGGGTCCCCACCGAACATGCTGGAGAGGTCCATGTTCCGCATCTGCGAGAGCTGACCCAGCTGCTTGAAGCCCGGGATGCGGCCCAGCAGGCCCGGGTTCTGGCCGATGGTCCCCATCACCTGCTGCATCATCCCGAACTTCTGGAGCAGCTCGCGCACGTCCTCCGGCTTGCGACCACTGCCCTTGGCGATGCGGCCAATCCGGCTGGCGTTGATGAGGTCCGGGCGCAGGCGCTCCTTCGGCGTCATCGAGTCGTACATCGACTCAATCTTCGTGAGCTCCTTCTCGTCCGGGTTGAGGTGCTCGGTGAGGTCCCCGAAGAGCGGGAACTTCTCCAGCAGGTCCTTCAGCGGACCCATCTTGCGCACCATGCGGATCTGCTCGACGAAGTCCTTCATCGAGAACTGGCCGGACAACAGCTTGCGCGCGTCCTCCTCGGCCTTCTTCTCGTCGACGACCTTCTCGAAGTCCTTCATCAGGCCGACGATGTCGCCGAACCCGAGAATCCGGCCCGCGAGGCCCTCCGGACGGAACTCCTCCAGCTTGTCCATCGACTCGCCCATGCCGAGGAACTTGATGGGCTTGCCGGTGACTTCCTTGATGGACAGCGCCGCGCCGCCACGGGCGTCACCGTCCAGCTTCGTCAGGATGAAGCCGTCCAGCGTCAGGCGCCGGTCGAACTCCGCGGCCGTGCGCACCGCGTCCTGGCCAATCATCGCGTCGCACACCAGCAGGATGTTGTCCGGGTGCACGTTCGACTTGATGGACTCCAGCTCCGACATCAGCGCTTCGTCGATGGCGAGTCGGCCGGCGGTGTCGATGAGCACCACGTCGCACTTCTGCTCGCGCGCGGCGGCGTAGCCCCGCTTGGCGAGTTCGGGCGGCTGCACGCCGGGCTCGTGGTAGACGGGCACCTTGAGCCGCTCGCCCAATACCTTGAGCTGGTCCACGGCGGCCGGGCGGTAGATGTCCGCGGCGACGAGCAGCGGCTTGCGCCCCTGCTGGAGCAGCCGACTGGCGAGCTTGCCCGTGGTGGTCGTCTTACCAGAGCCCTGCAGACCCACCATCATGATGCCGCTGAGCTGCCCCTTGGGCTTCAGGTTCAGGCTCGTGTCGACCGGCCCCATCAGTGCCTCGAGCTCGTCGTGGCAGATCTTGATGAAGTGGTCCATCGGGCTGACCTTGCGCTTCTGGCCCGAGGCATCGGTGAGGGTGGTCTGGACGAGCTCGCCCACGGACTTCTCGCGCACGCGGGCGACGAACTTCTTCACCACGTCGAAGGCCACGTCGGCCTCGAGGAGCGAGACGCGGATGTCGCGGAGCGACTCGTCCACCAACTCTGGAGTGAGCTCGCTCTTGCCGGCGAGGCGGTTCTTGGCGGCGCGGAAGCCCTTGGTGACGGTCTCAAGCATGGGGGGCGCTTTATAACAGGGGGGAGGTGGGATGCGACGGTGGAGCGCATCCGGGCCGTCGAAGACTGAAGAGCCGGGCCTCCACCCCCCTCCCGCACGGGGTGGAAGGGGGCCAAGGTCCTGATTTCACCAACGCTCCCGAGGGGTTGGGGCATCCCAATGGCCCGGTCGCCCTCCTGGCCAGCGGTGGGGCCCCGCCGGCCCACGGGCCCCTTCACCGCCCTGGCGGTGGCCGCTTCGCCTCCTGGTTGATGCTGAAGCACGGGAAGTAGTTGGCGTCCCCCGTGTGGTACGCCTCGGCGAGCGCGGGCAGCTCCTCGAAGGCGTGGATGCGAGGCCCCACGTCGGGCATCCAGCCGTGGGTCTCCCCGAAGGCCACCGCGTCCACACCCTCCTGATAGCGCGCGAAGTGGGTGTGGATGTGCTGATGCCGGGCGACGCACTCCCGGGCGCGCAGGAGGGAGACGGACATGCCCGCCTTCCACCCGGCGGTGGCGAGCACTCCCTGCCGGGCCAGGGCCTTGAGGCTGGCGCGATAGACAGGGGTGCCGAGGTACTCGAGAAACACGTGCACCATCTCTCCACCCGTCCGACGGGAGACCTCCGCGACGAACTCGGCCTCCGCGGTGAGGTAGCGCTCGCGATAGCCCGCGTCCTTGCTCCACCGCTCGGGCTCATAGCGCATGGCCCCGAAATCCCTCCGGTCGATGGCCTCCAGCCCCGCGGAGCGAATCTCCTCCAGGTGCCAGGGCGTCCCCGACAGCATCACCGCGCGACAGCCATGGAACTGGGCCAGCGTGAGCTCCGCGAGCGTCGTGCCCCCGCCCCAACCCCAGACATGCGGGGACGGACAGTCGGCCTCGGAGACCTGGAGCCGGAAGGCCCCCTGGGCCACTCGCCAGTTCGCCCAGGCGGTGACGTAGCGGACGCTGAAGGCGGCCCACTGGGCGGGGGAGAAACGCGAGTTCTCGGGGAGGGGGATGAGCTGCCGGCCCTTGAGCTTCATCAGCGTGGCCATGCACCCCATCTGGCGGGGCGCATCGTAGCCCAGGGCCTTCGTCATGAAGCCGAGGCCGTCCGTCTCCCCGCTCGAGAACAACATCGCGAGCTGCCCGGAGCGGACCTCGGTGACGTTCCTGCCGGTCTCCAGCACGCGGACGACCCCCGCGTTGCCCAGGACCACCTCCTGCTCCTGGCGGGCCTTGCAGACATCCAACGGACGCCGCTCGAGCGCGTGTTCGGTGTTGGCCTCCCAGCAGCCGAAGAGGGGTGCGGCGAGGACCTCGCCGTCCTGGATGGCTTCGACGGTGATGCGGGTTCGCGTCAACTGGGCGCGGCGCGGTTCACGAGAGCTGCCCGCGTGGATGACCCAGGCCTCGGCTTGATAGCTCATGTTCGCAACCCCGTTGCGACATCGTGTGGCTAAGGCGTGAGGTGCTCTCGACGGCGGTGGAGGGGAGGGATTCGGGGCTCGGGCATCCGCGCGCGCAGCCACCGTGCAATCAATTCGTCCGCCAGCACTTCGACATTCATCGCGTCGAAGAAGCGGGAGACGGGCATGTCGACGGACAGCTCGGTGCGGATGCGCCCGGTGAGCTCGATGAGCCGGAGCGAGTCGAGCGCGAGCTCCTGGAGGGACTGGATGGGAACGTCTGGCTCCTGGCCCCGGAGCACCACCTGGGTGATGGTGTCTCGCAGGTAGTCCGTCATCAGGCAGCGGCGCTGCTCGGGTGTCGCCGCGCCCAGCGCCTCGAGCACATCCACGGGCGGCGGAAGGGGCGCCCGCCGGGTGGCGCGCGAGAGCGCTTGCGCCGCGGCCGTCGTGCTCGAGGGGCCGCGTCGGCCTTGCTCCGGGAGGAAGGTCGAGGCCACCTTCTCGGGGGTCCTCAGGGCTTGTCTCAGCACCGTCTCGAAGTCGACGAGCAGCCGCGACGCCTCCTCGTGCGCGAAGCCCTCGCGGGAGTACTCGAGCGTCCCGGAGATGACGCCGTCTTCTTCATGCAGCGCGAGGAAGAGGTCGAAGTCGCACGTTCCTCCCTCGAGCTCCAGGGGCGTGATGCGCAGGTTCGCGAGCTGGAACGGATGGCGAGGCGTGTTCTCGAAGGCGAAGAGGACTTGGGACAGCGGCTCTCCGCCCAGGTCGAGTCCCTCCAGGAGCTGAACGGGCAGGTCCTGATGGGGCAGGGCACCGACGACGACCTCGCGCACCTGCTCGAGGAGTTGCTGGAAGCTGGGGTCCTTCCTCAGGTCCGCGGGGAGCACCAGCAGGTTGACGAAGTAGCCCACCAGGTGCTCGGTCTCCGCTTGCGGCCGGTTGGCGATGGGGCTGCACACGAAGTGCTGCTCCTGTCCGCCGGAGTACCGGTGGAGCAGCAGGTGGAACGCGGCGAGCAACACCATGTGCACCGTGGCGCCTGCCTCGCGGGAGAACTGGAGGACCGCGCGGGAGAGCTCCGGCGGGAAGCGCAGGGATAAGCGCTCCAGCTTGCGCGTCCGGGCCGAGGAGGTGTTCCCCCGCCTCGGACGCGAGGTGAGCCGAGGCCCCCGCAGTCGCTCCTTCAGCTGCTCCCGCCAGTACGCTCGCAGCTCCTCGCGGCAAGGGCCTCGCATCCAGGCCCGCTGCCAGCGTGCGTGGTCCGAGCAGTGGACCTCGCGCGTGGGAAGAGGGGAGTCGAGGCCCTGCTGGAACGCGGCGTAGAGCTCCGAGAGGTCCCGGAAGAGCACGTCCAGGGACTCGTCGTCGCAGATGATGCGGTGGACGCAGAGCATGAGCACGTGCTCCTGCGCGTCCAGCACGAACAGCACCGCGCGGAACAGCATGTCCCGCTGCAGGTCGAACGCGCGCCAGGCTTCTTGCAGGAGGGCCTCCCGCATCGCGATCTCCCGCTCCTCGAGCGTGGACACCTCGTCGCGAAGGCTGACGGTGGGGAACACGAAGGCCCCGGGGGCGCGGACGTACTGGACCACCTCACCCCGGCTGGAGCTGAAGGACGTGCGCAGGGCTTCGTGCCGGTGCTCCAGGGCCTCCAGCGTCAGGCGAAGGGCGCGCCAGTCCAGCGGGCCCGACAGGCGGAAGGCCACGGGGAGGTGGTACGCCGAGCCCCCTGGGTTGGCCTGGTCCAGGTACCACAGGCGTTCCTGCTGGAAGGACACAGGGGAGGTCTCGGCGCGCGGGTGCGTCACCAGCGGCGGGGCCGCCGAGCGCAGCGTGCGCAGGCGCTGGAAGGCTCTCCAGATGTCCGGATGCATCAGGCGGACTCCCGTTGGCCGGTACAGCTCAGTCGGGAGCAGGTGAAGGTCCGGATGGCGCGCAGGCTGCGGAAGTTCTCCATCGCGATGTCGGAGGGGGTGACGGAAATCTCGAACCGCTGCTCGAGGAAGTTCACCAACCGGAAGATGCCCATCGAGTCGATGATTCCGCGGGTGATGAGGCTGTTGTCCTCACCCAGCTCCGGGCCCTTGCTCCGATAGAGGAACTCCTTCTCGATGTGCGCGCGGATGATTTGGCCGACCTGCTCCTCGGTGTAGCTCGTCACGGGTTCTTTCACGGACGTGGACTCCGGCGGATGGATACCTCGGGGGAATGGCTCACACGAGCTGCCGCGCCTGCTCCTGGAGTCGGACCTTGTCCCGCTTGCCAGTGGTGGTCCTCGGCAGGGATTCGCAGGTGTCGATGCGCGCTGGAATCATGAAGCGAGGCAGGTACTCCCCGCAGTGCCGCCGCAGGTCCTGAGGGCTCACGCTCGCGTTGTCTCGCAGCACCACGAAGGCGCGCAGCTCGTTGCCGGCGAGCTCGTCCGGCAGCGTCAGCGCGGCGCTCTCCTCGACATCGGGGTGGCGCAGGAGCACCTCTTCGATGGCGCTCAGCTCGACGCGGTGTCCCCGCACCTTGACCTGCTCGTCCCCGCGGCCCAGGAAGCGCATCACCCCCCGCTCGCGCACGACGCGGTCTCCGGTGCGATAGGCCAGGGGATGTCCTGGGATGGGACCCAGTCCCTGACACGTGAGCGCCGCCTGTCCCCAGTACCCGCTCATCAGAGTGGGGCCCGCGACGCACAGCTCCCCCTCCTCTCCGTCCGCCGCCAGCACGCCGTCGTCGCGGACGATGAAGGCCTGGTCGCCGCAGCACACCTGTCCGATGGGCAGCGGCGCGGAGCGGGACAGGTCCGCGAGGGTGACGCGATGGAACGTGCAGACGTTCGTCTCGGTGGGGCCGTAGAGGTTGAAGTAGCGGGGCCCGGGGATGGTGGCGGCGAACTCGCGCAGGTACTTGATGGGGAAGACCTCTCCGGCGAAGAGCACGGTGCGCAGCCGGGGGAACCGGTGCCGCGACAGCTCGCCCCGCGTCACCAGCTGCGTCAGGACCGACGGCACCGAATACCAGATGGCAATCTCTCGCGTCGCGATGAAGTCCGCCAGCTCCCGGGGAAAGACAGACAGCGACGTGGGGACCAGCACCAGCGCCGCGGCGCCCTTCGCGGCCGCGAACACGTCGAAGACAGACAGGTCGAAGTGGAACGGGGCGTGACTGCTGACGTGGTCCCCGGGCTGGACCTCGGCCAGGTTGAAGGCCCACTCGACGAAGGCGTGCGCCGCGCGGTGGCTGTGCATGACGCCCTTGGGCTGGCCCGTGGAGCCGGACGTGTAGAGGACGTAGGCCAGGTCCTCGGGCGTGGCCTCGGGCGCGGGGGGCACGGGCTCGGTGGACTTCGCGCGCACGTCCTCCCACGTCAGCGTGACGGGGACGACGGGGCGCGAGGCGGCCGGGAGCGGCAGGTTCGTCGCGCTCCCGTCCACCAGGAGCAGACACCCCAACGTCTCCACTTCCCGGAGCGAGTCGAACCAGGCGCGCGTGGTGAGGACCCCCGCGAGCCGGCAGTCCCGGACGATGAACTTCACCCGCCACTCGGGCGAGGACGGGTCGATGGGGACGTAGGCCGCGCCGGCCTTGAGGATGCCGAACAGGCCCACCACCGCCTCGAGCGACTTGTCCAGGTGCAGCCCGACGCGCGAGCCATGGCCAATCCCCAGCTCCCGCAGCGTCCGCGCGACCTGGTTGGAGGCTCGGTCCAGCTCCTCGTAGGAGCACAGCCGCGTCCCGTCGATGACGGCCGTCTGGCGAGGGGTGGACCGGGCGCTTTCAGAGAGATACTGAAACAGCATGGATGTGTTTCTCCATCACAGGCCCATGGAGCGGGCCACGAGCTCGCGTTGGAGCTCCGAGGTTCCGGAGAAGATCCGGCTTCCCAATGCGTCACGCACCTCACGCTCCAGCTCCGTCTCGGTGAGGTAGCCGAGCCCGCCGTGGAGCTGCACCGCGTCCATGCTCGTCTGCACCCAGGACTCGCTGACGTGGAGCTTGACGAGCGAGGCCTCGAACATCGCCGAGCGTCCCTGCTGCTTGAGCCAGGCGAAGCGGTACACGAGCCCGCGCGCCGTCTCGAGGCGCAGCTTCATCTCCACGAGCTTGGTGGAGATGGCCTGGAAGCCGCCAATCGACTTGCCGAACTGCTGGCGCTCCCGGGCGCGCCGGATGCAGCGCTCCATGGTCCGCTCCATCGCCCCCAGCGCGGGCGCGAGGACGAGGCCACGCTCGTACTCCATCATCTGCGAGAACAGCGTCAGGCCGGCGCCTTCCTCGCCCAGGCGGCTCGAGACGGGCAGCTCGCACGACTCGAACCGCAGCTCGCCCAGGCTCGCCGTCCGCATCCCCATCCGGGGGCCGGTGGGCTCGATGTGCAGCCCTGGCAGCCCCTTCTCGACGATGAAGGCGGTGAGCCCTTCGCGGCCTCGTGAGGGGTCCACCGTGGCGAAGACAATCAGCACGTCCGCCACGGGGCCGTTGGTGACGAAGGCCTTGCGCCCCTGGAGGACGTAGGTGTCGCCCTTGCGCGTGGCGGTCGTCTGGAGCGCGGCGACATCCGAGCCCGCCTCGGGCTCCGTCATCGCATGGCCGCCCAGGCGCTTTCCGCGCGCGAGCGCTGGCAGGTACCGCTCCCGCTGCGCCTCGTTGCCGAACAGCAGGATGGGCAGGGTGCAGGCCCACAGGTGCGCGCCCAGGGCGAAGAGCAGCCCGTTGTCGGCGCAGGCGTAGCCCAGGCCCTCCAGCGCGTGCGCGGTGACGGAGAGCGACAGCTCGCTGCCTCCGTACCGGCGGGGAATGGGGAAGCCCGCGGCGCCGAAGCTCGCGAGCCGCTGCCAGCCTTCTTGATTGAAGTCGCCCCGCGCATCCAGGGAGACCAGGTCGAAGGCGAGCCGCTCCCGTGCGAAAGCGACCGCCGCCGTCCTCATCCGACGCTCGTCGGGGGTCCACGCGAAATCCATGCTGGGTTCAGCCTCCGCTTCCCGTGACGGCCTTCACCATCACTGTCGAATGGGAAGGAACCAATGGAATACATTTCGTGGCGCCGTGAAGATGCTTGTTGTTGACTTGAAGGCGAGGATGAACCCATGGACAGGGAATGTCGTTCGTCCCTCGGTCCCGGGCGTGCGGCTCTTTCAGGACAATGAAAACTGCGATTCATTCCGAGTCTGAGAATTCGATGAGGGTGCACAGGAATTCGCAGCCGACATGACACCCGCGCCGAGTTCATGGGCACGGAGACCGCGTCCGTCCATGTAAGTGTGGCTTCCTTGATGTTCGCTCCGCGTGTGGGTACGTTCAGCTACACAACGCATGGCGCCCGTCGTCCAGATAGAGGGAGTCTCGTTCCGCTACCAGCATGGCGACGGCGATGGCCTGGATGACGTTTCGCTGACCCTGGAGCCGGGTGAGCTGGCGGTGGTGGTGGGAGCGAGTGGTTGTGGGAAGACGACCCTCACGCGGGTCGTCAATGGCCTGGTGCCCCGGTTCTTCGAGGGGAAGCTCCAGGGCACGGTCCGCATCAATGGGCAGGACGTGGGCGGGTGGTCCATCGGGCAGATTGGCCAGCAGGTGGGGAGCGTCTTCCAGGACCCTCGCTCGCAGTTCTTCACCACGTCCGCGACGTCGGAAGTGGCCTTCGCCTCGGAGCACTTCGGTGTCCCCACCGACGTGATGAAGGAGCGGGTGGACGAGGCCTTCGAGCGGCTGGGAATCCACAACCTGCGAGGCCGGAGCGTGTTCGAGCTGTCGACGGGAGAGCGGCAGAAGGTGGCGCTCGCGTCGGCGTATGCGATGCGCCCCAGCGTCTATGTGCTCGACGAGCCCTCGGCGAACCTGGACCCGCAGGCGACGCGCCACCTGGGGCTCATCATCGACATGCTGCGAAAGGACGGGGCGGTGGTCCTCGTCGCGGAGCACCGCCTGTATTACCTGGCCGGCATCCTCGATAAGCTCATCCACATGCGGCAGGGGCGAATCGTGGAGGTCTTCGAGCGCAAGGCCTTGCACGCGCTGCCACCGTCGGCGCTGGAGGCTCGCGGGCTGCGTCAGGTGGACCTCAGCCACGCGAAGCTGGGCGCGCTGCCCCCGGTGCGGCGGGACGACATCTACTTCCAGAGCCATGACGTCTCATTGGCCTTCGGCGAGCGGGTGGTGCTGGGCGGCGTCACCGCTCAGGCCTCGCGCGGCGAGGTGGTGGGGCTCATCGGCCGGAACGGCTCGGGCAAGACGACCTTCGCGCGCGTGGCCACGGGGCTCCTGGAGCAGCGCACGGGCCGCATCCGCCATGCCTACAAGGTCGTCTCCGCGAAGCAGCGGCGCGCCGGCTCGTTCTTCGTCCTCCAGGACGCGGACTACCAGCTCTACACGGAGTCTGTCCTCGACGAGCTGATGCTCGGGTTGCCGGACACGGCCTCGACGCGGCGGCGGGCCATGGAGACCCTGGCGCGCTTCGACATCGAGCGGCTGGCGGCGCGGCACCCGCAGTCCCTCTCCGGAGGGCAGAAGCAGCGCCTGACGATCGCCGTGGCCGCGATGCGCCGCGCGGATGTCCTCTTCCTGGATGAGCCCACCAGTGGCCTCGACGCGACGAACCTCCAGCGCGTGGGCGAGGAGGTTCGCCTGCTGGCGGACCAGGGGCAGGTGGTGTTCGTCATCTCGCACGACTACGAGCTGCTCGCGCAGTGCTGTCCACGCATCCTGCGGCTCGAGGGCGGACGCACCGCGGCCGACTACCTGCTGGACGTCGGCTCCGCGCGGCGCCTGCGCATGGACCTGGACCTCCCCTCGGCGCGCTCTCCTTCCTGGGTCTGGGCATGAGCGCGGGCGAGGCCAACGTCTACGCGGGCCTGGACGCGCGGCTGAAGCTCTTCCAGCTCTTCCTGGTGAGCCTGTGTGCCTTCGTCACGAAGACACTCACCGCCCAAATCCTCCTCCTGGAGGTCGTCCTCGTGCTGGGCCTGGTCGCGGGACAGCGGCAGACGGTGGCGCGCTTCCTGTGGATGGCCGTCCCGCTGGTGCTCTACGTCGTCTTCGGGGGCGGGGGCACGGGCACGTCGATGTGGGTCTTCTTCCTCCGGTTCCTGGCGTTCGCCGTGCTGAAGTTCTCGTCCCCGGCGCTGCTGGTGCTGTACCTGGTGCGCCTGGAGGACCTGTCCGCGGTCATCCAGGCCCTGGAGCGGCTGCGGTTCCCCCGGCAGGTCACCTTGCCGCTCGCGGTGGCGATCCGCTTCGTCCCCTCGCTGCAATACGAGTACGCCAGCATCCGGGATGCGATGCGGCTGCGCGGCGTGGCGCCCACGCTGCGGCGCTTCTACGCGTACCCCGCGCAGACGCTGGAGCTCACCGTCATCCCGCTGTTGATGCGCGCGGTGCGCATCTCCGAGGAGCTCTCCATCTCCGCCCTCACGCGCGGCATGGAGCGCGAGGGCGACAAGAGCTGGTACCAGCCGCTCGTCTGGACGCGGACGGACACCGTGGGCTTCATCGCGACGGCGCTCGTGGGCGTGCTGCTCTTCGCCGTCGACCTCGTCGCGATGTGAGCCCGTCCATCACATCGGCCGGGCGACGGGCGGTGGGGGCTGCTCCTCGACGATGACGAACTCCACGCGCCGGTTGTTGGCCCGGCCCTGCGGCGTGGCGTTGCTGTCGATGGGCTTGGTCAACCCGAAGCCCGCGGAGTCCAGCCGCTCCTCGGCGATGCCCTTCTGGATGAGATACTGGCGCACCCACTTGGCCCGCCGCGCGGACAGGTCCTGGTTGTACGTCTTGGTGCCCGCGTTGTCGGTGTGGGCCTCGATGCGCAGCTTCTTGATGTCGGTGTGCGTGCGGAGCAGTTCGAAGACGTGGTCGAGAATCGGCAGGGACTCCGGGATGGCGTTGTCCTTGTCGGAGGCGAAGTAGACCTTCTCGAGCGTGCGCAGCTTGCCGTCCTCCACCACCACCTTGGCGGGCTCCGGCGCGGGAGGCGGCGCGGGCTTGGGCGCGACGAAGTCCTCCACGCAGGCCTGGCAGCAGCGGAACTCCGTGGTGGTGGTGACAGGGGGCGGCTTGCTGCCGCAGATGACGCTCTCGAGCATGCTCTGGAGGCCGCTCAGCGAGCGCTGCACCGTGTAGGCCTGGCCCCCTGTCTCCCTCGCCACGCGGGCGTACTCGGACTCGAGCGCCTCCAGGCCCTTGACCTTGCTCGCGCCCAGGTAGGTGTGGACGCGGACCTCGGCGGAGACGGCGGCCTCGATGGCGTGGTTGGCGGCGGCGATGTCCTTGGCGGCAAGCTCCCCTCCGCCGTTGAGCCCCTCGTCGCCCAGGAAGAAGATGGCGCGCTGCGCGCCCGTGCGCCAATCGAAGTGGGCGCTGAGGTCCTGGATGGTCCGCGCTCCGTCCTCGCGGACCTTGCCTCCGGCAATCCAGGTGAAGCGGCGGCTCTTCAGCTCCGCCTCGTCCGCGCCGACGGACTTCAGCAGGTAGTCGCGCACGGTGGTGTCGAAGCGCGTGCCTCCGAAGGTGCCCTCGATGCCCAGGTAGGTGACGCGCAGGTTCGACGGGCAGCGCGTCTGGGCGGCCTTGATGGCGGAGCCCACCATCTCACTGAGCCCCACGGCCTCCTCGCGCATGGACTTGCTCGCGTCGATGGCCACGACCAGGTCCACCGCGGGCACCGTCATCTGGCCTTCGGTGACGGTGACGGTGGGCTCGGCCCAGCGCGGGAACTCCACCACCCGGCTCTGGCTGGCGAAGTCGCCCTCCTTGCCGCGGTGCTGGGTGACGGTGCCCGGCTTCGCGGGTGAGGCGCCCGCCGCCTTCAGGTCCAGCGTGCTGTCCGGGTTGGCGAGCGCCAGGGAGAACTGCTCCGGAGCGAACGAGAGCGCGCGGACGTCCTCGAGCCGCAGGCTGCCGACGATGGCGTCGTGGTACCAGAACGCCGTCAGCTTGGGGCCGGTGGCGGGGGGGATGGTGACGGCGCTCGGGGTCGGCGGGCCCTCGTGGGTGAAGCAGCCCTTGCCGAACAAGGCACCGTCCGCGCCGAGCACCCGGAACGTGTAGCTGGTGGTCGCGGCCACCGCCGCGGTCGGGCTCTCCACGGCGGCCTGGCAGCAGCTCCTCACGGGCGCACCGGCCTGGGGCGCGGACTTGCTGCCGCAGATGACGCTCGTGAGCATGTCCTGGAAGCCTTCCAGCGTCTGCTGCACCAGGAAGGACTGTCCGCCCGTCTCCTCCGCGACGCGGGCGTATTCGTGCTTCAGCGCCTCCAGCTCCCAGGGGGAGGCATCGGTCACCCCCAGGTAGGTGTGGACGCGCACCCGGGCCTTCTGCGCGGTCTGGATGGCCTTGTTGGCGCCGACGACATCCCTCGCGTTGACGTCGCCACCTCCGTCCAGGCCCTCGTCGCCCAGGAAGAAGACGGCGCGCTGGGCCTCGGGGCGCCAGTCGAAGTGGTTGGAGAGGTCCTCGATGGCCCGCCCTCCGTCCTCGCGGACCTTGCCTCCGGCGACCCAGGTGTAGGCGCGGCTCTTGAGCTCCGCCTCGTTGGCGCCCGCGGTCTCCCGCAGGTAGTCGCGCACGGTGGTGTCGAAGCGCGTGCCCTGGAAGAGGCCTTCGATGCCCAGGTAGGTGACGCGCAAGTCACAGGGGCAGCGCGTGCGGGCGACCTCGATGGCGGCGTTGAGCGTCTCGCTCAGGCCGACGGCCTCCGGGCGCATGGACTTGCTGGCGTCGATGACCACGACCAGGTCCACCGCCGACACGGTGGCGGCGCCCTGCGTCGCCTCGGGGAGGGCCTCCGAGGGCTGGGGGAACTCCAGGCTTCGTCCCTGGCTGGTGAAGTCATTGCCGCCATGGCGGTGACTGGCGATGGGGCCGGGCTTCGCGGTGGTGGCGCTGCCGCCCTTGAGCTCCACGGACTGATCCCCGCTGGCGAGCTGGAGGGCGAACTGCTCCGGGCCGAAGGCGAAAGCCCGCACGTCCGCGAGCCGCAGGGTGCCCACGAGCGGGTCGCTGTACCAGAGCTCCGTCAGCTTCGGGCCGCTGGCCGCGGGAATCGTGACGGCGCCTCGGGCGGGCGGACCCTCGTGGGTGAAGCAGCCCTTGCCGAACACGGACCCATCCGCGTTGACGACCCGGAACGTGTAACTGGTGGCCTCGGACGTGGACATGGTTTCCCTCTGCGATTTCAACGGACGGGGAGGTCAATTGCTCGCAGCGGACCTTGGGATGCAAGCGTGCATCCGCGCAGCGAACGGACCTGAACATTGCGGGTGTCTGGGCATGACGGGCGACAGGAGACACCCCGTCACGTGGGGCTCCACGGTGCCGGAGCGCGACCTGGCAGTGCAACATGGATGTCGCGACTTTCTGGAAATGTTGGATTTTGCTCGGAGTGCGTCAGGCGATGTTCGCGGGGCAACGCTTGGCGCGAAAGCCAGAGGAAAGGACCCCCCATCTGTGGTCTTTCTCAAAGCCTCGCACGTGGGGGGGTACCGGCATGGCCTATGGTCTGCAGCACCTGAAAGCCCGCGATCTCATTACGATCGGCGTCTTCAACGCGCTCATCATCGTGGTCTACATCGTCATGCAGACCATCCTTCAGCCGATGCCTGGGATGGGGCTGTTCAATGGCGGGGTGAGCGCCTTCATCATGGCGCCGCTCTACCTCATCCTCGTGTCGCGCGTGCAGAAGCGCGGGGTCTTCTTCATCACCGCGGCGCTCTACTCCCTGCTGGTGATGTCGGTGGGCATGTACTCGGCCGTGCCGCCCGTGCTGCTCGCGGGCGTGCTGGCGGACCTCATCGCCGGGGTGCAGTCATTCCGGAACCTGTCGGCGGTCATCACGGGCTACATCGTCTTCAAGACGCTGGAGGCGGTGGGCAACTACTCCGTCGTCGTCATCAACCCGGAGCGCTTCGCGGCGACCATGGAGCCCAGCATGCGCGCCCGGTGGCTGGAGGGCGCGGCGATGTTCAATGCCTGGATGGGCGCCTTCGTGTTGGTCTTCACCGTGACGGGCGCACTCGCGGGGGGCGTGCTCGCCAGCCGCATCCTGCGCAAACACTTCATCAAGGCGGGGCTGGTCTCCGCCGCGCCGGAGGAGAAGGTGGAATTGGCCGTGCCTCCGGTCTGATGCCTGATGAACAGGTCCTGAGCGAAGTTCCTGGGGATGGGCTGCGCTGAGTGCCACGATGTCTGTTGAAGGAGATGGGATGTCGACAAAGACGCTGGCCACGGCCGTTGATGCCTCCACCGCGCGGTTGGCGGGTGAGGCGCACCCGGTGTTCCTCGACCTTGGCAAGAAGAGCGCCAAGGCCGTCAAGAAGCTGCGCAAGGGAAAGGGGCGGCTCCTGGACGATGTCCGCGAGACGCTCCAGGACCTCCAGGCGAGCGGGCGCGTCGCGGCGAACGCCCAGCCGGTGATTGTGATTGTCCGGGCGAAGCCCAAGAAGAAGAAGCGGTCCTTGGGTGGGTTCTTCTAGCTGAACGTCTTCGAGTGGGGAGGACTCCGTGGTCAAGAAATTGAAGCTCGCGAAGTCGGTGGACACCATCAGCTATCTGCATCCCGAAGACGGGATGATCACCATCGCGAAGAACAAGCGCAAGAAGAAGCGGAAGAAGGGCTCCAAGCAGCTGGCGGGGGCCTCCAAGATGATGCGCGCGATGAGCGCCGCGCAGCTCGCGGGCGCGGAGGCGATGGCGGACCGCAGCGCGAAGGCGGACAAGGACGAGAAGGACGGCGCCATCCGGAACCTCGCCTCCAACAGCCAGCGCGCCATGGAGAAGGCAGCCAAGGTCTTCCGCAGCAAGTTCGAGTGAACTCCGTACCTCCCTGAGGAGCGCCGTCCGCGCTCCCTCTTCTCCTTGGTGCGGACGAAATGAATGACATTGAAGTCAGGCCCCCGGCCTCCATGCGGCGATGGAGGCGGGGCCTGCGTGCATTGGCTCGAGGACGGCTGGTCCGGGGGCTGGTGCGGAGCCTGGTTCGTGTCAGTCAGCAGCCGTCGAGAGCCTCGCGTGAAGGCGCGAGGGTCCGCCGGCGTCTGGATGCATTGGGGGGATTCTGGCATCGGGCCCGGTGGCTTCTGGCCTCGCGCCTGGATGTCTTTCCCGCGCCGTTCTGCCGTGAGCTGGAGGGACCCGAGGAGGATAGCGGATTGCGTCCGATGAACGACGCGCGCGCGGTGGTCGCGGGCGCCATGGGTGGTTTCATGGAGCAGCGGCTCGTGGACTTCGACGAGCGGCCCGCGCGTGTCTCGGTCTTCGGGCAGATTCATGCCGCCACCTTGAAGCGTGGCGGCGCGCCCGTCTGGGTGGCCGTCCGGGACCCCAACGCCGAGCAGCGATTGAATGACGAGCTCCAGGAGATGGAGCTCTTCTTCGCCCGGCTGGGCCGGACGAACGAGCTGCGCCACGTTCCCTGGGAGCGGCTGGCGCGCGAGCTGCGTGCGTCATTGAGGGATGGGTTGGACCTGCGCATCCAGGCCCATGCGATGCGGGAGCTGCGCAAGCAGGTCCGCCGCTATCCAGGCGCCAGCTCCCCGCGCGTCTTCCAGCGGCTGTGTGGCCCGGAGGTCCTGGTGGCGGAGCGGGTGGAGGGGCCCTCGCTGGAGGAGGTGGAGGCGAGGGCGCTCGACGTGGGGGGGCCGGAGGCCTGGTTCGTGGAGCACGGGACGGACCCGGAGGTGCTGGCGTCCCGACTCTGGCGCTCCTTCATGCGGCAGCTCGTGGAGGCGCGGACGCTGGTCCCCGTGCAGGGGATGCGGGACATCGTCCTCCTGGGCGACAACCGGTTCTGCTATCGCTTCGAGCCGTTCGTGCTCCCGCTCGAGATGGGCGTGCCCCGCGCGGAGGCCTTCCACTTCCTGCTGCACGCGCTGCTGCGGCGCTCCTACGAGGGGGCCTTCTTCCCGCTGCTGCGGCTGGCCGAGCCCCTGCCTCCGCTGGAGCCCTACCACCTCAAGAAGGTGGTCTCCCGGGAGGTCCGCGCCTGGGCCCAGCGCGCGGAGGTGGAGACGCTGCCCAGCGAGACGCGCTCCTTCGGCGCCCTCTTCGAGACGGTCCACACGACGATGCGGCGGCACTCCATCATCTTCGACTCGGCGGTCCTTCGCGCCTGCCAGGAGCTGCGCCGCCTGGAGGGGGCCTTGTTCACCCTGGACTCGCACTTCCGCGTCGCGTCGGAGCTGCGGCGCTTCTTCAAGCGCAGCGTGCGGCGGGCCGCGCGGCGGCTCACGGTCCAGGCGCAGACGCCCCAGGCGCCGGATTGGGAGGCGATGGGGCAGGCCTCCTTCGCCGCCATCGAGTCCGCGCGGAGCTCCGCGGAGCAGGCCTCGCGCGCCTCGTTGCCCTTCGCGTCCGAATCCACGCTCGTGGCGTATGTCTTCTCCCATGCCGCCGGATTCGTGAGCACTGTCTTCATCGTGACGGTGGTGTTGCTGGTGATGTTGGTGGCACGGATGACACTCGACGTCCCGCTCTCCACGGACTCCTGGGTGGAAAGGGCCGTTGCGGCTGGAGGATTGCCGGCCGTGCCTGTGTTTGTGATGGGTTTGGTGAGCTCGGCAGTGGGTGCGTGGGGACTGCGGCGACTGGCGCTGCGCTTTGCTGAGAGAGATAGCCACCTTCCCGCGCGGAGGGGGCTATAACGAATGTATGCGAATCCATGTGTTTCCGGGACAGGGCTCGCAACGCCTGGGAATGGGGGCGGAGCTGTTCGACAGCGCACCGGATGAGCTCGCGGCGGCGGACGCCGTCCTGGGCTGGTCGGTTCGTGAGCTGTGCCTCCATGATGTGAATGGAAATCTTCACCAGACGGCATGGACGCAGCCCGCGCTCTATGTCGTGAATGCCCTGTCATATCTCAAGAAGGTGCGTGAGACGGGCCAGCGGCCGGAGATGGTCGCGGGACACAGCCTGGGTGAGTACAACGCGCTCTTCGCCGCGGGGGCCTTCGACTTCATCACGGGCCTGCGGCTGGTCCAGCGCCGGGCGGCGGTGATGGCTCGGGCGCGTGAGGGGGGCATGGCCGCGGTCATCGGGCTGTCCGCCGCACGTGTCCGGGAGGTGTTGCGCGACGAGGGCTTGAGCGACCTGGACCTCGCGAACCTCAATGCGCCGGAGCAGCAGGTGCTCTCCGGGCCGCTCGAGTCCCTGGCGAAGGCCGAAGGCAGCTTCAGCCGGGTGGGGGCGAAGGCTTTCAAGCGGCTGCCGGTGAGTGCCGCGTTTCATTCGCGATGCATGCGTGACGCGCGACAGGAGTTCGAGGCCTTCATCGAGGACTTCGTGCTCTCGTCGCCGCGGATTCCCGTGGTGTCGAATGTCGAGGCGAAGCCCTATCCCCGTGGCGCCCTCAAGCGGTTGCTCGTCGAGCAGATCACCTCCCCGGTGCGGTGGGAGGAGTCTGTTCAATATCTGTTGAAACAACCCGGAGCGGACATCGAGGAGGTCGGACCGGGACGTGTGCTGACGGCGCTGGTCGCGCAAGTCCGTCGGCAGGTGGAGTCATGAGCGCCGGGGACGGTGGGTCATCCCGGGTGGAGCTGGGGGCTTCCGCGCGTCTGCGATGTGCCTTCGTGGGGGAAGGCTCGATGCTGATGGCGTGCGCGGAGATTGCGCGCGAGCGGGGGCACTGCGTCGCGGCGGTGATGAGCCCGTCCGAGGCGCTTCGTCAGTGGGCGCGGGACTCGGGGGTGCCCGCGGGCCCGCTCTCGGTGGAGCCCGAGTGGCTTCGCGCCCAGGACATCGACGTCCTGTTCAGCGTCTATTGCTTCTCCATCATCCCCGGGGCGCTGCTCGAGGTTCCTCGGCGGGGCGCCATCAACTACCACGATGGTCCGCTGCCTCGGTACGCCGGGTTCCACGCGGCCAGCTGGGCGCTCCTGAATGGTGAGCGCGAGCATGGCATCTCCTGGCACCAGATGACGCCGGAGGTCGATGCCGGGCCGCTCCTGCTCACCCGCGGGTTTCCCATCGTCGAGGACGAGACGTCCTTGTCGCTGAACCTCAAGTGCTACGAGCAGGGGCTCGAGTCCTTCGGTGAGCTGCTCGATGGATTGGTCCGAGGGGACCTGAGCGCGCGGCCTCAAGAGCGCTCGGCCACCGTGTTCCATCCGCGACGGATGAAGCCCGCCTCGGGATGTCTCGTGGATTGGGCCTGGTCCTCGGAGCGAATCGCCGCGTTCGTTCGCGCGCTGGACTTCGGCATCGCCGCGAATCCCCTGGGGACACCCAAGGTGTTGATTCGAGGGCGGGCCGTGGGCGTGGGGGAGGCCCGGCTGCTCTCGTCGCGGAGCGGGCAGGAGGCGGGGACGGTGCTCGCGTGGGAGGGGACGCGGGTCCGGGTCGCCACCGTGGGACAGGACCTCTTGCTGGGGGCGCTGGTCGACGGTGAGCGGGGGCCGCTGAGCGCCGAGCAGCTCGTGGCGCTGGGACTGGAGGTCGGGGCCCGGTTCGACAGCGTGGAGCCCGCGCTGGCCGAGGCGATTGCACGCTGGGTTCCCGTCGCCGCGCGTGACGAGTCGCTGTGGCGTTCTCGCCGGAGTGCCCAGCCAGAGCCGCCGCCGGAGACGTGGGGGCCCGCCGTGGTGGTGCTCCCCGAGAGCCTTCGTGCGCTCATCGCGGGCCTTCGTGACAGGGCCGAGGCGGATGAGGTGGTGACGTCGGCGCTCGTCTCGGCGGTGATGTCTTGCGAGCGGAGCACCCCGCTCCTGCTGACCCTTCGGACGGAACCCGGTGAGGCGCTGCCTCCGGTGGCGGGCCTCTTTGTTCGCGAGTGGGACCTGGAGGTCTCCGCGAAGGACCCGGGGCCCGTGGAGGTTCGGGAGTCCCTGGGCCGTGCGCTGACGGCCGCGCGGGGGCAGTCGCTGCGCTTCGCCGACCTCCGGCTGCGCTATCCGGACCTCGCCTCGCGAGGGCCGACAGTCGAGGTGGAGTGGGGCGCTGCTCCTTCACCTCATCCGAGGAGCACGCCGCGTTGGCTCCTGCGGTTGACGGCGGAGGGAGGACAGCTCGAGGCCCGCGTGGATGCGGGCTCGACGGCTCGGGTGGTGGAGGCCTGGGAGAAGGCGCTCGAGCGGCTCGTGCGCCGGGTCGAGCGGACGACCGAGCACCTCGCTCGATGGCGTGAGGTCTACGAGGCTTCGTACGAGGGCGAGCCTGGCGCGGACCCGCTCTTCGACACCACGTGCTGGCGCGACAGCCTGGGGCAGCCCATTCCCGCGGCGGACATGCGTGAGTGGGTCGATGCGACGGTGGAGGGGGTGCTCGCCCTGTCGCCCCGGGCCATCCTGGAGCTGGGGTGTGGCAAGGGGCTCCTGCTGTGGCGCCTGGCGCCGCATTCCCTGAGCTACTGCGGCGCGGACTTCTCCGCGAACGCGGTGGCCCATGTCCGCCGCCATCTGCATCGGCTGGGGGAGGACGCGCGGAAGGTCACCTTGGAGGTGGCTCCGGCGGATGACCTGCGCGCCCTCGCGCATCGCCGCTTCGACACCATCATCCTCAACTCGGTCATCCAATACTTCCCCTCGTCCGAGTACTTGTCGCGTGTCATCGAGGCCGCGCTCGAGCTGCTCACGCCCGAGGGCTTCATCTACCTGGGGGACGTGCGGAACCTGCGGCTGCTCGGAGTGCAGCGGCTCGCGGAGTCGCGAGAGGGCTCGGGGGGACAGGTGGAGCCCGCCGCTCAGCGGCTCCGGCGCGCCCTGGAGGATGAGTCGGAGCTGGTGCTGGACCCGGCGTTCTTCCTGTCACTGCGGCGTCGGTTTCCTCGCATCGCGGGGGTCTCGCTCACTCCGAAGCGGGGACGCGCGCACAATGAGCTGACCCGATACCGCTACGACGTCGTCCTGCGCGTGGGAGCCGCGCACGCGGAGGCCCCCTCCGTGACGGTGTCCCGCTGGGACGAGGTGGGCGGGATGCCTGGGTTGCTCAGGGCGCTTGCGTCCTCCTCGGGCCTCATGGCGGTTCGCGACATCCCGAATGCGCGGACCCAGGACGTGGCACGGCGCGCGGCACGGCTCCTGGCGGGTTCGGACGCGGCCTCCTCGGCGACGGGCGTGGAGCCCGAGGCGCTGACCGCCCTGTCGGGTCCGGAGTGGACGTGTGCCGTGAGCTGGCACGACTGCGGCCCCGAGGGGGAGTTCGACGCGCTGTTCGCTCGTGACCGCTCCCGCCTCGAGCTCGCGGAGCGGGCCCCCGAGCTTCTTCCCGTGAGGCACGAGGCGCGGCGGATGGCGCACGAGCCGTTGCGAGAAGGGGTGTCGGACCGTCCCGTGGACCGCTGCCTGCCCGAGCTCGTGCGCGAGCAGGCGGCGCTGGCGCCCGAGGCCGTGGCCCTCCGCGCGGGAGGCTCCGTGCTGCGGTACCGCGAGCTGGTGGCCCACGCGTCGCGCATCGCGGCGAGGCTTCGGGCGCACGGCGTGGGACCGGGGGCGCGCGTGGGCATCCTGCTCGAGCGGACCCCGCAGCTCATCCCCGCGTTGCTGGGCACCTTGGAAGTGGGGGCGGCCTACCTCCCGTTGGACCCGACGTATCCGCGAGAGCGGCTGGAGTACATGATTGCCGATGCGGGCGCGCGCTGCGTGCTCGTGGACGGCGCGAGCGCGGAGCTTCGCTTCGACACCTTGTCGTTGAGGGTGGATGACCTGGGGACTCCGGGCCCGCTTCCCGAGCAGGGCCCCGTGGCCCAGGGAGACTGGCCCGCGTACGTCCTCTACACCTCGGGCTCGACAGGGCGCCCCAAGGGCGTGGAGGTCACCCACTCCAGCCTCACGAACCTGCTTCAGTCCTTCGCGCGGCTGCTGAAGTGCGGACCGAAGGATTGTCTCTTCGCCCTGACGACGGTGTGCTTCGACATCGCGGGGCTCGAGCTCTTCCTGCCGCTGATCACAGGCGGCACCGTCGAGCTCGTGTCGACGGAGACGGCTCACGATGGCGTGAAGCTGCTCCGGGCGCTCGAACAGGGTGGGGCGACACTCGTCCAGGCGACCCCCTCTACCTGGAAGATGCTCATCGAGGCCGGGTGGACTCGGAGGCTCGACCTGGTCGCGCTGTGTGGCGGTGAGGCGCTGACCCGTGAGCTCGCCGACGCGCTGCTCTCGCGGGTCACTCGACTCTGGAATGTCTATGGGCCCACGGAGACGACCATCTGGTCGACCGCTGGCGAGGTCCACTCCGGGACTCCCATCACGCTGGGGCGCCCCATCGACCGGACGCGGTGCCACGTGCTCGATGCGCGGGGGCGCCCGGTGGCTCCGCTCGAGACAGGGGAGCTGTTCATCGGCGGGGAGGGTGTCGCTCGGGGGTACGTCGCTCGACCGGAGTTGACCGCGGACCGATTCGTCCCGGACCCGTTCGGGCCCAGCGGTCGCGCGATGTACCGGACCGGGGACCGCGTGTGCCTTCAGGAGGACGGCTCGCTCCAGTACGTCGGACGCGTGGATGCGCAGGTCAAGCTCGCTGGCTATCGCATCGAGCTGGGTGAGGTGGAGGCCGCGCTCGAGAAGCTGGAGGCCATCGCGGAGGCGGTGGTCGTGCTCCGGCGCGCGGAGGGACAGGATGACCGGCTCATCGCGTATGTGCGGCTGTCCCGGCCGCGCTCGGTGAAGGGGCTGGCGGAGGAGCTGCGCCGCTGGCTTCCCGAGTACATGGTGCCTTCGGCGTTCCAGGTGCTCGCGCGGTTCCCGCTCACGCTGAACCAGAAGGTCGACCGCGTTCGTCTGGGGAAGGACGACCCCGCGGTGCTTGCCGCCGAGCTGGGGGCGGCTGTGAGCCCGGCTCCTGCGGGCGCCTTGGCGCTGGCGGAGGTGCTGCGCGAGCTGGCCCAGAAGGTGGCCCCTGGCGCGGGCCTCATCGAGCTCGACCGGCCGCTGGGAGAGTATGGCTTTCGCTCCCTGCGGTTCACGGCGTTGGCGGTCCAGATCCGCGCCCGGCTTGGCGTCGAGCTGTCGCCGACGGCCTTCTATCGGTTCACCACGCTTCACGCGATGGCCGCGCATCTGGCGGAGGACCCGCGCGCGCGTGTGGCTCCTCGGGCCTTGACGCAACAGACGGAGGTGGGCGCAGAACCACCCGGCCCTGTCTCCGCGCCGGTGCAGGCCCCTGAGGCACGTGCGGCCTCAGCGGCTTCGTTGAAGAGCGAGGACTGGCGGGTCCGCGAAGGGGAGCCCCTCGCGATCATCGGCATCGCGGGTCGACTGCCGGGCGGAGCGGACCTTCCGGCGTTCTGGGACTCCCTGGCGCGTGGAGCCGACGGCGTCCGCGTGATGCCTCGCGAGCGACCGGGGTCGGAGGCGTTTCGCGCCACGCTCGAGCGCTCGGGCGTCGAGCCGGACTTCAAGGCGGGCTTCATCGACGACGTGGACCGCTTCGACGCGGCCTTCTTCGGCATCTCGCCGCGCGAGGCGGAGTTGTTGGACCCTCGTCAGCGGCTCCTGCTCGAAGTGGCGTGGCACTGCATCGAGGACGCGGGCCTCGACCCGACGACGCTGGCTGGCAGTCGGACCGGTGTGTTCGTGGGCTCGGCGGGCTCGGAGTACTGGGAGGTGCAGTGCCGCGAGCAGCAGCCCGTGGATGCGTACACCCTCTCGGGGGTCTCCGAGACGGTCCTCACCAATCGGCTGTCGTTCTTCCTGAACCTCCGAGGGCCCAGCTCGCCCATCAACACCGCGTGCTCCAGTTCGCTGGTCGCGCTCCACCGCGCCCGACGCTCGATGCTCGCTGGCGAGTGCGACCTGGCACTCGTGGGCGGCGTGAACCTGGTCCTGGGACCGCTGTTCCACGTCAGCCTGGCGCGTGGCGGGTATCTCAGCCCGAGGTTCCGGTGCAGCACGTTCGACCGCTCGGCGGATGGCTACGTGCGCGGCGAAGGCGCGGTGATGCTGTTGCTCAAGCCCCTGCGCCACGCGGAGCGGGATGGCGACCCCATCCACGCCATCGTGCTCGGCTCGGCGGAGAATCATGGAGGCCGCGCGCAGTCGCTCACCGCGCCCGACCCGTCCGCGCAGGTCGAGCTGCTCCGCGCCGCGTATCGGGATGCGGCCATCGACCCGGCGACCGTCTCGTACATCGAGACGCATGGGACCGGCACGGTGCTCGGGGACCCCATCGAGGTCAACGCACTGAAGGAAGCCTTCGCGGGCCTCTACTCCGAGTGGGCACATGCGAGTGCTCCACCCGTCTGCGCGCTGGGGGCGCTCAAGTCCTCCATCGGGCACCTCGAGGCCGCCGCGGGGCTCGCGGGCGTCGCCAAGGTCGTCGGCGCCATGCACCTGGGGGTCATCCCCTCGAACCTCCACTGCGCGGAGCAGAACCCCCACGTCGACCTCGCGGGCAGTCCCTTCTTCCTGGCCACGGGCCCGGTGGAGTGGGGCAGGACGTCCAAGCCTCGTCGCGCGGGGGTGAGCTCGTTTGGCTTTGGCGGCTCCAATGCGCACGTGGTCCTGGAGTCGGCGCCTCCGCGTCCTGTTTCCACCGAGGCCTCTGCCGGTGGGCCGGAGCTGTGGGTGCTGTCGGCGCGGGACCCGGAGCGGCTCCGCGCTCAGGCGGCGGCCCTGTTGCGGTGGTGGGAACAAGGGAGCGACGAGCGGCTCGTGGATGTCGCCTACACCCTCCAGGTGGGGCGTACCGCGATGGATGAGCGACTGGCCTTTGTCGCTTCCGGCCGTGAGCAGGTGGTGGCGGCGCTTCGGCGGTTCCTGGAGTCAGGGGCGGGGGCACTGCTCGCGGTGGGGAATGCTCGCTCCCACCGGGGTTGGGCGTCCTTGTTGGAGGGCGCGGCTGGACGCGGCTTCGTCGCGGAGGTGGCGGCGAGTGGGGACCTCGCGCGGCTGGCGCAGCTCTGGGTGAGTGGCGTCAAGCTCGACTGGAGCGCGTTGCCTCGCCCCACGACTCCGCGCAGGGTGCATCTGCCCGGTCACGCCTTCGCGCCTGAGCGCTTCTGGCTTCCCGTCATGACGCGGCCCTCGCGCGTCGACTTCCGATTGACGGCCGATGACGTCTTCTTCGCTGACCATGTGGTGCGCGGCGACGTGGTGCTCCCCGCGGCGGCGATGGTGGAGATGGCTCGGTCGGCGGGGTCCACTGTCACGGGGCAGCCTGTCACCCGGTTGGGTGGGCTCGTCTGGATGCGGCCGGTTCGGGCCGAGAGTGGGGCCGCGAAGGTCTCGTTCCACTTTCAGCAGGGCGCGGAGGACGGGTCCTTCTCCATCCAGTCGAGTGGCGAAGGTGGCGCGGTGGTGCGCCACGCGCAGGGGCGTGTTCTTCCTCCGGAGCCCTCCTGGACTCCGCGCCGCTTGGACCTGGCGGCGATTCGGGCCCGCGTCCTTCCTCGCATCTCGCGCGGTGAGCTCTATGCGAGCTTGCGGGAGTACGGGCTCGAGCTCGGTCCCGCGTACCGTCCCGTGGAAGAGGTGTGGGCCTCGGAGCACGAGGCGCTCGGGGTGCTCGCTCTTCCGACAGGCGCGCGAGAGCAGGGGCCCGGGGATGTGCTCCTTCATCCGGGAATGATTGATGGCGCGCTGCAGGTCGCGCTCGCGGGCTTCTGGAATCACTCCGCGAAGGAGCTGCACCTGCCGTTCACGATGGGAGAGGTGCGGCTCTCGGGACGGCTCCCAGCGCGGTGCTTCGTTCATGTGACGCGTGCCGCGAGCGGGAGCGGAATCGACCTCGCGGTGGCGGATGCCCAGGGCGACATCCACCTGGAGATTCGCGACTTCTTCCTGCGGCCCGCGCGAGCGGAGCAGGCTCCCGTGGCTCCTCGGGACCTCGTCTATTTCGCGCCTGCTTGGGTGGAGGCTCTGTCTTCGCGGGGGGATGAGGAGCCGGAGCTGCTCCTGCTGGACTCGGGCACCGAGCGATGGGCTCAGCTCTCGAAGCAGTGGCGCGGCCGGGTGGTCCTCGTCGAGCAAGGGCCCGGCTTCCGGTGCATCGGGCGTGGTCACTACGTGCTCCGTCCAGGAGAGCCGGGTGACTTTCGCTCCTTGTTCGCGGCTCTCGCCGAGGAGGGAGCTTCACCTCGGTCTGTCGTCCATCTGTGGCGTGGGGATGGGGGCACGCGGAGCGAGCTGGCCGCGGGGTTGTTTGCCTCGCTGTTCCTCACCCAGGCCGCGGCGGTGGGGGCCGCGGAGCTCACGCTTCGACTTCTCTTCCTGCATGAAGAGGAAGACGGTCTGCGCCGCCCCTGGACGGGGGCGCTCGCGGGGTTCGGCAAGACGCTCGCCCTGGAGCATGCGGGGGCTTCGGCCACGGTGGTGTCCGCTCCCGCTGCGGACTTGCGCGGGCCCTCGTTCGTCGACGTCGTGCGGAAGGAACTCGCATCGGGGGACAGCGAGGTCCGCTATCTGGAGGGGCGACGCCAGGTTCGCGTGCTGAAGGAGCTGCCGGTGGGGCTCGGCCGCAGGGCTTCGCCGCGTGCAGGCGGCGCGTACCTGGTGACGGGCGGGGCGGGGGGACTCGGGCGGCTCTTCGCGCAGCGGCTCGCGACGCAGGGGGCCCGGTTGGTTCTCTGCGGTCGGTCTCCCCTGACGGAGGCGCTGGGTGAGTGGCTCGCCTCGCTGACCGCGCAAGGGGGCGAGGCCCTCTATGTCCAGGCGGACGTCACTCGCGAGGAGGATGTCTCGCGACTGGTGGCAGAGGCGAAGGCGCGCTTCGGTGGGGTCGCCGGAGTGATTCATTCGGCGGGTGTCATCCGGGATTCGCGGCTGACGCGAAAGACCTTGGCCGAAGTGGAGGAGGTCGTCGCGCCGAAAGTCACGGGCGTCACGCTGTTGGACCGGGCGCTGCGCTCGGAGCCCCTCGAGGTGTTCGTGGTCTTCTCCTCGGTCGCGGGACTGATGGGGAACGTCGGGCAGGCGGACTATGCGTTCGCGAACGCGTTTCTCGATGGCTTCGTCGAGAGCCGTGAAGCCCTTCGCGCGCGAGGGGAGCGCTTCGGGGTCACTCGCTCACTCAGCTGGCCGCTGTGGCGCGAGGGCGGAATGGCGGTCGATGGGCCGACGGAGAGCTGGTTCTCCGACGTCCTGGGCCTTCGTCCGATGGCGACGGCCACGGGGCTGGCGGCCTTCGAGGACGCGCTGTTGCTCGAGACACCCCAGTTGTTCGTCGCGGAGGGGCACGTCGAGCGCATCCGTGCGCGTTTTGCTCCGGCGCGGAGCGCGCCTCCGCCGACGCAGGCTCCGCGGACCTCTTCCGCCCTGTCGGTGGAGCAGCTTCGGTCTCGGCTCACCACGCTGGCGGCGGCCATCCTCAAGCAGGAGCCTCGCAAGCTGGGTCCGGAGCGGGAGCTGGGGGAGTTCGGGTTCGACTCGCTCTCCTTCACCGAGCTGGCGAACCGGCTCAACTCCGAGTTCGGCCTCTCCCTGACTCCGGCGCTCTTCTTCGAGCAGTCGACGCTCCAGAAGCTCGCGACGCATCTGGCGCCGCGAATCACGCGGGAGGTGTCTGCTCCCGTGGCCGAGCTTCCAGCTCCCGCGCCTGCTCCGAAGGTCGCCGCGCGTGCGCGGAACGATGAACCGATTGCCATCGTGGGGGCAGCCGCGGTGCTTCCAGGCTCCGAGACGCTGAGCGGGTTCTGGCGAAACCTCGAGGCAGGGCGGGACCTGGTCCGGGAGATTCCCTCGGAGCGTTGGGATTGGCGCTCGCTGGGCGGTGGCGGCTCTTCGACGGAGGCACTTCGCTGGGGCGCGTTCATCGAAGGTGTGGACCAGTTCGATGGCCGCTTCTTCGGCATCTCTCGCCGCGAGTGCGAGCTGATGGACCCACAGCAGCGCATCTTCCTCCAGACGGTCTGGCGGGCACTCGAGGATGCGGGGTTGGACCCGGCGAGCCTTCGAGGCACTCGGACCGGGCTCTTCGTGGGGGTCTGCACGTCGGACTACGCGGAGCTGCTGGCGCGGTCCGGAGGGCAGGTCGAGGCGCACACGTCGACGGGGAATGCCCGCTCCATCCTGCCCAATCGCATCTCACATCTGCTGGGCTTGAGAGGGCCGAGTGAGCCCATCGACACCGCGTGCTCGAGCTCACTCGTGGCGGTGCATCGGGCCCTCCAGGCGCTGCGGAGCGGTGAGTCCGATGTGGTGATTGCCGGCGGCGTGAACCTGGTGCTCTCGCCCTTCTTCCACCTCTCCTTCTCGCATGCCGGGATGTTGAGCAGTGGTGGCCGCTGCCGGACGTTCGACCACCGCGCGGACGGCTATGTGCGCGGCGAGGGCTCCGCCGCGGTGGTGCTCAAGCGGCTCTCACAGGCCGAGGCGGATGGGGACGCGATTCACGGCCTCCTCCTCGGGAGCGCGGTCGGCCATGCCGGTCAGGCGAACTCGCTCACCGCGCCGAATGGGGCGTCCCAGGCCGAGCTGCTGGTCGAGGCGTACTCGCGGGCCGGGGTCGACGTGCGGACGGTCGGCTACATCGAAGCGCATGGGACCGCGACGCGGCTGGGGGACCCCATCGAAGTCCAGGCGCTGCGGAGGGCGTTCCGGGAGCTGTCGCGGGAGGACTCGGCGGTGGCGCCGTGGTGCGGGCTCGGGTCGGTCAAGAGCAACTTCGGGCATCTCGAGGCGGCGGCGGGGCTGGCGGGCTTGCTCAAGGTGGTCCTCGCCATGCGCGCGCGGACGCTCCCGCCGACGCTCCACTTCGAGACGCTCAACCCGCACATCGACCTGGCGAAGAGTCCCTTCTTCATCGTCGAGCGCAACACGCCGTGGCGAGTGGAAGGGGACGCGCCACGGCGCGCGGGCGTCAGCTCCTTCGGCTTTGGTGGCGTCAACGCGCACGTGGTGGTCGAGGAATACCCCCGGAGCCCTCGTCAGGAGGAGGTGGAGCCCCAGGTGCTCGTGCTCTCCGCGCGAGACAAGGAGCGACTGGAGGTTCTCGCGGGGGAGGTTGCCGCGTGGTTGCGCGAGACACCTTCGACGGAGGCGAGTCTCGCCGATGTCTCGTACACGCTTCAGACAGGGCGGTCGCCGATGGCCGCGCGGTTGGCTGTTGTCGCGGATGATCGGCTGGAGGCCGTGGATGCGCTCACGCGCTTCTCGCGGGGCGAGGTGTCTGAGCGCGTTTGGTTCGGAGAGGTGCGCGACGACGCTTCGGATCCAGCCGTGCGTCGTGTGGCTCGTTCCACGACCGAGGAACTGTCAGCGCTCGCCGAGGCGTGGGTAGCGGGGGCGGAGGTCGACTGGACCACTCTGCCCAGGACGCACAGGCCGCGCCGCGCGCATCTGCCGTCCTCTCCGTTCGCGCGCGAGCGGTACTGGCTGCCACGACGTCCGGAGTCGCCCATCCAGGAGCCCCTCGTCACGCAGACCGCCGACGTTCACGTGCCGGGACACCCCCCCACGCTGTTGCGCAGTGAGTGGATACCGATGCCACTCGCGTGGAGCACGCGCTCCTTCGCGGATGGCGCCGCGCCGATGGTGGGGCCCCTCTCGACGGGCTCGGGGCGGTCGCTGGTCATCATGGACAGCGGGGGGCTGGAGCTGGGCCTTGCACTGGTCCGGTGGCTGGGGGACTCCGCGCTCACGGTTCATCTGGGGAGCGAGACGCGCTCGTACTCGGACCAGGTGTGGCATCTGTCCTCCGAGGAGGAGGAGGGCTGGGAACGGCTGCTCCCTCGGCTCGGAGCGGTCAGCCAGGTGTGCTTCGTCGCGGGACCTGCGTCTTCGTCGACCGCGCCTGTTGTCTCCTTGCTTCGGTTCGTGCGGGCATTGACCCGGGCGGAGGCGGGGCCTGTCGAGCTGAGAATCGTTTCGACCTGTGCCTGCTCCATCCTGGCGGGCGACAGGGTGATTCCTGGCGGCGCCGCGCTCGCGGGCTTCGGCAAGGCCGTCGCACGCGAGACACCTCGAATCCGTGTCGCCACCGTGGATGTGGCGCGCGAGGACGTGGGGCCCGGTGCTCCGACGGCGGCCCGTGAAGCCGTGGCCCGCGCCATCCTCTCCGAGCCCACGAGCGCCCGTCCCCGCGATGTGGCGCTCCGGCGCCATCTCCGGTTCGAGCGCGTCCTTGCCCCGCTGGAGTTGGCTCCTCCCGACCTGTCTCCCTTCCGGCGTGGAGGGGTCTATCTCATCGTCGGCGGGGCGGGCGGCATCGGCCTTGCTGTCGCGAGACATCTGGCTCGCACCTCGGCGGCCCGGGTGGTGTTGGTGGGTCGCAGGCCCCTCGATGCGGGGCTTCGTGGCACCCTCGACGCGCTTGCTCGCGAGGGCGGAGAGGCCCTCTACGTCGAAGCGGATTGCGCGGACAGGGCCCGCATGCGCTCCGTGGTCGACGACATCAAGCGCCGCTTCGGTGCGCTGCACGGCGTCTTCCACTCCGCGCTCGTGTTGAAGGACCGGGCCCTGCGAGACCTGGAGACGCGGGACCTGCTCGCCGTGCTCGCGCCGAAGGTCGACGGGGCCGAGGCGGTCTTCGAGGCCGTGCGCGATGAGCCGCTCGACTTCGCCGTCGTCTTCTCGTCGATGCAGTCCTTCCTCGGGAACGCGGGTCAGGCGAACTACGCGGCCGCCTGCGCACTCCAGGACGCGATGGCGCACCGGTTCAGGGAGCACCTGCCGCTGCGAATCATCCACTGGGGATACTGGGGCTCCGTCGGAGCCGTCGCCACGCCCGAAGCCAAGCGGCGGATGGCACAGCTCGGCTTGGGTTCCATCGAAGTGCCAGAGGGACTCGCGGCGCTGGAGTCGATTCTCGCCTCGGGCGAGCCGCAGGTGGCCTGCCTCGTCGCGACGCCCGATCTGCTCCGAGAACTGTCCCCGAACCCGATGCCCGGGAGTCAGCCCGTCTCGGGGCTCTCGCCCGTCGACTTCGAGCGCACCGTGGCCTCCATCCGCCGTCCGGTGTTCGCGTCCCTCGATGCGTTCCGCCAGGGACAGGATGCGCTGGAGGAAGAGGGGGCTCGTGCGCTCGCGGCCATCCTTCGACAGTTGGGCATCCTGAGCGCGCCGGGGGAGCTCCACGAGAAAGCGAGCCTCGCCGAGCGGGCAGGAGTCATCGCGCCCCATCGGCGGCTCCTCGATGCCCTCATCGCGCCCGCGGTGCGGCTCGGGTGGCTCCAGGATGAAGGCTCCCGCCTCTCCGTGATTGCTCCCGCCTTGGAGGAAGCACCGGAGGCTTCTTCCCGGAGGCGTCAGGAGCTCGCCCGGCGGCATCCGCTCCTGTCCTCGCATCTGACGCTTCTCGACACCGCCGCCACCGCGTTCGTCTCGGTGCTCCGTGGGACGCAGCGCGCGACGGATGTCCTGTTCCCAGGGGGCTCGTCGGCCCTGGTGGCGCCCATCTACTCGGACAATCCGCAGGCGCAGGCGCTGCGGAAGCAGGTGGCCGCGGCGGTCGAGGCGGCTCTCCGCGCCTCCCCCGACACCGAGTCCTTCCGCGTGCTGGAGATTGGCGCGGGGACGGGAGGGACCTCGGCGGCGGTGCTCGCCGCGCTGCGCGACTCCGGACGCGCCGTCGAGTTCGTCTACACCGATGTCTCGCCCGCGTTCCTGCTGAACGGTCAGGAGCGATTCGCGAAGGACTTCCCCTTCCTGCGCTTCAAGCCGCTGGACGTGGAGCGGCACCCGGGGGCGCAGGGCTTCGAGCGAGGCGGGTTCGACCTCGTGCTCGCCGCGAACGTCCTCCACGCCACTCGCTCCTGCACGGAGTCGCTGCGACACGCGAAGTGGCTCCTCAAGCGTGGCGGATGGCTCCTCCTGCAAGAGCTGACGCGGGTCCAGCACTTCACGACGCTGACGTTCGGCCTGCTGGATGGCTGGTGGCGATTCGAGGACGCGCACCTGCGCCTTTCCGACTCACCGCTGCTCGATGCCACGGGCTGGCGGTTCTTGCTCGACAGGGAAGGCTTCAGCTCGTCCGCGGTGATGGGGGACGACGACGCGGAGGTCTCCTCGCTCCCCGAGCGATTGCTGCTGGCACGCAGCAACGGACTGGTTCGCGAGGAGCCGTCTCCCTCCCTCCAGGTCCCACCCGCGCCGCCCGCGCGGCCCGCTCCACCTCCCGAGGCACCGGTGTCCTCCCTCGAGCCCCGCGCGCGACAGTGGCTTCGCTCCCTCCTCCGTGAAGAGCTCCGCCTGAACGACGGCGAGCTCTCCGATGACGACCGCTTCGCCGAGCTGGGATTGGATTCAATCCTCCTCCAGCGCTTCAACCATCGGCTGAGTGAGGGACTCGGGCCCATCCCGAGGACCCTGCCGCTCGAGAACGACTCCGTCGCGCGCCTGTCCGCCGCCCTGATGGCGTCACATCGGGACGCCCTGGAGAAGCACCTCGGCACGCCTCCGCGAGAAGTGGCGCGTGCCCCCAAGGAGACGCCCGAAGGCATCGCCGTCATCGGCATGGCGGGCTTGTTCCCTGGCGCCAAGGACGTGGACTCGCTGTGGCGGAACCTCCGGGCGGGGGTTCGTTCCATCCGAGAGGTTCCCCCCGAGCGCTGGGATTGGCGTGCGTTCCAGGAGAAGTGGTCCCTCCCGCGGTGGGGCGCGTTCCTCGACGATGTCGACCAGTTCGACCCGCTCTTCTTCGGCATGACCCCGCGAGCCGCGCGTGCGCTCACTCCGGAAGAGCGGCTGCTGCTCGAGACGAGCTGGGCCGCGCTGGAAGACGCTGGCTACACGAGTGAGTCCCTGCGCGAGGAGCGCGTCGGTGTCTTCATCGGCGCCAGACCGTCCAGCTATACCCAGCGAAGCGGTGGCGGGGACACCGCGGTGGACGCCAGCGCCAACGGGCTGCCGTGCCGGGTGTCCAATTTCTTCGGCTTCACCGGGCCGAGCCTCGTGGTGGACGCGGCGTGCTCCTCCTCGATGGCGGCGCTCCACCTCGCCCGAGAAGCCCTGCGGCGAGGCGAGTGCACGCTGGCCCTGGTCGGCGGCGTCAACCTCTACCTGCATCCCTCCCAGTACATGCGGCTGTCGGAGCTGCGGGTCGTCTCCACGCGCCCGGACAGCGCGCTGTTCGATGGTCAAGGCGACGGCTTCACGCCGGGCGAGGCCGTGGCGGTGGTGCTGCTGAAGCCCGCGGCGCGGGCCGTGGCGGACGGCGACAACCTCCATGGATTCATCCGCGCCACGTCGCTCTCCCACAAGGGCAGCGCCTCCGACTACTTCCTCCCCTCGCCGGTGACACAGGCCTCCCATCTGGCCGGTGTGCTGCGAGAGGCTGGAGTCACCGGAGAGACCCTCGGTGTCTACGGCGCCCAGGCCCAGGGGGCCTCGCTGTCGGACATCACGGAGTGGCGGGCGGCGACCCGCGCGCTGCTCGAGACCGCGGGTGAGGCGCGGGGCTTCTGTGCCTACAGCTCCGTCAAACCCTACGTCGGCCACCCGGAGACCGCGTCCGGTGTCTTGCAGCTCATCAGCGCGCTGCTCCAGTTGCGACACGGCGAGCTGTTGCCGCTGCATGTGGCGAGCAAGCTCGCGCCCGAAGTGGATGTGACGGCGTCACCGTTCTTCTTCCCGACTCACGCGATGGAGTGGCCACGTCGCCAGGAGACGGGTGTGCCCATGCCTCGGCGCGCATGCATCACCGCATGCGGCGCGGGAGGCGTGGAGTCCTTCGCGGTCCTCGAGGAGTCCATGGAGGCATCGAGCTCCGGCATCTCGGCAGGTCCCCAGGTGATGGTCTTGTCCGCACGCTCGCAAGCGCGGCTGCGGGAGGTGGCCTCCCGGCTCGCTGGCGCCGTGCGCGGCGGGGAAGGGCGCCTGTCGCTGGCGGACATCGCGTTCACGTTGCAGACCGGGCGTGAGGCCTTCTCCGAGCGATGGGCGGTGGTCGTCTCCTCCCTGCCCGAGTTCGCCAAGGCCCTGGACGCGTTCGTCGAGGGACAGCCCGTGGGGGCGCGAGGTTCGGCTCCGCGACATGCCGTGGAGGGCCAGGGAGCGGCCCAGGCCCTCGCGGCGGGAGACCTCGAGGCCCTCGCGGGGCTCTGGGTCTCCGGACAGCGCGTCGACTGGCGCCTGCTCCACCAAGGCCCCGTGCGCCGCGTCTCGCTCCCGACCTATCCCTTCGAGCAGCGGAGTTGCTCGCTCGACCCCGTCTCCCTGGCTCCGGTCGCGCAGGGTGAGCGCACCGCCCCGTCGGGACCGGTGGAGGAGAGCGCCCGGCGAATCGGCTCCTACTACGACGCGCTCTTCTCGGACGCCACTCCCGGGGAGGGGGACGAGCCCCACCTCACCTTCGCGCCGCTGCTCCAGCCGCCCCTGGGGTTCTCCTGGCTGCTGGCGTATCACGAGCCGGAGCGCCACCCGGCCTTCCGTCAGGCGCTGCGGATGGGGCAGCAGCAGGCCAAGCGGCTCTTGCTGGACGGGGTCGACCTCACGCGGGTGCGCCGGGTCCTGGACATCGGCTGTGGCCTCGGGGTGGACCTCATCGGCTTGATGCGCGAGCTGCCCCAGGCCGCCGCGCACGGCTACAACATCTCGCCCGGACAGGCGCGGAGCGCGGCCCAGCGAGTGGCGCGAGCAGGGCTCGGTTCACGAATCGAGATCTTCAACCGCGACAGCGCGCGCGACCCGTTCCCCTCCACCTACGACCTGGTGGTGGGCTTCGAGGTCTTCCCTCACATCCAGCGCAAGCAGGAGGCCCTGGACAACATCGTCGCGAGTCTGGCCCCAGGGGGACGCGTCCTCCTGATCGACTCCGTGGCCTCCACGGTGCCCGTCGAGTTGCCCGAGCTCGCGATGTTCAGCAGCTCGCTCACGGAGTACGCGGGGATGCTGACGAAGGCGAAGCTGAAGCTCCGCCGCTGCATCGACTCGAGCCGCGAGGTGATCCACTTCCTCGACGACCCGAACTTCGAGCAGAATCTCGCTCGCCTCACGCGGGAGAAGCCCGAGGCCGCGGCCTTCGAGACGTTGCATCGGAGCTGGGTCCACTTCGGCAAGGCCCTGCGGCGGAGGCTCTTCTTCTACATGTTGCTCGAGCTCGAGCGCGCCGACTCCCTCACGGAAGAGGCCCTGTTCGCCGCGAACCTCGAGGCGCTGCAACAGCCCACGCCCCATGTGGACGCCGTGGCTGCCTCCGGCACTCGCAAGGGACCTCCCGCCCCGTCGACGGACGAGGGGGCCGCCCTGCGCGACACGCTCCTGGCGCTGGCCGCGGAGGTGATGGAGCTGGGGGTTCCTGAGCTGGACCCGGATGCACGCTTCGTCGACCTGGGCGTCGGGTCGCTGGAGGGCCTGGCGCTGGTCGATGCCATCAACCGCCGGATGGGCATCACGCTGAAGATCCAAGCCCTCTATGACCATTCGAGCGTGAGGGAGCTGGCGCGGCATGTCGCGGAGGCCTTCCCGAAGGCCGCGCCGAGGGTGCACCCCACTCCCGAGCCCTTGCCGCCCGCGGAGTCCCGCTCGGACGACTCGCGCATCGCGGTGATTGGCTTCGCGGGCCGCTTCCCCGGTGCTCGCGACGCGGAGGAGCTCTGGGATCTGCTCGACGCGGGCAGGAGCGGGATAGGAGAGGTGCCCGTCGAGCGCTGGGACTCCGAGCACTACTTCGACGCGCGGGTGGGGACCCCCAACCGGACGAACAGCCGCTGGGGAGGGTTCCTCTCCGACGTGGACTGCTTCGACCCGGCGTTCTTCGGCCTCTCGCCCGCGGAAGCGGAGGTGATGGACCCGCAGCAGCGGTTGTTCCTGGAGGAGTCCTGGAAGGCGCTGGAGGACGCGGGGCAATCGCCCTCCATGCTCGCGGCCAGCCGGTGTGGCGTCGTCGCGGGTGTCATCAGCAATGAGTACGGCGCGCTGCTGCCGCGCAGGGAGCATCCCGAGCGCGCGGGGCAGATGATGCTGGGCAACGCGACGTCCATCCTCGCGGCGCGCATCGCCTACCACCTCAACCTTCGAGGGCCGGCGCTGGCCGTCGACACCGCCTGCTCCTCGTCACTGGTCGCAACCCACATGGCGTGCGGGATGCTCCAGCGAGGCGAGGCCGACCTGATGCTGGCGGGGGGCGTGACGCTCTACCTGTCCCCGCAGACGTACGTCGAGATGAGCCACGCGGGCATGCTCTCTCCGACGGGGCACTGCCGCTCCTTCGATGACGGGGCGGATGGCATCGTCGTGGGCGAGGCCGCGGCGGTGGTGGTCCTCAAGCGGCTGGAGGATGCGCTCCGCGATGGCGACCGGATTCACGGCGTCATCCGAGGCTCGGGCATCAATCAGGACGGGCGGACCAACGGCATCACCGCGCCGTCGGGGCGTGCGCAGACCGCGCTGGAGCTGGAGGTCTGGCGTCGTGCCGGCATCGACCCGAGGACGCTCGACTACGTCGAAGCCCACGGGACCGGGACTCCGCTGGGTGACCCCATCGAGGTCGAGGCGCTCGCGACGGCGCTGCGCCAGCATTCGCAGGACCGGCACTTCTGCTTGCTCGGGGCGGTGAAGAGCAACCTGGGCCACACGTCGGCGGCGTCCGGTCTGGCGGGGCTCATCAAGATCCTCCTGTCGCTTCAGCACGAGCGCATCCCCGCGACCCTCCAGGTGGCGCAGCCGACGCGCCATCACGACTGGGCGTCGAGCCCGCTGGAGCTCGCGAGGACCGCTCGGCCCTGGCCTCGGGAGGGCGCGCATCCTCGCCGCGCGGCCCTGAGCGCGTTCGGCTTCAGCGGCACGAACTGCCACATGGTCATCGAGGAGGCGCCACGCCCGCACTCTCGCCCCGCGCCGCGGAGGGCGCACTGGGTCCTCCCGCTGTCGGCCCGGTCCGGGGAGCGGCTTCGCGCGATGGTGGAGAACCTGGCGGTCTGGCTGGAGCGCCGCCGAGGTGTCTCGGATGCGTCGGGTCTCCTGGAGCGGCTCGCCGCGACGTTGCAGCTTCGGCGCGCGGTGATGACGGAGCGGCTCGCGGTGATGGCCTCGAGCCTGGATGACGCCCGGAGGAAGCTCGCCGCCTTCGCTCGGGGAGAGCTCCCGGAGCAGGTGTACCGGGGCACGGCGGGGACTCCGGTCGCGCAGGTCGAGGCGGGACCCCGAGGCGACAGGGAGGGCGCGCGGTGGGCGCAGCGCTGGGTGACAGGGGCCGAGGTCGACTGGTCCTCCCTCTACGCTCAGGGTGCTCCGCCTCCCGTGAGCACGCCGTCCTATCCCTTTGCTCGCGAGCGGTACTGGCTGCTCGACACGGTGGCCTCTCCGCCGGGCTCACCCGCTCCCGGCGCGGACACCCGGGACGAGGGGCCGAAGCCGGGCTCCGTGAGTCCCTTGCTCGCGGTGGGAGAGCTGCGGACGCGGACCGAGCACTTCCTGCGTGCGTTCGTCGCGCGGACCCTGAAGCTCGCCCCCGAGCGCATCGCGCTGGACCAACCCCTGGATGGGTATGGGGTCGACTCGCTGATGGTGAATCAGCTCGTGCGCGACCTCGAGCGACAGGTGGGCCCGTTGTCGAAGACGGTGCTGTACGAGCACTCGCGGCTGACCCAGCTGGCGGAGTACCTGGTCACCGAGCGTCGAGAGGTGCTCAACCAGCTCCTGACCCCGGAGACCGCCGCGCCTGCCGTGGTGACGCCGGAGCTGGTGACGCTCATCTCGCACGAGCCTCTCGCGCGAGAGGGGGCCTGGAGCGACCGCATCGCCATCATCGGCGTCAGTGGCCGCTACCCTGGCGCGGAGGACCTGGACCAGCTCTGGGACAACCTCAAGGGCGGAGTCGACTCCATCACGGAGATTCCCCCGGAGCGGTGGGACCCTCGTCGCTACGACAGGGCCTATTCGAAGTGGGGCGGTTTCATCTCCGACCCGGCGGCGTTTGATCCCCTCTTCTTCCAGATCTCCCCTCGGGAGGCCGCGCTCATCGACCCGCAGGAGCGACTCTTCCTCCAGGAGGCGTGGCACTGCGTCGAGGACGCGGGCTATCCGAGAAAGGCGCTCGCCGGCACCCGTCTGGGGGTCTTCGTCGGAGTGCTCTACGCGGACTACCAGTTGTTCGGGGTGGAGGAGGCCGCTGCGGGCCGTGCGCCGCTGATCTCGCCGCTCTCGTCCATCGCCAACCGCGTCTCGCACTTCTTCGACATCCGAGGCCCCAGCTTCGTCGTCGACACGATGTGCTCGTCGTCGCTCACCGCGCTGCACCTGGCCTGCCAGTCCCTGCTGTCGGGGGAGAGCGAGATGGCCCTGGTGGGCGGCGTGAATCTGTCCCTGCATCCGAACAAGTACCTCCAGATCTGCAGCCGGGGCTTCGCGTCCACGGATGGGCGCTGCCGCAGCTTCGGCGCGGGGGGCGATGGCTACGTGCCTGGAGAGGGCGTGGGCGCGCTGTTGCTCAAGCCGCTCTCACGGGCGCTCGCGGATGGCGACGTCATCCACGGCACGATTCTGGGGAGCGCCATCAACCATGGCGGGAAGACGCAGGGCTACACGGTTCCCAACCCGCGCGCTCAAGGTGACGTGATTCAAGATGCGCTGCGGGTCGCGGGGATACCCGCGCGGACCATCAGCTACCTCGAAGCGCATGGCACGGGGACGTCGCTCGGAGACCCCATCGAGCTCATCGGGCTGCGGCGTGCCTTCCGGAACGAGACGGCCGACTCGGGCTTCTGTGCCACGGGTTCCATCAAGTCCAACATCGGCCACCTCGAGGCCGCCGCCGGAGTCGCGGGCCTGACGAAGGTCCTCCTCCAGTTCCGCCATGGCTGGCTCGTGCCGTCGTTGCACTCGGAGACCCTCAACCCGAACCTGGAGCTCGCGGACTCTCCCGTCCGGGTCCAGCGGACGAGTGAGTCGTGGCGAAGAGGGGAGACGCCTCGGCGCGCCGCTGTCAGTTCGTTCGGCGCGGGGGGCTCCAATGCCCATGTCATCCTCGAGGAGGCACCGGAAGCGCCGTCCCTCACTCCAGCGCAGCCCGAGGCGGGGCTCCTGCTGGTCCTCTCCGCGCGCAATCGCGAGCGGCTGGCGGCGACGGCCTCCTCGCTGCACACGGGCTTGCGGCGCCTCTCGTCGGTGGCGCTTCGGGATGTCGCCTACACGTTGCAGGTGGGCCGGGAGGCGATGGATGTGCGCATCGCGACCGTCGTCCACTCGCTGGACGAGGCGCTGGAGGTGCTGGCTCGCGTGGGGCGGGGAGAGACCGCTGGCGTGCTCTGGGCGGAGCTCACTCCTGGGGCGACAGGCCCGAGCCTCGACGAGGAGGTCCTCCACTCGCGCGACCTGTCGGCCATCGGGGAGGGCTTCATCGCGGGAGCGGAGGTTCCCTGGGAGCGCCTGTACGCGTCGCCACGGCCTCGGCGCATCTCGCTCCCGGGCTATGCGTTCGCGCGGACCCGCTACTGGGCTCCCGTGGAGGCTCTTGCCCGTCCGGAGGCCGGCGCGGAGTCCACGCTGCTGAAGGCGACGGAGTGGAAGGTCCGGGACCACCGGGTGAATGGCAGGCCGGTGCTGCCCGGGGTCGCGTACCTGGACCTGGTGGCGCGTGCCTATCAGCGCCAGAAGGGGGAGGGGGGCGCGGTCCGGCTCTCGGACGTGACGTGGTTGCGGCCCGCGTTCGTCGACTCGGAGCTGGAGCTTCAGGTGGTGCTGACACCTCGTGAGGAGCGGACCCTCTTCGAGGTGCGCCGCGGAACCGTCGTTCATGCACGCGGTGAGGTGGGGGCGCTCCAGGTCCGGGCCGAGCGCAGGTCGGTTCCAGAGGTGCAGGCTCGCTGCACCCGCGAGCTCGATACGGAGGCGCTCCGGGAGCGGTTCTCGCGCAACGGTGTGGCCTATGGCGCGGCCTATCAGGGGCTTCGCGAGCTCCGGGTGGGCGAGGACGTGGCGCTCGGGCGGGTGGTCCTGCCGAGCGAGGCGATGGAGGGGAGCGAGCGGTTCGTGTTGCATCCCGCGCTCCTCGACGCCGCGCTCCATACTGTCGGGGCGCTCGCGGAGCAGGCCGATGCGGCACCGCGCCTGCCCTTCAGCGTCGATGCCGTGGAGGTCCTGCGTCCGCTGCCCGAGCGCGTCTTCGCCATCGCGAGGAATGAGGGGGGCGAGCGGTATGAGGTCACCCTCGTCGATGATGCGGGTGAAGTGCTCGTCGTCTTGCGCGAGCTGAACCTGCGCCCGCTCCAGCCGCGCGAGCTGGACTTCTTCTTCCAGCCGCGATGGGTTGCCCAAGAGGAGGAACGCGCGCGGCCCGCCTCGGTGACGGGGCAGCGCGTGGTCGTGCTCTCGGGGCCTCGGGCGGGTGGGCTCGACTCCGTGCTGCGGACGGCCCACTCGGGAGACCGCCTCTCGCACTTCGCGCTGGGAGACGTGCTGCCGGACGCGGCGCTCGCGAGCATCGGACAAGCGGACGTCATCTACTTCCTCGGCATCGATGTGGGGGGCTCGGGGTTGCTCGACCTGGCCGCGCTCGACGCGGCTCAGCGCGCGGGGGCGTTCGCGCTGCTCCAAGTGGGGCGTGTGCTGCTCGCGGGGCCGTCACGCGCGACACTCAAGGTGGTGACGTGCGACACGGTGGCCATCGATGGAGCGGAGACGCTCCGGCCCTTCGGTGCGTCCCTTCATGGGCTCACGCACTCGCTCGCGCGGGAGCTCCGTGCCTGCACTGTGCGGTGCTACGACGTGGCCTCGGGCGAGCTCGCCACGCCGGGGCTGGTGGAGGGCCTTCGCGACTGGCTGCGCGCTGACGTCGAGTCGCGCCCGGGAGATGTCATCGCGCTGCGCCGGCGCAGGCGGTTCACGCGAAAGCTGATGCCGCTCCGGTTGGAGGCCTCCGTCCCCTCGCCCTTCCGCGAGGGGGGTGTCTACCTCATCCTGGGGGGAGGCGGAGGCATCGGGCTCGAGCTGGGGCGGTATCTCGCGCGGGAGTCTCACGCGCGGGTCGTCCTGGTGGGGCGCGGTGAGCCAGGGCCCGAGCAGCAGCGGGCGCTCGCGCAGATGGAGGCGCTGGGGGGACAGGCGCTGTACCTGCGCGCCGATGGCCGGGACCCGGTGCGCATGAAGGCCGTGGTGCGCGAGGTCCGGGAGCGGTTCGGGGGCCTTCACGGCGTCTTCCATTCCGCCCTCGTGCTGAGAGATTGCTCGCTGGAGTCCATGAGCGAGGAGGACTTCCGGCTCGCGCTGGAGGCGAAGACGGCGACCAGCGTCGCGCTCGTGCAAGCGGTGGAGCAGGAGCCGCTCGACTTCCTGGCCTTCTTCTCCTCGGCGCTCTCGTTCAGTGGCAATGCGGGGCAGACGAACTACGCCGCCGGCTGCACCTTCGAGGACGCGTTCGCCGCCGCTGTCGCGGAGCGGGTTCCCTTCCCGGTGAAGGTCCTCAACTGGGGCTTCTGGGGCACGGTCGGCGTCGTCGCGAAGGAGGCCTACGTCAAGCGACTGTCGGCCGTCGGGCTGCGTTCGATGGGACCCGTGGAGGGCTTCGAGGCGCTTCGCCGGGTCCTGGCTTCGCCGCTCTCCCAGGTGGTGGCCATCGATGCGAGCCCCCGGTTCCTGGAGCAGCTCGGAGTCGAGCCCGACGCGCGAGTCTCCGTCGCCACGTCGGCGGGCCGGGATGATGCGACGCCTCCTCGAGTGGGGCCTCGCGTCGACAAGGACGTGCAGGAGGGGCTGGAGGAGATCGAGGCCATGGCGGCGCGGAGGCTCTCCGCGCTGCTGCGCGCGGAGGGGACACCTCGGGAAGGTGAGGCGCTCACCGTGGAGCAGTGGGCCCAACGTCTCCGCGTGGTGCCGTCCTATCGGCGCCTGTTCTCCGCGGTGGTCGGCGCCTTGCTCCGACGAGGCCACCTCGTCGCCCGGGAGGGTGCGACGTTCTCATGGGGCTCCGAGTCGCGAAGCTCGCCGGGGCTCGATGTGAAGCAGGGCCTCTCCGCGCGCTACCCAGCGGTGGCCGCGCAGTGGGAGCTGGCCTGGGCGTGCCTCGACTCCTTCGTGGCCGTCGTCCGAGGCGAGAAGCTGGGGACGGAGGTGCTCTTCCCGAACGGCCGGATGGACCTGGTCGAGCCCGTCTACAAGAACGCGACGCTCGACCACTTCCATCGTGCGACCGCCACGGCCGTCCTGGCTCGCGTCAACGCACTCGCCCCTCAGCGCTCCGCGGACCAGCGGATTCGCATCCTCGAGGTCGGAGCAGGCACCGGGTCCTCCACCGCGTTCGTGCTCCCGGCGCTGGAGTCCGTGGCTTCACGGGTCGAGTACCACTACACCGACGTCTCCGACGCCTTCGTCCAACTCGGCAGACGCACGTTCTCCGCGCGTCATCCCTTCGTTCGGTTCGGTGCGCTCGACATCGAGAAGGACCCAGGCGCGCAGGGCTTCGAGGCGGGCTCCTTCGACATCATCCTGGGGACGAACGTCTTCCACTCGACCCGCAGCGTGAAGCGGTCGCTGGCGGGGGCTCACGACCTCTTGCGGCGAGGGGGGTGGCTCATCCTCAGTGAGGGCACACGCAACCAGGACTTCCTGACGCTCACCTTCGGCCTGCTCAAGGGCTGGTGGTCGTACGAAGAAGAGGAGGAGCGCCTCGAAGGAGGCCCGCTGCTGAGCGTGCCGATGTGGCGGGCGCTGTTGTTCGAGACCGGCTTCCGGCGTGGCTTCAGCCTCTGCTCCCCGGAGCGTGACGACCTGGCGGCCTTCCCGCAGGACGTGGTGGTTGGAGAGAGCGACGGCGAGCTCGTGCGCTGGGCGCCGCGTGCGGTGCTTCAGCCCTCGCCGGGCGAGGCCGTCGCGGCGAAGCCCGTGGCGCTGAGCGGCGGTGACCTGGAGCGGCAGGTGACGGCGGTGATGGTCTCCTGCGTCCGAAGCGCGCTGAACATCTCCGACGAGGAGGTGGACCCGCGCAGGCCCTTCGCCGACTACGGCGTCGACTCGATTACCGGCGTGGAGGTCGTGGCGCGGCTCAGCGATGCATTGGGCCTGCGCATCAAGCCGACGACGCTGTTCGACCATCCCGATATCTCGGGTCTGGCCCGCGCGCTGTGCCAGGAGCACCGCGCGGCGCTGGAGGAGAAGCTCGGGGCCCCCGCGCCCGTCGCGCCTCCCGCGCCCGTCACTCCTCCGGTCGAAGCGCGACCTCTCGAGGACGTGGAAGGGGGCGTGCGGTCCGTCACGCTCACGGGGCCGGGGTTCGACCAGGTCCAGGTGCGTCGGCTGGCGAAGCGTGTCCTCGGGGCGGACGACGTGCGAGTCCAGGTGCACGCCTTCGGCCTCAACTTCGGCGACCTGCTGTGCATCCAGGGGCTCTACCCCACGATGCCGGACTACCCCTTCACCCCGGGGTTCGAGGTCTCCGGAACGGTGACGGAGGTGGGGACGAACGTGACGCGGTGCCGCGTGGGTGACGCGGTGATGGCGCTCACCGGGCGCCGGTACGGAGGACATGCCGCCGAGGTCTGCGTGCCCTCCGCGTTCGTCGTCCGCAAGCCCGCGAACGCGAGCTTCGAGGAGGCCGCCGCCTCGCCGGTGGCCTACACCACCATGCGAGAGGTGCTGGAGCTGGGCCGCGTGCGTCGGGGAGACCGCGTGCTCCTCCACACGGCCGCGGGAGGCGCGGGGCTCTTCGGCTTGCAGTTGGCCCTGCGCGCGGGGGCGGAGCTCTTCACCACCGCCGGGTCGCCGGAGAAGCTGGACCATCTGCGCGGCGCGGGCGCGCACCACGCCATCAACTACCGCGCCGAGGACTTCGCCGCGCGCGTGCGAGAGCTGAGCGGCGGTCGGGGCGTGGACGTGGTCATCAACACCCTCGGCGGGGAGGCCATCCAGAAGGGCATCGACGTGCTCGCGCCCGGGGGCCGCTACATCGAGCTGGCGATGGCGGGACTCAAGTCGCACGGCCGGCTGGACCTCTCGCGCTGGGTCTCCAATCAGTCCTTCGTCAGCGTGGACATGTCGCGCCTCGGAGACGAGCGAGCGGAGCGGCTCACCGAGGGGCTGGATGCCCTGGCGGAGGACCTGGCCTCGGGACGGGTGCGCCCGACGGTCGCTCGCGTCTTCGACTTCGCGGAGGTGGGCGACGCCTACGCCTATCTCCAGGAGCGGAAGAACATCGGCAAGGTGGTCGTGCGCGTGGAGCAGGTGAAAGCCATGGAGACGTCGCGTTCGCCCGGAGTCGGAACGGCCACGAGGTATGAGGGGCCCATCGCCGTCATCGGCATGTCGGGTGCGTTCCCGGGGGCCTCGGACCTGGACACGCTCTGGGACAACCTCGCGGCGGGCCGCAGCGCCATCACGGAGGTCCCACCGGAGCGCTGGGACTGGCGCCAACACTTCGACGCGCGGCGCGGCCAGCCCGACAAGACCTACAGCAAGTGGGGCGGGTTCCTGGACGGCATCGACCGGTTCGATGCGTCGTTCTTCCGCATGGCGCCCTCGGAGGCCGCGCTGACGGACCCTCAGCAGCGCTTGTTCCTCACCGAGTGCTGGAAGGCGCTGGAGAGCGCGGGCCACGCGGTGCGGCGCTCGTCCTCCTCGCGCTGCGGTGTCTTCGTGGGCTGCGACCCCGGGGACTACCGGACGGTGCTGCGCGACCACGGCGCGAACCTCCAGGCCCAGGCGTTCTGGGGCAACGCGGCCTCGGTGATTGCCTCGCGCATCTCGTACTTCCTCGACCTGCGCGGCCCGAGCCTCGCGGTGGACACGGCCTGCTCGTCGTCCCTGGTCGCGCTGCACCTGGCTTGCGAGAGCCTTCGCTCGGGCGAGTGCGACATGGCGCTCGCGGGAGGCGTCTACGTCGGTGTCACGCCCGCCTTCCACCTCATGGCCAGCAACGCGGAGATGCTGTCGCCGGATGGGAAGTGCAAGGCGTTCGATGACGGCGCGGATGGCTTCGTGCCGGGCGAGGGCGTGGGCGTCGTCGTGCTCAAGCCGCTCGAGCTGGCCGAGCGCGATGGAGACACCATCCACGCGGTGGTCCTGGGCTCGGGGGTGAACCAGGACGGCCGCACCTACGGAATCACCGCGCCGAGCATGCGGGCCCAGTCCGAGCTCGAGCGCTCGGTCTACCGCACGTGGGGGCTGAATCCCCGGTCGCTCCAGTACGTGGAGGCGCACGGGACGGGGACACGTCTGGGCGACCCCATCGAGCTCGATGCGCTGACGCAGTCCTTCGAGTCCTTCACCGAGGACCGCCAGTTCTGCGCCATCGGCTCCATCAAGGGGAACATCGGCCACGCGGCCACGGCGGCGGGCATCGCCGGGGTCCTCAAGGTGCTCAAGTCCCTGGAGCACCAGCAGCTTCCCCCGTCGCTCCACTTCTCGCGCCCCAATGGGCACATCCGCTTCGCGGAGAGCCCGTTCTTCGTCAACACGGAGCTGCGCCCCTGGCCGCGTCCCGAAGATGGGGGCCGCCGCCGCGCCGCGGTCAGCTCCTTCGGGTTCAGCGGAACCAACGCCCATGTCGTCGTGGAGGAGTACGTGCGGCGCGAGGAGCCCGGTCAGGTGGAGGGGCCCTGGTTGATGGTGCTCTCGGCTCGCAACGAGGAGCGGCTGGGGGAGGTGGCCCGGCGACTGCGCGCGTTCCTCGCGGCGAGGCCCAACGTCGTCCTTCGCGACGTCGCGTACACGTTGCAGAACGGACGCGAGGAGATGGAGGCGCGGCTGGCCTTCGTGGTTCGGAGCCGGGATGCGCTGCTGTCCGCGCTGGACCGCTTCGGGGCCGGTGACCGTCTGGGCCTGGCTCATGGCCGGCTCGAGCGGGGCGCCGCGCGCAATGACGCGGAGGTCCAGTCTCTCCTGTCGCATGGGCGGGACACGGATGCACTCGAGCGGTTGGCGACCCTCTGGTGCTCGGGAACGCAGGTCGACTGGCGAGGGCTCCCGCAGCAGCGCGGAGGCCACATGACGCCGCTGCCGACCTATCCACTCCAGGCGGAGCGTCACTGGGTTTCACCGATGAAGGGGGTGGCCGCCCCCCTCGTCTCCGCGCAAGAGGTGTTCGAGCCCGTCTGGACCCCCGCCGCCGAGGTGAAGTCCTCGGGACCGGGGCGCGGGGCCGTCGTGATGCTGGGGGGGAGCGAGGAGCTGCGGACCGCCTTGCTCGAACAGGCTCGCCGCGAGGGGGCGGAGGTCCAGGTCCCATGGCGTGTCGTCGTGGGCGAGCACTTCCGTTCGGATGTGCGGACTCGCACCGTCTGGCTCGAGCCCTCGCGAGCCGAGGACTTCTCCTCGCTGCTCGACGTGTTGGGTGAGCCTCCGGCCGCGGTGATGCACCTGTGGACGCGGGAGTTCGCCGGGGCGTCACCCGAGCGGCGGCTCGACCTGGGGGCTCGGTCGCTCATGGCGTGGGCGACCGCGCTCCAGCGCCGTCGTGACCGAGGGGGCGTGCGCACGTTGGTCGTCCATGACGGTGCTCCCGAGTCGGCGGCGTGTGCGGCGCTGGTCCGCACGATGAACCGGGAGAGCTCGCTGTGGAGCTGGCGCGCCGTGGGCTTCGATGAGCCCGTGGGCGCGGAGGCGCTGTGGCGTGAGCTCTGGGCGGAGGGAGCGCGCGAGGTGTGGCTCTCGCAATCGGGGCGATGGGCTCGGGCCCTGAGGGCCGTGCCGACGAAGCCCTCCTCACCCACGCGCTGCTCGGGTGAAGGGGCTGTCCTGCTGACGGGGGGCACTGGCGCGCTCGGGCGCGGCGTGGCGCGCCATCTGCTCTCGTGTGGGGCACGGAAGCTGATGCTCGTGGGTCGCTCGCCAATGAGCGCGCGGATTCAAGCGCAGCTCGAGGTGCTTCGTGGACTGGGCGCGGATGCCGCCTATCACGTCGCGGATGTGGCTCGCCGGGCGGAGGTCGATGGGCTGGTCGCGGAGGCGCGGCGTCGCTTCGGCGGTGTCTCGGGCGTCGTCCATCTGGCGGGCGTGGTGCGGGACTCGCTCGTTCGCAACAAGACGCGCGAGGAGCTGGACGCGGTGCTCGCCCCGAAGGTCTTGGGCTGCCTCCTCCTGGACGAGGCGACGGCGAGCGAGCCGCTCGAGCTCTTCGTGTCGTTCTCCTCGTTGACGTCCCTGGTCGGCAACGCGGGACAGGCGGACTACGCCTTCGCCAACCGGTTCCTGGACGAGTTCGCGCGAACTCGAGCACGTCAGGTGGCGCAAGGGACACGCAAAGGCCGGACGCAGTCGATGCTGTGGCCCTTCTGGCGCGAGGGCGGGATGCGGCCTTCCAGCGAGCTGGTGGACGCGGCGCGCTCGGGCGGAATCGAGCCCCTCTCCGAAGCGGAGGGGCTGGCGCTCTTCGACCAGATGCTCGCGCTTCCGGGCTGTGTGTATGCCGCGTTCAGTGGCGAGCACGCGCGAGTCTCGGCGGCGCTGACGGAGGCGGGATGGCCCGAGGCTCCCGAGGGAGCACGCGAGGTCCCCGGGCGGAAGGAACAGCCCCCGCGCCCGGCGCCGCCGAAGCCACGGGTGTCTCCAGTCCCGGTGCTTCAGGGGGTCCTCGAAGCGGTCGCGGCCGAGTTCGGCATGTCGGCTGCCTCGGTCGAGGCGACGGTGCCGTTCGATGAGCTGGGGGCCGACTCCATCATGCTGCGACGGCTGCGGCGGAGGCTGGAGGAGCGCTACGGCTCCCTCCCCGCGACACTCTTCCTGGATGCACGGTCCCCGCACGAGCTCGCGGAGATGCTCGGAGCGCGGGCCGTGGAGGTGAGCGAGGTCGCGGTGCCGCTGCCTCCCGTCGTCGCCGAGCCCACGAGTGCCTCGGAGCCCATCGCCATCATCGGTGTGGCGGGCCGGTATCCGGATGCGGACGACCTGGAGTCGCTCTGGGCCAATCTGCGCGAAGGCAAGAAGTCCATCCGCGAGGTTCCATCCTCTCGTTGGGACGTCACCCGCCAGGACGAGGTCTATTGCCGCGTCGGCGCCTTCCTGTCGGACGTGGACCGCTTCGACCCGTACTTCTTCGGCATCACGCCCGTCGAGGCTCGTTGGATGAACCCCGAGGAGCGCATCCTCCTGGAGGTCGTCTGGCGGCTGTTGGAGAACGCCGCCATCCCCAGGCGGAAGCTCGCGACGGAGCGGGTGGGGGTCTTCGTGGGCGTGACGTCGATGACCTATCCGCTGGTCACGGCCGATGCCCAGCAGGACGCGCCCGCGGACAGCACGTTCTTCAGCCTCGCGAACCGCATCTCGCACTGGTTCGACTTCACGGGGCCCAGCCTCGCCATCGACACGGCGTGCTCCTCCGCGCTGGTCGCGATTCACGAGGCCCGCGAGAGCCTGCTGCGAGGCTCCTGCGACGTCGCGGTGGTGGGCGGCGCGAACCTCTACCTGCACCCGAGCAAGTACCTCCGGATGTGCCGCAATCGCCTCGTGTCGTCGAGTGCGCGGGGCCTCTTCGCGCGAGGAGGGGAGGGGTTCGTTCCGGGCGAAGGCGTGGGGGCGGTGCTGCTCAAGCCGCTGTCCCGCGCGCTGCGCGATGGAGACAGGGTTCTTGGAACGATTGCCGGCTCGGGTGTCGCACACAGCGGGCGGACCAACGCCTACCTCCTGCCGTCACCCGAGGCCCAGGCGAACCTCATCCGCCGGGTCGCCACGGAAGCCTCGGTGGAGCCGGGCACGGTGGGGTACTGGGAAGCCCAGGCCATCGGTTCGGAGGTCGTGGATTCGGCCGAGTGGAGCTCGCTGCTCCGGGCCGTGGGCACCGCTGCCTCGGAGGAGCCCAGGGTCATCGGGTCCTTGAAGGGGAACCTGGGGCACATGGAGGCGGCCTCGGGCATCGCACAGCTCACCCGGGTGCTGTTGCAGTTCGAGCACGCGGAGTTCCTGCCGACACTCGTCGCCGAGGAGCTGCATCCGGGCATCACCCTCGACGGTGCTCCCTTCCGACTCCAGCGGGACGCGGCGCCCTGGCCTTCGCCGGTGGCTTCGCCTCGGCGCGCGGCCATCACCGCACTGGGGGCGGGAGGCGTGTCGGCGCACCTCCTCGTCGAAGAGGGGCCTCGGCGGCTGGAGTCCTCGGCGGTCGAGTCTCGCCCCGAGTTGGTCGTCCTCTCCGCGCGGAGCGAGGCGGCGCTGCGGACGATGGCGCTCGCGCTCGCGGACACGGTTCGGCTCCCTCGGGGAGCCCGGCTCGCGGACATCGCCTGGACGCTCCAGGTGGGGCGCGAAGCCTTCGCGCATCGCGTGGCCTTCGTCGCCTCGACGGCGCAGTCCCTCGCGGATGCGCTCGAGGCCTTCGCCAGGGGTGGACGCATCAGCCTCCCTCACGCACAGGCCCGCGTGGCCGGTGGCGTGCCCACTTCAGCGAGCGACCTCGAAGCCCTCTGTGCACGTCGCGGTGAGCCCGGCGTGCTGGAGCGGCTGGCCCAGGCCTGGTGTGGCGGCGCGGAGCTGGACTGGCGCAGGCTGCTGGGGAACGCCGCCGTCGAGCGTGTCGCGCTTCCCGGGCACCCCTTCGAGAAGATCCGGTGCTGGGTGGAGGCCCCCGCACCCGTGGGAGTCGTCGCCAGCTACTACGACCGCCTCGCGAACTTCTTCGCCGCCGAGCACGGGGGCGACGGGCTGCACCTGAACTTCGCCCCGTTGGCCGCTCCGATGAAGGGGTTCTCGTGGCTCCTCTCGTATGTGGAGCCCGAGCAGCACCGCGAGCAGCTCGCCCGAGCGACCTCGGCGCAGAAGGAAGCGAAGGCCCGCTTGTTCTCGGCCGTCGACTTCCACCAGGCGACCGCGGTCTTCGACATGGGCTGCGGCTACGGCACCGACCTGCTGGGTCTCGCGGTCCGCTATCCGCACTTGCGTTGCGACGGCTACTCGCTGGCGCCGGGGCAGCTCGACATCGGCAACCGCCATGCGGCCTCGGCGGGTGTCGCGGAGCGCGTGCGCCTGCTCCACCGGGACAGCGCTCGTGACGAGCTGCCGGAGATGTACGACGCCGCCCTCGGCTTCGAGGTGACGTTCCACGTCGAGGACAAGGATGGACTCTTCGGGAACCTCTCCCGGCACCTGAAGGTGGGCGGGCGGTTGCTGCTCGCGGATGTCGTCGCCATGACGGCGGTGGATGTCCGGGCCGCTCGGCTCGGACAGTTCACCCCGACGCAGGCGCAGTTCGCCCGACTCCTGGCCCGCCATGGGTTCGAGGTCGAGCAGTGCATCGACGCCAGTCGCGAGGTCTCCCACTTCCTCCATGACCCGGACTTCGAGGCCCACTTGAAGGAGCTGGCGGCGCGCCACCCCGAGCTGGCCCCGTTGGAGCCCGAGCATCGGGGTTGGCACCACTTCGGCCTGGCGCTCGCCGAGGGCTTCTTCCGCTACGTGCTGCTCGTGGCGACGCGGGTGGAGGGAGGCTCGGCGCAGTCGAGGGAGGCGAAGAACCTCGCGCGCCTGGAGAGCGCGGTGCCCTACTCGGGAGGACCTTCGACGCCCGTTCCCCCGAAGGGCCGCCCGCGCTCCCTGGGCGAGAGGGCCCCTCGGATGGAGGCGCGCGAAGTGGAGCGAGGGCTCTCCGTGCTCGCGACCGAGGTCCTGGGGATTCCCGCCGAGCGGCTCGACCTCGAGGCGACCTTCTCCGACATGGGCGTGGGCTCGCTGCAGGGGCTCCGGTGGGTCGAGCGCATCAGCCGCGTGTTCCACGTCGAGCTGGGATTGGAGACGCTCTTCAATCACCCCAGCCTCCGCGCGCTCGCGCGCCACATCGCGTCCTTGCGCCCGTCCACCGCTGTCCCGGAAGAGGCGCCTCGCGCGGCTCCGGCACGAACGGATGGCGCGGTGGCGGTCATTGGCATGGCCTGCCGGTTCGCGGGGGCGCGGGATGTCCAGCAGTTCGGAGAGAACCTCCGAGCGGGGCGCTGCTCCGTGACGGAGGTGCCCGCCTCGCGTTGGGACACCGGCGCCCACTACGACCCGCGTGGGACGCAGGGGCGCAGCCGCAGCAAGTGGGGTGGCTTCATCGACGACGTCGAGCGCTTCGACGCGGCGTTCTTCCAGATATCGCCCCGCGAAGGGGAGGTCATGGACCCGCAGCAGCGGCTCTTCCTGGAGGCCGCGTGGGCCGCGCTGGAGGAGTCCGGTCATGCGCACCGAGACCGCGCGCTGCGCTGTGGCGTCATCGCGGGCGTGACGGGGAATGAGTACCAGTCGCTGCTCCCCTCCGACGTCGTGGCGGACCGGCTGGGCGGCACGTTGCTGGGCAACACCGGTTCGATTCTCGCGGCACGCATCGCGTACTTCCTGGACCTGAAGGGACCGGTGCTGACGGTCGACACCGCGTGCTCCTCGTCACTGGTCGCGGTCCATGAGGCTTGCCGCAAGCTCCAGGACGGGGAAGCGGACCTGATGCTCGCGGGAGGGGTGACGCTCTTCTTGAACCCCCTGACGTTCGCGATGATGAGCCAGGCGGGCATCCTGTCCCCGCGCGGACTGTGCCGCCCGTTCGCCTCGGATGCGGATGGCATCGCGGTGGGGGACGGCGTCGGCGTCGTGGTGCTCAAGCCCCTGGAGGCCGCACTCCGGGATGGGGACCCGATTCATGGCGTGATTCGCGGCTCGGGGGTGAATCACGATGGCCGCACCAACGGCATCACCGCGCCGAGCTTCGACGCCCAGAAGGACCTCCTGCTCGACGTGTATCGCCGACACGGCATCGCCCCGGAGTCGATCACCCTCGTCGAGGCGCATGGGACCGGGACGCCCCTGGGGGACCCCGTCGAGGTCTCCGCGCTGACCGCCGCGTTCCGGGAGCACACGCCTCGGCGGGGCTTCTGCGCCATCGGCTCGGTGAAGGGCAACGTGGGGCACACCGCGGGCGCCGCGGGTGTCGCGGGGCTCATCAAGTGCTTGCTCTCCCTGAAGCAGCGGACGCTGTTCCCCACGCTTCACGCACCGAAGGAGAACGAGCGCATCGACTTCCCGGCCACGCCCTTCTTCGTCAACCGCGAGGTGCGGCGCTGGGAGTCGGAGGGGGGGCCGCTTCGAGCGGCGGTCAGTGCGTTCGGCTTCAGCGGCACCAACTGCCATGTGGTGGTGGAGGAGGCCCCGATGGAGCTGGAGGTCCCCGAGGTCGCCCCGGTGCTGGTGCCTGTCTCCGCTCGCGACGAGCGGGCGCTTCGTGAGTCCCTCCGCCGCTTGAGCGCCGCGCTCCAGGGCGACTCGCCTCGGCTCGACTCGGTCGCGGCGACACTCCAGGCGCGACAGGAGGAGGAGCAGCGGTGCGCCATCGTGTGTGGCTCCATGGAGGAGCTGCGTGCCGCGCTGACGGCCGCGGTCGAGGGGACTCCGCATCCGAGTGTCCATCGCGGCCATGCGCGCGCCGCGGCCCAGGTGCTTGGCGGGCTCGGCGACAACGCCATGGGCGGGGACCTCATGGCGCTGGCGATGCAGCGAGGAGACCTCGGGCAGATGGCTCGGTGGTGGGCGCTGGGCGTGTCGTTGGACTTCCGCCGCCTCTGGCCGGGAGCCCTTCCGCGCCGCGTTTCCTTGCCGACCTATCCGTTCCAGGGAGAGCGCCTGTGGGCGGTGCCCAGGTCGGAGCGCTCGACGCTGGAGTTCCTCCTCCAGCCGGAGTGGCGCGCGGCGCCTCCGCCCTCGGGCGAGGCGATGTCGGCGACCCTCGTCGTTCACGCCCCCGAGGGACGCGCGGTGGCGCGGCTGGCGGGCGGCGAGTCCGCGTCGCTGCTCGGGACGGATGCGGACTTCGATGCGGCGCTGCGAGGCCCGCTGCCGCCGCGCCGGATCCTGTTCCTGGGAGGCGCGCAGCTCACGCCCGTGGAGCTGGGCGATGCGCGCGCGCTGGGGTCGGTGCAGCAACACGGGCTGCTCGCGCTCGCGCGGCTGATGCATGCCCTGGCCTCACTCGGCAAGCTGGAGGCCGTCGCGGAGTTGGTCATCGTGACGACCGGTGCTCAGCGGACAGGCGCGACGGACACTCTCCAGCCGTTTGGCGCGGCGCTCTGGGGCCTGGCCCGGACCCTGGCCCATGAGCACCCGCACCTGTCTGTCGTGGCGGTGGACACCGAGCACCCGCTGGAGCGCGAAGAGGCCTCGAGCCTGGCGCGAAGGCTCGCTGGTGAGCGGCATGCTCCCGGCTTCCAGGGCGTGGCCTACCGGGGGGCTCAGCGGCTCATGCCCGCGCTGCGACGGATTCCGACGGCGGCGCCCACGGCAACCCCTCTTCAGGAGCGAGGGGTCTACGTCCTCTTCGGAGGGGGCGGCGGGGTGGGGCTCGAGCTCGCGCGACACATGGCTCGGACGGCTCGCGCGCGCATCGTCCTGGTGGGGCGGGGCGAGCCCACCCACCGGCTGCACGAGCAGATGGAGGAAGTGGCCGCGCTCGGTGGCGAGGCGGTGTACCTGCGCGGTGATGTCAGCCAGGCGGAGAGCATCCGCTGGGTCCTGAGCGAGACGCGCCGCCGGTTTGGGGCGGTCAACGGCATCGTCCAGTCCGCGGTCGCCATTCGCATGGCGCGCGTCACCGAGCTCACGGATGAGGACTGGAGCACCGTGCTCGCCGCGAAGGTCACGGGGATGCAGGCCCTGCGCGATGCGGTCGCGGGGATGCCGCTCGACTTCGTGCTGGTCATCTCCTCGACGCAGGCCCTGTCGGGTGACCCGGGGTTTGGTGCCTACGCCGCCGCGTCCTCCTTCCAGGATGCGTACTCACTCGCCTGGGGCACGGCGGATGGGACCGCCGTGAAGCTGGTCAACCTGGGGTACTGGGTCCGCTACGGTGCCTCCGCCGCCGTCGAGGCCTATGAGCGGAAGATCTCCGCGCTCGGCATCCAGTCCATCTCCCCCGCGGAGGGCATGGCCGCCTTCGAGGCCTGCCTCGCCGGAGCGCCTGCGCAGGTCGTGATGTTCAAGGGCTCGGAGTCCGCGCTCGCGGCCTTGGGGCTGGGAGAGGCTCCAGCGCGCGAGCCGCTGCGCCGGCTCGATGGGGCGCTCGCGGTGGAGCCGACCTTCGATGTCGAGGCGTCGCGTCGTGCGCTCGATGGATTGGACCGCATCGCCCGGCGCTGGCTGCTGCGTGGCTTCCGCGAGAAGGGCCTGCTGCGCTCGGGAGGACAGCGGTTCTCTCAGGAGACGCTGGCGAACCGCCTGGGCGTGCAGGCCTCCCACGGGAAGCAGTTCGACGCGCTGCTCGACATCCTCGTGCGTGCTGGCTGGCTGACGCTCGACGGTGAGGAGTACACGACGGCCGCCTCGCTCGAAGACGCCTCGCTGGATGGCCGGTTGTCGGGAGTGGAGGACGAGGCGCGGGACCTGGCCCGCCGTCACCCCGAGGTCGCGCAGCACATCCATCTCCTGGGCGCGAGCCTGCCCCGCTACTTCGAGGTGTTGGGAGGACAGGTCCTGGCGACGGACGTGTTGTTCCCGGGCTCGTCGGTGGAGATGCTCGCCGCGCTCTACCGGGGCAACCCGGTGGCGGACTGGTACAACGACCTCGCCGCGCGCGCGGTGGCTTGCTACGTGGAGCAGCGCCTGCCGTCGCTCGCGCCGGGCGAGCGGATCGAAATCCTCGAAGTCGGCGCGGGGACGGGCGGCACGAGCGCGGCGGTGTTGGAGCGGCTCCGCGTGCATGCGGACCGCGTGCGCTACGTCTTCACCGACCTCTCCACCGGGTTCCTGCGGCGGGCACAGAAGCTCCTGGGGCCCGCCCATCCCCACGTCGACTTCCGCCTCTTCGACCTGGAGCGGGATGCGCGAGCGCAGGACCTGGGCGCGGCGTCCTTCGACGTGGTGCTGGGCGCGAACGTCGTGCACGCGACGAGCGACCTGACGGCGACGCTTCGAGGACTGCGCGGACTGCTCCGTGAGCGAGGCTGGCTGGTGCTCTACGAGGCCACCGAGGTGCAGGACTTCGCGACCATCGCCTACGGACTCCTGGACGGCTGGTGGCGCTTCGAGGACCCCGAGCACCGTCTGCCGAGGTCCCCGCTGCTCCACGGGAACGCCTGGCTGGAGGTGCTCACGCGCGAGGGCTTCCTCAGCCGGAGCTTCGGCCCGGTGGATGCGCAAGGGCGCTCCACCGCGAGGATCCTCGTCGCGGAGCAGACCGGCGCCCCCCAGGCGTCACGCCCCAGGGCCGCACCGACTCCCGTCGTGGCCCCGCCTCCGCGAGCCGCCCCCGCCGAGCCCCTCCCTCCGGCGGCCTCCCTGCGTGAGGCCATCACGGCCATCGTCGTGCGCGAGGTCGCGGCCTCCCTGGGCTTCGCCGAGAAGGACATCGAGCTGTCGGCGGCGTTCCCTCGCTACGGCGTGGACTCGATTACCGGTGTCGACCTCGTCAATCGCCTGAACCATGCGCTGGGCCTCCAGCTGCGCACGACGGTCATCTTCGACCACGCCAACGTCCACGAGCTGGTGGGGGCGCTGATGCGTGAGCATGGGGACACGCTCGCGTCGTTCGCGCGCGCGCCGGCGCCTCCGGCATCCCCGATGCCCATGAGTCCGGCGCCAGCGCCGGGTCCCGCTCCGGCGGTGCAGGGGGCGCCTCTCGACGACCAGGCCATCGCGGTGATTGGCATGTCGGGGCGCTTCCCCGGCGCGGCGAACCTGGACGAGCTCTGGCGGAACGTGCTGTCGGGACGCTGCTCCATCACGGAGGTCCCTGCCTCGCGGTGGAGCGCGAACGAGCAGGCCGAGCAGGGCGCCGCCGATGGCTCTTGCTCACCCTGCAAGTGGGGCGGGTTCCTGGATGGAATCGACCTCTTCGACGCGGGCTTCTTCAACATGTCGGGGCACGAGGCCGCGGTGACCGACCCGCAGCAGCGGCTCTTCCTGGAGGAGTGCTGGAACGCGCTCGAGAACGCCGGCTATGCGAGCGAGAAGGTCGCCAACACGCGCTGCGGTGTCTTCGTGGGGGCCTCGGCCGGGGACTACTACACGCAGATGCGCTTCGCGGGTCGGGGCCGCGAGCCGCATGCGTTCTGGGGGAACAGCGTCGCGGTGATACCCGCCCGCATCGCGTATCACCTGGACCTGAAGGGGCCGAGCGTCTCGAACGATACCGCCTGCTCGTCGTCCCTGACGTCGCTGCATCTGGCGTGTCAGAGCCTGCGCACGGGGGAGTGCGAGATGGCCATCTCGGGCGGCGTCTACATCGCGACCACGCCCAACGTGCACATCCTCGCCAGCAACGCGGGGATGACCTCCGCCCAAGGGCAGAACCGTGCGTTCGACGATGCGGCGGACGGCTTCGTGCCAGGCGAGGGCGTGGGCGCCGTGGTGCTCAAGCCCCTGCGCGCGGCGGTGCGAGATGGCGACACCATCCACGGCGTCATCGTCGCCAGTGGCTTGAACCAGGACGGGCACACCTACGGGCTCACGGCGCCGAGCGGTGCGTCGCAGGCCACGCTGATTGCGTCCGTGTACGAGCGCGCGAAGCTCAACCCGGAGACCATCACCTTCGTGGAGTCCCATGGCACCGGCACGCGCCTGGGAGACCCCATCGAGTTCGGCGCGCTGACGGATGGCTTCCGCCGCTTCACCCCGCGCGAGGGCTTCTGCGCCATCGGCGCGCTGAAGAACAACATCGGCCACGCGGCGGCGGCGGCGGGCGTGGGCGGGGTGCTCAAGGTCCTCTTGATGCTGCGCCACCGGATGCTTCCGCCCCTGGCGCGCTTCGAGAAGCCCAGTCGGCACCTCACCGTGGAGGGCAGTCCGTTCTACTTCAACACGGAGGCGCGTCCCTGGACGGCGCCCTCGGGCAGCCCACGACGCGCCGCCATCAGCGCGTTCGGCGTCAGCGGCACCAACGCCCACGTCGTGCTGGAGGAGTACCTTCCGAAGCACGACGGCATGCGCCCGCGCGAAGGCGTCAGGCCGTTCGTCCTCTCCGCGCGCGACCGGGAGTCGCTGGCCCAGGTGGCTGGACGCCTCGCGGAGCACCTGCGTTGGGAGTCGCGCGACGGTGGACGCATCGACCTCGATGACCTGGCGTACACGCTGGCGGTGGGCCGCAAGTCCTTCGAGGAGCGCGCCGCGTTCGTCGCCTCCTCGCTCGACGAGGTCCTCCGGCATCTCGAGACGGTCGCCGCGGGACATGAGGACCGCGTGGTGCATCGGGGAACCGTTCCGGCGGACACCCAGGCGGAGGCCCCCGTCCCCGAGACGGACCCTCGTCGCTGCGCGGAGCGATGGCTCCAAGGGGCGGTGATCTCCTGGGAGGCCCTGTGGACGGGCGCCACGCCGCATCGCATCCCGCTGCCGACCTATCCGCTGCGACGCGAGCGCCACTGGTATCAGCGGACGGAGCCGAAGGCTTCACCCCCGCATGCCTTCGAGCCGGCCTGGGTCGAGGCACGACACCGCTCCGGAGGCTGGAGTGGTGGCGCGGTGGTGTTGTTCGACGAAGGCACCGAGGGACGCTCGGTCCTGCGTGAGGCCTTCCGCTCGGAGCCGCTCATCCTCGTGGAGCCCGGCGACGCCTACGGCCAACCCGGGGAGCACCACTACCGCATCAACCCGAGCCTCCCCTCGGACTATCTGCGGCTGCGCGCGGAGCTGGCGAGCCGGGGGATGGAGCCGCGCCTGCTGGTGCACCGCTGGTTCGCGGTGTCCTCTCCCTTCGCCGGAGCGAGCGCGAGCAAGGCGGCCGAGGCGCTCTTCTCCTCGCTGCTCTTCCTGGTCCAGGGCTTTGGTGCGGAGGGCCGAGGCGGGCCCCTCCGTCTCCTGCACGTCTTCGAGTCGTCGCCCACGGAGCCGGCCGTGGCGCACGCCGCCTGCGCGGGGCTCTTGAGGACGCTGGAGCGTGAGAACCCGACGTGGCGCTGCGCGAACGTTGAAATCCAAGGCTCGCTGAACGAGAGCGGTCCGCGCATCGCCCAGCTCCTCGGCGCGGAGGCCGCGAGCACCGACAACGATGTCGAGGTTCGCTTCTCGGGCAACCGCCGGTTGGTTCGCCGCTTCACGGAGGCCGCGCCCCTCGTCTCCACGGAGGCGCAGGGCTCGCTCGCCGAGAAGGTCTGGCTCATCACGGGTGGGGCAGGGGGCGTCGGTGCGCACCTCGCCCTGTTCCTGACGCGAGCCCAGGGGGGACGTGTGGTCCTGTGCGGACGCACCCCCGCCATCTCCCTCCTCTTCCCCGTCACGGAGTGGCTCGGGGACCGAGGCTCCTACGTGCAGGCGGACGTCACGAAGCCCGAGGAGGTCCGCCGCGCCGTCGCCTGGACACGCGAGCGCTTCGGCCGGATCGATGGCGTCCTGCACTCCGCCGGTGTGCTCCGCGACTCGCTCATCCTCAACAAGTCGCTGGAGACCGCGCGTCAGGTGCTCACGACGAAGATCGCCGGCGCGCACCACCTCGACGAGGCGACCCGCGAGGACCGCTTGTCGTTCTTCGCCCTGTTCTCGTCGCTGTCCTCCGTGACGGGGAGCCTGGGGCAGGCGGACTATGCCTTCGCCAACCGCTACCTCGACGCCTTCGCCGAGCATCGGGAGTCCTTGCGGAGCGCGGGCCTGCGGTCTGGAAGGACGCTGTCCATCAACTGGCCGCTCTGGCGGGACGGGGGAATGCGCGCCGACGAGAAGGTCGTCTCGCAGCTGCGAGAGTCCTTCGGGTTGGAGCCCATCACCTCGGAGCAGGGCGGACAAGCGCTCCTCGATTCCTTCCTGGCGCGCGGGGCCCAGCGCCTCATCCTGGGCGGCGATGTCTCGCGATTCCGCGGTGCGTTCACGTCCGCGGGAATCTTCGGGACACGGACGCCCGAGGCTCCCGTGACGGCGCCAGCACCTGTTCCTCCCGCCGCTCCTCCGGCCGTCGGAGGCCCGGCGATGGAGCAGGTGAACGCGCGAGTCCGGAGCATCGTCGCGCGAGGGCTGGGGATTCCCTCGGACCGCATCGGCTTGGATGATGCCTTCCAGCGGCACGGGATGGACTCCGTGCTCGCGGTGTCGATCGCGCGCGAGCTCGACCAGGACTTCGGAGAGGTTCCGAAGACGCTGCTCTTCGAGCGCGACACCTTGCGGGAGCTGGCTGGCTGGATTGCCACCCATCGCCCCGGGCCGGTGGAGCCCGTGGAGGCCCGCCCCGTTCCGGTCGAGGTGAAGGTCCAGGCTCCCGTCACGGCCTCGCGAACGGATGAGCCCATCGCCATCATCGCGTTGAGCGGGTTCTATCCAGGGGCTGGCGCGGACCTGGAGCGCTTCTGGACGAACCTGAAGGAAGGGCGCGAGCAGCTCTCGGCCTGGCCCCGGGAGCGTGCGGGGGAGGGCGCGGGGGAGCTGCCCTGGGGTGGCTTCGTCGAAGGGGTGGACCTCTTCGACCCGCTGCTCTTCGGACTGACGCCGGCGGATGCGTCGCTCGTGGACCCCCAGGAGCGGGTCTTCCTCGAGACGGTGTGGAGGCTGTTCGACGATGCGGCGTACTCACGCGCGCACCTGAAGGCGCAGCAGCAGCTCCGAGGGGGCGTGGGCGTCTTCGTGGGGGCGAGCGACCCGCAGTACGCGTTCCTCGCGAAGGACCGGGCGACGGCCGCGTCGGTGGGGACATCCTCGGCGGCGGGCATCGCGAACCGTGCGTCCTATGTCTTCGACCTGAAGGGCCCGAGCCTGACGCTCAACACCGCGTGCTCGTCGTCGCTCAGCGCGCTGCACCTGGCCTGCGAGAGCCTGCGCGGCGGTGCCTGCGCGATGGCGGTGGTGGGAGGCGTCAACCTCCTGCTGCACGCGGAGAAGTACGCAGCGCTCCAGCGCACGGGGTTGCTCACGCGTGGGACGCAGAGCCGCAGCCTGGGCCAGGGGGATGGATACCTGCCGGGAGAGGGCGCTGGCGCGGTGTTGCTCAAGCCCCTGGCGGCGGCTCGCGTGGATGGGGACCGCATCCTGGGGCTCATCCGCTCGACGTGGAGCGAGCACGGAGGGACCACGGCCGGCTATGCGGTGCCCAGCCCCAAGGCCCAGGCGCGGGCGCTCTCACGGGCGCTCTCTCTCTCGGGGCTTCCCGCCTCGGCCGTCGGGTACATCGAGGTGGCCGCGAACGGCTCCGAGGTCGGTGACTCCGTCGAGGTGGCGGGCCTCGCCCAGGTCTTCGAGGGCAGCGGACTGGCCCCTGGCTCGTGCCCGATGGGCAGCGTGAAGTCGAACATCGGCCACCTCGAGGCCGCCTCGGGAATCTCCCAGCTGACCAAGGTCCTGCTCCAGCTGCGAGAGGGACTGCTCGCGCCGACGCTGCACGCCGAGCCCCTCAACCCGTTGATCGACCTGCGAGGCACACCCTTCCGCGTGCAGTCGCGTCTCGCGGAGTGGCCCCGCCAGGAGCGGAAGGACGGAGCGGGGATGCTGCCTCGGGTCGCGACCATCAGCAGCTTTGGCGCGGGAGGCGCCAGCGCCCACGTCATCGTGGAGGAGGCGCCCATGGACGCGCGGACCCCTGTCCGGAGCGGTGCCTCCTTCCTCCTGCCGCTCTCCGCCCGCACTCCAGAGTTGCTGCGCCAGGATGCGGAGACCCTCGCCTCGTTCCTTCGCTCGACCGAGGGACAGCGGCTCTCGCTCGACGAGCTGACCTGGACCCTTCAGCACAGAGAACCCCTGTCCACGCGCGCGGCCTTCCTCGCGAGCGACCTGTCGAAGGTCCTCCAGGTGCTCGATGCCGTCGCGCGAGGGGAGCGCGCGGAGGGGCTCCACCAGGGCGTCGATGGGACGTCCTCGGTGAGCGCGCTGCTGGAAGGCGAGGAGGGGCGGACCTATGTCGCGGAGCTGTTCGCGCGGGGCAAGCTCGACAAGCTCGCTCGACTCTGGGCGGAGGGCGCGGACCTCGAGTGGTCGGGGCTCCCTGGCACCGGGACACCGCCGCGACGTGTGAGGCTTCCGCCGCGAGCCCTCATCCGCCGTCGATGCTGGGTCGATGACGCCGTGCCCTTCGCGCCGGAGGTGGCGAGCCCGTCACCTGTCGCCCGGAAGGCAGGGGACTCGGTGACGCAGCAGCTCACGCGGATGCTCGCGGAGCTGACGCAGCTGGAGGTCTCGGAGATCGACCCGACCCGTCCCTGGGCGGCGCTCGGGGTGAACTCCTTGACGCTCGTCCGGCTGCGCGACGGCATCGAGCGTGACCTCTCGGTGCGTGTGGCCATGTCGGTGATGGGGAGCTGCCACACCGTCAACGAGCTGGCGGAGCAGCTTCGCTCGGCCTCCACCGCGCCACCTGTTCGCGAGGCACCTCGGGTCACCAACGGGCACACGAACGAGAAGCTGAGTGATGGGAGCCTCGAAGAGCTGTTCGTCCGCTTGAGTGGTGCGCCGTCGCGGAAGGGGGAGGCCTGACATGTTCGTCCCCGATGACCCGTCGCTCGAGGCATTCCGTCAGCTTCCCCGGGAAGAGAAGCTCCGACGCATCGCCGCGCTGATGGAGAAGCGCAAGGCAGAGTTCCCGCTGACGGAGCTCCAGGAGGCCTTCTCCGCGGGGCGGCTGATGGGCGCGGCGGCCGAGCGTGTTGGCTGCCACTTCTATCTGGAGCTCAACCTCGCGGGGCTCGACGTGGGCCGGCTGCGCGAGGCGTGGAGGATGCTCCTCCAGCGGCACGCGATGCTCCGCGCGGTCATCCTGCCGCACGGCCGCCAGTCGGTGCGCGCCGAGCTGCCCGGGGTGGAGTGGGCGGAGTACGACCAGAGGGAGGCGAGCGCGAGGGAGCTGTCGGACCACCTGTCCCGCGTCCGCGAGGAGCTGTCACACAAGGTCTACGCTCCAGGGGACTGGCCGTTGCACGAGGTGCGCATCACCCACGCCCCGGGAGGCTGGGGTGTCGTGCACCTGAGCATGGACGAGTGGATTGTCGATGCGACCAGCCTGAGCCTGTTGCTGACGGAGTGGCGCGCGCTCTACGAGCAGCCTCGGGACGCTCCGCCTCCGCTGAGCTGCTCGTTCCACGACTATGTCGAGGCGCAGCAACACTTCGAGGGGACACCGCGCTACCAGGAGGCCCTGGACTACTGGCTCTCGAAGCTGGAGCCGCTGCCGGGAGGACCCTCGCTGCCCTCCGCGGGGACGCAGGCGCCAGGGAAGACGCGGACCCGTCGCACCTTCAGCCTGGATGAAGGCAGCTGGTCCCGGCTTCGCCAGCAGGCGGAGGCGTTGGGGGTCTCTCCGACCGTGGTGGTGTTGACCGCGTTCACCGAGGCGCTGGCTCAGCTGAGCGCGGAGAAGCGGTTCGCGCTCGTGATGACCTATGCCCACCGGCTGCCGTTCCATCCCGAGGTGGAGCGGCTCGTCGGGCCCTTCACCTCCACGGGCTTGTTCGTGGCGGACGAAGGCGTCGACCAGACGCGAATCGAGAAGGCCCGCGCCTATCAGCGCCAGCTCTGGGAGGACCTCGACCATGCGCAGGTGAGCAGCGTCCGGGTCCTGCGCGTGCTGAGGACCCGGAGCCGCGCCACGCCGGGGTCGGCCTTCCCCGTGGTGTTCACGAGCATGTTGGGACTCGACACGTCCGAGCGAGACACAGGCTGGTTCGGGCAGGTCACCCACATGGTGTCGCAGACGCCGCAGGTCCACCTCGACTGTCAGGTGGGCCAGCGCCATGGCCGCCTCCATGTGCACTGGGACGCGGCCGAGGAGGCCTTCGTTCCGGGGACCGTGGAGGTGCTCTTCCATCAGTTCCAGCTCGCGCTGTCCTCGTGGAATGGGGCGGAGGAGGCGAGGCGCCACGCCACCGTCGAGCCTCCCGCGCTCCTCGCCGTCACGTCCGAGGTCGCGCACCGCGAGGAGGAGTTCCCCCTCACCGATGTCCAGCAGGCCTATCTGGCGGGGCGCGGTCCTCGGGGCGGGAGCGACACGAGCTGCCAGATCTACCAGGAGTTCGATGCCGCGGAGCTCGACGTTCCGCGACTCGAGTCCGCCTGGCAGGCGCTGGTCGAGCGGCACGAGATGTTGCGCGTGCGCTTCCTGCCGAACGGTCGGCAGCGCTTCCTGTCGAGGTGCGAGCCCTACCGGTTCTCGCTCCTGGACTTGCGAGGCCAGGTGGACGCGGAGGCGCGGCTCGAAGCCCTCCGCCATGAGCTGACGCATACGGCGTTCCCGCTCGAGGGCGGACCGCTCTTCGCCATCCGGGTCTCGCGCCTGGAGACCTCTCGCTGGCGCATCCACTTCGCCATCGACACCCTCATCGCGGATGGGCCGAGCATCGCGCGACTGTTCGAGGAGTGGTTCGCGCGCTACGTGGACCCGTCCTCCGACGCCGCGCGAGCCCTGGGGCTCAGCTATCGGGACTACTGCGTCGCGCTGCAGCGGTTCCGGCTGACGCCGCTCGCGGCGGAGCACCAGGCACATTGGGAGCGGCGGCTCGCGGGGGCTCCCGGGGGACTGCCTCCGTCGTTGAGAGGGGGCAAGCCGATGGCCCTCGGAGCCGTTCCGGCGAGGGAGCGGCGCACGGGTGTCGTGCCGGAGTGGCGGCGCTTGAAGGCCCATGCGGAGCGGTGGGGGGTGGACCCGGAGTCCGTCGCGCTCACCGCGTTCTGCGAGGTGCTGGCCCGGCCTCATCCGGAGAAGGACTTCACCGTCGTCGTCGTGGACTGGCGACGGTTGGCCGTGCATCCCGACGTGGAGGAGGTGGTCGGCGACTTCACCGCCCTGCGCTGGTGCGTCCGCGAGGCCATCCCCGGGCTCTCATTCCTGGAGCGCGTGCGGCGCAACACGGAGCGGCTCCAGGCGGATGCCCGGTGCGGCGCCCTCAGCGGCCTGGGCGCCCTGCGCAAACTCGCGAGGAGCGGGGGACCCGACCGGGGTGTCTTTCCCGTGGTCTTCACCAGCCCGCTGCCTCGGCCTCCCCTCCAGTTGCCGCCGGGGTTCTCCACGGGAGAGGGCCTCTCGCACACCCCCAACGTCCTGCTCGACACCATCCACTTCGAGGTCGACGGACAGCTTCGCTTCCACTTCGACGCGGTCGCCGGCGCCATCCCCGCCGAGGCGCTCGAGCGGGCCTTCACGGAGTACGAGCACCTCCTCGCGAGGCTCTGCGCGGAGCCCGACTGGGAGCGGCTCGTCGTGGAGTCCTCCCCGGTGACTCCTCCACGAGCGGACGTGCCGCCGTCTCACGAGGCGAGGAACGACACCCACGTGGCCTTCCCGCTCGAGCGCTGCCTGCACGAGTGGATGGAGGACCAGGCCGACAAGACGCCCGACCTGGTCGCGGTGCGCCAGGGCGAGCGAGCCCTGAGCTTCCGGGAGCTGGAGGCCGAGGCGAACCGCTGGGCGCATGTGCTGCGGGGGCTGGGCGTCGGGAAGGACTCGGTCGTCGCCGTCATGGCCGAGCGCTCCGTGGAGCTGGTGGTCGCCCTGGTCGCGGTGCTCAAGGCGGGCGGCGCCTACCTCCCGTTCGACCCCGAGTACCCCGAAGAGCGACTGAAGCTCATGGCCGACGATGCGCGGCCGCGCGTGCTCCTGACGCAGCGGCGCTTCGAGCACCTCCTGCGCTCGTTCAGCGGGCACCGGCTCTCACTGGATGGTGAGACCTCGGTGAAGGCCCAGCAACCCACCGCTCGCCTCGCGAAGGTCACGGACCCGGACCACCTGGCCTATGTGCTCTACACCTCCGGCTCCACGGGGAAGCCGAAGGGGTGCATGGTGTCGCACCGGGCCATCTGCAACCGGCTGCTGTGGATGCAGCTCCGCTATCCGCTCTCCGAGAAGGACCGGGTGCTGCAGAAGACTCCGTTCACCTTCGATGTCTCGGTCTGGGAGTTCTTCTGGCCGCTGATGACGGGGGCGGAGCTGGTGCTCGCGGCGCCGGGCGGGCATCGCGACAGCCGCTATCTGGCGACGCTGATCCAGGACGCGCGAATCACCACGTGCCACTTCGTCCCCGGCATGTTGGCGCTCTTCCTGGAGGACCCCAAGGCCGCGGGCTGCGTGTCCCTGCGGCAGGTCTTCACGAGCGGCGAGGCGCTGCCTCCCGCGGTGATGGAGCGTTGCCTGAAGACGCTGCCCACCGGCCTGCACAACCTCTACGGCCCCACCGAGGCCGCGGTGGATGTCAGCTTCTGGGAGTGCCGCTCACGCGCGGATGGGAAGGTCCCCATCGGCAAGCCCATCGCGAACACGCGACTCTTCATCCTCGATGAGGCATCGCGGGAAGTGGCCGCGGGCGCCGTGGGAGAGCTCCACATCGGCGGCGTCAACCTGGCCCGAGGCTACCTGGACCGCCCCGGCCTGACCGCCGAGCGATTCGTGCCCGACGCGGTGAGCGGAACGCCGGGGGCCCGGCTCTACAGGACGGGCGACCTGGCGCGCTACCTGCCCGATGGGGAGCTGGAGTTCCTCGGCCGAGCGGACTTCCAGGTGAAGCTCCGAGGGAATCGCATCGAGCTCGGCGAAGTGGAGGCCGCCCTCGGTGCGCAGCCCGACGTCGAAGCGGTGGTCGTCGTCGTGCGCGACCACGACACGCCGGACCCCAAGCTCGTGGCCTACGCGGCCCCTCGGCAGGGGAAGCGGCTCTCGTCGGAGGCCCTGCGCGCCGCCGCACGGGAGCGGCTGCCCGCCGCGATGGTGCCGAACGTCTTCGTCGAGTTGCCCGAGCTGCCGAGGACCCGGCACGGCAAGGTGGACCGCGCCGTGTTGCCCTGGCCCGTGAGCCCACCGAAGCAGGAGGTGGCCGGGGGGGCTGGCCGAGCAGAGGTCGAAGCCGAGATTGCTGGCTTCTTCCGAGACAGCCTCCAGGTGCGGGACGTCAACGTGACGAAGGACGTGTTCGACCTGGGCGCGACGTCCTTCACCATCGTGCGGATGGTGCAGTGGCTGGAGCGGGCCAAGGGGGTCGCGGTCCCGCTCGAGCTGTTCCTGAAGGACCCCACGATTCGCGGCATCGCCTCGCATGTCACGGCCCAGGCGCACACGCCGCCTCGCGTGGAGACCGCCTCGGAGCAGGTGAGCTTCTTCTCCGCGGAGGAGCGTCAGCGCTTCAAGGACCGCGCGCTGCACCTGCGCCACGACCTGGAGGGACTCCCGTCGCTGCCGCTGGAGCCCTTGGCCCAGGACGAGGCGGCCTATGCACGGAGAGGGTGCCCGGAGCGCTTCCTGCCCGGTCCCATCCCCTTCGAGCGCTTCAACGCCTTCCTGTCGCTGCTGCGGCAGGGGAGCGTGAAGGGGCAGCCGCGGTATCTGTATCCGTCGGCGGGGGCGCTGTACGCGGTGCAGGTCCACCTGTACGTCAAGCCCGGGGCCATCGAGAGCGTGCCGGGAGGGACGTACTACCTGCATCCCGCCGAGGGGCGCCTGTATCGCCTCTCCGAGGCGAACCTCGAGCGCCACCATCACTTCTATTACAACCGACCGCACTTCGACGGCGCGGGCTTCGCGCTGTTCCTCGTCGCGCAGCCGGAGGCCATCGCCCCCATCTACGGAGAGGCCGCGCTGGTCCTGGCCGCCCTGGAGGCGGGCTACCTGGGCCAGCTGCTCATGATGCGGCAGGCGGAGTTCGGGCTGGGGCTGCGGCCCATCGGCGCCATCAACGTGGATCAGGTCCGCGCCTCCTTCCGGCTGAGCGAATCGCACATCGTCGTGCACAGCCTCCTGGGTGGGCGCGTGGACTACGACGAGGTCCGCGCGCCTGTCACGGCGGAGGCGCCGGGCATCGCCATCGTGGGCATGGCGGGGCGCTATCCGCAGGCGGAGGACCTGGGGCGGTTCTGGGAGAACCTGCGCTCCGGCCATCGCGCCATCCGCGCCGCGCCAGAAGGCCGTGAAGGGGTGGGGCCGGGCCGCTCCGCCGGGTACCTCGAGCACATCGACCGCTTCGACCACCTCTTCTTCGGCATCGCTCCCGCCGAAGCCCGCGCGATGGACCCGCAGGAGCGTCTGCTCCTCACCGTGATGTGGGAGACGCTGGAGAGCGCCGGCTATACGGCGGCGGGGCTGAATGCCTCGGCTCGGCGCGTGGGCGTCTTCGTCGGCGTGATGTGGAGCGACTACCAGAACGTCGGCCAGACGGAGTGGACTCGCACGGGGATGGCCAAGGCGTACTCGGTGCACTCGGCCATCGCCAACCGCATCTCCCACGTGCTCAACCTGCGCGGCCCGAGCATGGCGCTGGACACCTCGTGCTCGTCGGCGCTGACGGCCCTGCACCTCGCGCGCGAGAGCATCCTGCGAGGCGAGTGCGACGCGGCCCTCGTCGGCGGCGTGAACCTCCTGGCCCATCCGTATCACCTCAGCCTCCTCTCCAGCCTGGGGCTGGTGAGCGAGAGTGGTCGGAGCTGTGCGTTCAGCGCGGAGGGCTCGGGCTGGGCGGCGGGGGAGGGCGTGGGCGCGGTGCTCATCCGGCGCTTGAGCGACGCGGAGCGAGAGCGCGACGTCATCCACGCCGTGCTCAAGGGCACCTCCGTCGCGCACCTGGGCGGTGGCAGGGGCTTCGGCCATCCGAACCCCACGGCCCAGGCCGCGTCCATTCGCGAGGTGCTCGACGCGGCGGGAGTCGCGCCGGAGACCCTGGGCTACGTGGAGACGGCCGCCACGGGCGCGAGCATGGCCGACGCGGCGGAGATGGCCGCGCTGAACGAGGTGCTGGGGACTCGGCGCCGGACGTCGGGGCCCTGCCTCGTCGGCTCGGTGAAGCCGAACATCGGCCACCTCGAGGCCGCCTCGGGCCTCTCCCAGCTCACCAAGGTCCTGCTCCAGCTTCGCCACGGGCACATCGCCCCCACCATCGACAGCGAGCCGCAGAGCCCGCTCATCCGCCCCGCGCCGGAGGTGCTCGCCGTCAACCGCACGCTGGCGGACTGGCCTCGCGCGGGGGACGTGCCTCCGCGTGCGTTGATCAACGCGTTCGGCTCCACGGGCTCGTGCGCCCATGCCGTCATCGAGGGGTATCGCGTTCCCCCGCGGAAGTCCGCGGCGGTGGGGCCCTGCGTCGTCGTGCTCTCGGCCGTCACGCCGGCGCAGGTCGCGAGGTCCGCCCGGCGCCTCGCTGACCACCTCGCGGCCCTGCCAGAGGCGGAGCGACCGCCCTTGGGGGATATCGCCTTCACGCTGGCGACGGGCCGACTCGCGATGTCGTCCCGGCTGGCGGTGGTGGTCGAGACCGTCGACGACCTGATGGAGAAGCTTCGTGCCGTCGCGCGCGGAGTCCAGCCCGGCGCGGTGGGGGTCCACCAGGGGCAGGTGACAGAGGCCAGGGCGGCACAGCCTCCGCTGACGGAGCAGGGCACGGACGCGGACGCCCTGGGACGTGGATGGGTGGAGGGGAGGGCGGTCGATTGGGCGCGGCACCTCTCCGGGGAGGCGCGTCGGGTCGAGCTGCCCACGTACGCCTTCGAGGAGCACGTGCACTGGCTCGGAGGCGCGGCCGAGTCGGTGGTGCCGACGCCCGCGAGGCCCGAGGTGACGGAGCGCCCCGCGCTGGAGGCCGTGAGGGACTTCCTCGCCCGCATCTACGCCGAGGAGTCCGAGCTCCCCCTGGAGCGCGTGGAGCCTCATGTCCGCTTCGAGCGCCTGGGACTCAACTCCTACCTCGTCGGCCGGCTCAACACCCGACTGGCGCGGGAAGGACTGGAGGGGCTCTCGAAGACGCTCTTCTACGAGCGCCAGTCACTCCAGGAATTGGCGTCGTATCTGCTCGAGAAGCACGGGAGCGTGCTCGGGGCGCGGTGGGGGCTGGACGGTGGGAAGGCCGCCGCCTCCACGACGACGAGCGAGCCCATCGCCATCGTCGGCGTGGCGGGCCGCTACCCCATGGCCGAGAACCTGGACCAGCTCTGGGAGAACCTGGCCCAGGGGCGTGACTGCATCGTCGAGGTCCCCGCCCAGCGCTGGGACCACACGCGCTACTTCGACCCGCGCCGTGGCCAACCTGGGAAGACGTACAACAAGTGGGGCGGCTTCATCGACGCGGCCGACTGCTTCGACCCGCTGTTCTTCGGCATCACGCCGCGAGACGCCGAGTGGATCGACCCCCAGGAGCGGCTGTTCCTGGAGACGGCCTGGGCCACGGTGGAGGACGCCGGTTACACGCGCGAGTCGCTGCGGCGGAGCATGGGCGGCAGTGTCGGCGTGTTCGTCGGGGTCATGTACGGTGAGTACCAGCTCTTCGGCGACCCGGCGGGAAACGCCCCGGTGGGACAGGCCTACGGCTCCATCGCGAACCGTGTCTCCTATTGCCTCGACCTCAGCGGGCCGAGCCTCGCCGTCGACACCTTGTGCTCCTCGTCGCTGACGGCCATCCATCTGGCGGTGGAGAGCCTGCGCCGAGGCGAGTGCGCCGCCGCCATCGCGGGGGGCGTCAACCTCTCCCTCCATCCCAGCAAGTACGTGCTGCACGCCCAGGCCCAGATGTCCGCGAGCGACGGCCGCTGCCGCAGCTTCGGCGCGGGAGGCGATGGCTTCTCGCCCGGAGAAGGTGTCGGCGCGGTGCTGCTCAAGCCGCTCGCACGCGCCGAGGCGGATGGAGATGTCATCCACGCCGTCATCCGCGCCACGGCGACCAACCATGGTGGCCGGACCAGCGGCTACACGGTGCCGAATCCGAGCGCGCAGGCCCGGTTGATTGAAGCGGCCCTCACCGCTGGACGCATCGAGCCGGAGAGCGTCTCGTACCTCGAGGCCCACGGGACGGGGACCTCGCTGGGCGACCCCATCGAAGCGGCGGGCATCGTGGAGGCGATGTCGGTCCCCGGGCGGGAGCGCTGCGCCATCGGCTCCATCAAGTCCAACATCGGGCACCTCGAGTCCGCGGCGGGAATCGCCGCTCTCACCAAGGTCCTCTTGCAGCTGCGGCATGGACGCATCGCGCCCTCGCTGCACTCCGGTGTCCTCAACCCGAACATCGACTTCTCCAAGACCCCCTTCTTCGTCCCGCAGGAGCTCTCGACGTGGGAGGCCGGACGCGACAGCGAGGGGCGGCCCCTGCGTCGCCGCGCGGGCATCAGCTCCTTCGGTGCGGGCGGTGCGAATGCGCATGTCATCGTCGAGGAGTATCGGGCCTCCCCGCGGACACCCGCGGCACACGAGGGGATGCCTCGGTTGCTCGTGCTGTCGGCGCGGACGGACGAGCGGCTGAGGGTCTCCGCCGGGCGGCTCGCCGCGTTCCTGCGGCGTGACGGAGCGCCTCCGCTCGAGGACATCGCGCACACGACGCGCGTGGGACGAGAGGCGCTGGCGCGGCGAGTCGCGCTCGTCGCCTCGACCCACGCGGAGGCCGCCTCCGCCCTTCAAGCCTTCTGCGAGGGAGAGGATTCCCCCGCCGTGATTCAAGGGACGTCTCGGACGGAGGCACACGCGAGGGAGGTGCGCTCGCTCGACATGGCCGAGTCCGAGCGGGTCCGGCTTCGTGGCCTGGGGGCGCGGTGGTCTTCGGGCGAGGACCTCTCGTGGGGCGAGCTGGGCGTGGGCGCGAAGCGTGTCTCGCTGCCGACCTATCCGTTCGAGCGCCAGCGCTACTGGCTGCCCGTCACCGCGCCCGTGCCTCCTCCTGCGGGCGAAGCCCAGGTGCTCCTCTACCAGCCGGAGTGGAGGCCGCTGCCCGTCGTGAAGGGAGCGCCCGCGCCCAGGGGCCCGGTGTTGCTCTTCGACACGAACCCGCCGTTCACGGCGCCCTGGGTGGACGCAGCGGCGGTCTCCTGCACGCGTGTCCTGCCCGGGCGCATCTTCCGGCGACGGGATGAGTCCACCTACGAGATCAATCCCCACTCGAAGGACGACTTCCACCAGCTCACGTGGGAGCTGCTGCGCCGGGGAGCACTTCCTCGCTCCATCCTCTACCGCTGGGCGCACCCCGACATCCTCTCCGGCGCGTCCGCCGATGATGCGTTCTTCTCGGTCTTCTGGCTGACGAAGGCCCTGATGGTGGCGAAGGCGGAGCAGGTGGACCTCCTCTTCATCCATCCCTGGGAGGAGGGGAGGACGGTCCCTCGGTTCGCCGCGATGGCCGCGTTCGCGAAGTCGCTGCGTCGCGAGAACCCGGGCTATCGCTTCAAGACCCTGGCCGTGGACCCGGCCGTGCCTGCCTCGCCCCTGGCCTCGCTCGTCGCGGGGGAGCTGTCCAGCATCGCCTCCGAGCCCGTGGAGGTCCGGTACGCCGAGGGACGACGCTGGGGGAAGTTCCATGTCCCCGTCGAAGTGCCTCACGAGCAGGAGGAGGCCGCGGACATGCCCGGCCGCCCCGTCTACCTGGTGACGGGAGGCGCGGGCGCCATCGGCCTCCTGCTGGCGGAACACCTGGTGGAGACGGAGCGCGCGCGTGTGGCGTTGCTCGTGAGGACTCCGCTGACCGAGGCCCAGGAGCAGCAGCTTCGCGCCTCGAGAGATGTCGTCGTGATTCAGGGCGACGTGTCGCGGCGCGAGGACGTGGCGGCGGCGGTGGTCGCGGTCAAGCGGCGCTTCTCCGCCCTCCACGGTGTGATTCACGCGGCGGGAACACTGCGAGATGGGCTGCTTCGCGACAAGAGCGCCGAGGATGCACGTGAGGTGCTCTCCGCGAAGGTGACCGGTGTCCTGGCCCTGGATGAGGCGACGCGCGACGAGCCCCTGGTGTCCTTCGTCTGCGTCTCGTCGCTGGCGGGCGCCCTGGGCAACGCGGGGCAGTGTGACTACGCCTACGCCAATGCGTTCCTCGACGAGTTCACGCTGTGGCGCGAGCAGCAGCGCCGGGCGGGGCTTCGTCAGGGGGTCACCCGCTCCATCCTGTGGCCGCCCTGGGCCGAAGGCGGGATGCGGGTCCCCGAGGCGCTGATGGCAGAGGTGACTCGGCGCACGGGGATGCTCCCGCTTCCGAGCGATGAGGCGCTGAACGTCTGGTCTCGAGTCGCGCACTCCGGCCCCCCGGTGTGTGTGCCGCTCTACGGAGACCCCGCGAAGCTCCCGCGGGTTTTCGAGGACGAGGCCGCGCCGCCCATGGCGGAGCCTCCACCTCCGCCCCCGGTACAGGACGGACTCCAGGACACGGTGGAGCTGTTGACCCGGGTCCTCGTCGAGGACACGAAGATTCCCCTGGGGGAGTGGGACGCCGGTGCGCCCTTCTCCGAGTACGGCCTCGACTCCCTGGCGGTGGGCCGGGTCACCCGTGCGCTGGAGCGGTTCTTCGGCCCACTGCCGCAGACGCTGATGCTCGACCACCCGACGCTTCGGGACCTGGGGCGGCATCTCTCCTCGCTGCGGCGGACTCCGGCGCCCGAGCCGTCTCGTTCACCGGCCTCCGTCAGTCCGGAGCCGGTGCGAGGAGCGCAGGGGCTCGATGACATCGCCATCGTGGCCTTCGATGGTCGCTATCCCGGCGCGTCCACTCCCGAGGCGCTGTGGGAGAACCTCCGCGCGGGCGTCACCTCCATCACCCCGGTTCCCTCCCACCGCTGGGATGCGCGGGCCCACGCGAACATCTACTGCGCCACCGGGGGCTTCATCGAAGGCGTCGAGGACTTCGACTACCGCTTCTTCCACATCAACCCGGCGGAGGCCCGGCAGCTCCACCCCGAGGAGCGTCTGCTGCTCCAGTGCGTGTGGTCCCTGCTGGAGCGCGCGGGCCAGGGGCCTGCGTCCCTGAGAGACTCACGGACCGGCGTGTTCGTGGGGGTGACGTCGTTGACGTATCCCCTGCGCTCGGTCGAGTCGTGGGTGGAGCGTGGGGACACCCCGCCGGATGTGACGACGTACAGCCTGGCCAACCGGCTCTCCCACTTCTTCAACTGGAGCGGGCCCAGCCTGGTCGTCGACACGGCGTGCTCCTCCTCGCTCGTCGCCCTCCACCTGGCCTGCGAGAGCCTCCGCCGGGGCGAGTGTGAGTCCGCCGTGGCCGCGGGGGCGAACCTCTACCTCCACCCCTCCAAGTACCTGCGCATGTGCCAGAACCGCCTCCTGGCGACGCGGCCTCACGGCATCTTCGCGCGCGAGGGCGACGGCTTCGTGCCGGGGGAGGGCATTGGCGCGGTGCTGCTCATGCCCCTGCGGCGCGCCGTCGCGGGTGGCCATCCGATTCAGGGCGTCATCAAGGCCACGGGGGTCGCACACAGCGGCCGGACGACCCACTTCCTCACCCCCTCTGCTTCGGCGCAGGCGGCCTTGCAGCGCGAGACCCTCCAGCGGTCGGGGCTCTCGGTGGACCGCATCGGCTACGTCGAGCTGCAGGCCATGGGCTCCTCGGTCGGAGATGCCGTCGAGTGGTCGGCGCTGAAGCAGGTGTTCGGGGCGCGGAGCGGTGAGCGCCCGTGCGCACTCGGGTCGCTCAAGCCCAACATCGGACACCTGGAGTCCGCGTCGGGCATGGCCCAGTTGGCGAAGGTGCTGCTCCAGTTGCGGCACGAGGAGCTGGCGCCGAGCCACTTCGCGTCGGCGCTCAATCGCGACATCTCGTTGGAGGGAGCCCCGTTCCAGCTCCAGCGCGAGCGGGCGCCGTGGCCACGCGTGGGGGAGGTGCCTCGCGCAGCGCTCCTCTCGTCCCAGGGGGCGGGGGGCATGCAGGCCTGTGTCGTCCTCGAGGAGTACGTGGACCCGGAGGCGGGGACGCGTGTGCCGGTGCCGGAGCGCGAGACGCTGGTCCCGCTCTCGGCTCGGACCGAGGCGCAGCTTCGTGAAGCGGCGCTCCGGCTGCGCGCGTTCACCGCGACGACCGAGGCGCCGCTGTCGAGCATCGCGTTCACGTTGCAGACCGGGCGCGAGGCCCTCCAGCACCGGCTCGCGGTGGTCGCCGGGAGTCGCGAGGAGCTCGTGCGGGGGCTCGACGACTTCCTGGAGCGGCGTGAGCCTGGCTCGCGGGTCCTGACCGGCGTGGTCACCCGGCTTCACGAGCCGTTGACGGTCGAGTCCTCCGAGTGGACCGGGGCGCTGGCGCGAAGGGACCTGACGCGCCTGGGGCAGTGGTGGACGCACAACGTCCCGATTGCCTGGAGCGAGTGGGTGGACGGGCCGCTGCCTCGCAAGATTCTCCTTCCGACCTATCCCTTCGAGAAGCGTCGCTGCGGGTTGCTCGACGAAGAGGAAGGCACGGTGGTGAGCCGGTACTACGACCACTTCGCCGGGGACTCCGACGTGGATGAGGGGGAGGCGCACCTCGTCTTCGCTCCGCTTCGCGAGCGTCCCGCGGGCTTCTCGTGGCTGAAGACCTTCGTCGAGCCCGCGAAGCACCGGGCCACGTACGAGGCGGTGGTCGCTTCACAGCGGGAGATGAAGGACCTCTTGCTCTCGCGCCTGCCCCTCTCCCAGGGCGCGCTCCGGGTGCTGGACCTCGGGTGCGGTCTGGGAACGGACCTGCTCGGTCTGGCGCGGCGCCACCCCATGATTCAAGGCCACGGGCACACGCTCTCGCCGCGTCAGGCGGAGGTCTGTCAGCGGAGGTTCGCGGTCGCCGGCCTCTCGCACAGGCTGGAGGTGTCGTGCCGCGACAGCGCCCATGGGGACTACGCGGACACCTATGACGCCATCATCGGCTTCGAGGTGACGTTCCACATCGCGGACAAGGAGAGCCTCTTCGGCCTCGTCGCGCGTCACCTCGAGCCCGACGGCAGGCTGCTCCTGGTGGACGTGGTGACCACCACGGTGACCGAGATTGATGCCGCGCATCTCGGGCAGCACACCTCCACGCAGCAGCAGTTCGCCGAGGTGCTGGCGAGGCACGGACTGGAAGTCGTCGAGGTGATTGACGCGAGTGCGCCCGTCGGCCGCTTCCTGGACGACCCGGACTTCGAGCAGAACCTCGCGAGCCTCAGCGCCGCTCACCCCTCACTCCTCCAGACAGAGCCCGAGCACCGAGGCTGGCACCGCTTCGGCATGGGTCTGCGGATGGGGCTCTTCCGCTACCTCCTGATGGAGGTTCGCCCTGCGGGGGCCTCGGCGGACTCGCTCCTGGAGCGCAACGCGGCGGCGTTTGCTCATGCAACCCCGTATCCGGGCGAGCCTGCCCGGCCCGTGCTTCCACCGGAGCGTCCGCGCGTGGCCGCCGAGCCGGGGGTGTCCACCGAGCAGCGGCTTCGCACGCTGGTGGCGCGCATCCTGGAGTACCGGGAGGACGAGCTCGACGGCGACGCCCGCTTCACCGAGCTGGGGATGAGTTCCTTGCAGCAGGTGCTCCTCGTCGAGGAGGTCAACCGGACGTTCGGGCTGAAGCTCAAGGCCCACTCCATCTATGACCACTCGTCGATTCGCGACCTCGCCCGGCATGTCGGAGCGGCGGAGCCCGGTCGTCCGGAGCGGGTGCCCGTCGAGGTGCGCACGAAGCCAGCGCCGCCTCCCCGCGCGGACGTTCGTGTCCAGGCGGATGACATCGCGGTGGTGGGGCTCTCGGCGCGCTTCCCGGGGGCGAAGGACGCGAAGGCTCTCTGGGAGAACCTCATCAAGGGCGTGGACTCCGTGCGGGAGGTCCCGTCGGAGCGCTGGTCCTTGGACGGCTTCTACGATGCGAGCGGGGGCACGGGACGGAGTGTGAGCAAGTGGGCCGGGTTCCTCGATGAGGTGGACCGCTTCGACCCGCTCTTCTTCAACATCGCCCCCGTCGAAGCCGAGGTCATGGACCCTCAGCAGCGGCTCTTCCTGGAGGCGTGCTGGCATGCGCTCGAGGACGCGGGTCATGCGGGGGCACGACTCTCCGGCCTGCGCTGTGGCGTCTTCGCCGGGGTCACCTCCGCGGACTACTCGTATCGCGTGGGCTCCCCGGCCGTTGCCGAGCAGATGGCCCAGGCGATGCTCGGCAACGACCACTCCATCCTCGCGGCCCGCATCGCGTACCACCTGAACCTCAAGGGGCCGACGCTGGCGGTGAACACGGCGTGCTCGTCTTCCCTCGTCGCGGTCCACCTGGCCTGCCAGAGCCTGCTGCGGGGCGAGACGGAGATGATGCTCGCGGGCGGCGTGTCGCTGTACCTCAACCCGAATGCGTTCGTCGTCATGAGCCAGGCGGGAATCCTCTCGCCGGGAGGCCGCTGCCGCACCTTCTCCGCGGGGGCGGACGGCATCGCGGTGGGCGAAGGCGTGGGCGTCGTGGTGCTCAAGACGCTGGAGCGCGCCCTGGCGGACGGCGACCACATCTACGGTGTCATCAAGGGCTCCGGCATCAACCAGGACGGGAAGACGAACGGCATCACCGCCCCGAGCGCGGAGTCGCAGAGCGCCCTGGAGCGGTCGGTCTACGAGCGCTTCGGCATCCATCCCGAGACGCTGACCTATGTGGAGGCGCATGGAACGGGGACGCTGCTCGGAGACCCCATCGAGGTCGCGGCGCTGACGTCGGCCTTCGCGGCCCAGACATCACGGCGGGGCTTCTGCGCCATCGGGTCGGTGAAGAGCAACCTCGGGCACACCTCCGCGGCGGCGGGGGTGGCGGGGTTGATCAAGGTCCTCCTGTCGCTCGAGCACGGGATGCTGCCGCCCACGCTGCATGCCTCGGAGGTGAACCCGCACATCGACTTCGAGGAGAGCCCGTTCTACGTGAACCACCTGCCGCGCCCGTGGGTGCCCGACGCGGGCTTGGGCTTGCGGCGCGCGGCGCTCAGTGCCTTCGGCTTCAGCGGCACCAACTGCCACATGGTCATCGAGCAGCCGCCGCCTCGACGGGACTCCGACGAGGCCGAGGAGGTGGTGCTCCCGCTGTCCGCGCAGACGGAGGCGCAGCTGCGGGAGTTGGTGGAGCGGCTGCGTCGTCAGCTCGCTTCGCTCGAGCAGGCGCGGAGCCTCGGTGACATCGCCTACACGCTCCAGAGCGGGCGGCGTGAGCTGCCCTGCCGGCTCGCGCTGGTGGCCTCCGGACGGAAGGAGGCTCTCGAGCGCTTGCGTGGAGCCCTCGCGGGGGAACAGGAGCTGGCGGGGGTCTATCGCGCCGGGGCCGAAGCCTCGCGGACGTCCATCACCCATGAGGTCGCGGCGCGCTGGGTGAAGGGAGAGCAGGTCGACTGGAGCCGGCTGCATGAAGGGAAGCCGCGTCAGCGAGTCCCGTTGCCGCTCTATCCCTTCGCGCGTCAGCGCTACTGGGTCGACGAGGCACCGCGGCAAGCCGCGCCGGGTCCGCTCTCTCGGCGGCTGATGGGCTCCGAGTTCTATCTGACGGACCATGTGGTCGAGGGGCAGCGGGTGCTTCCGGGCGTCATGGCGCTCGAGCTCGCGTGGGCGGCGTGTGAGCGCGCCTTGGGCCCCCCCGCGCGCATCGAGTCGATGGTCTGGAGCCGGCCGGTCCGCCACACGGGGACTCCGCTGGACGTCGAGCTTCGCCTCACGCCGGGCGGGGATGGCGCGGACTTCGAGCTCGTGGATGGGCGCTCGAAGGACGTCTATTCACAGGGGCGCATCGTCCTGTCGCGGGGCTCCCGAGGTGTCGAGCGCATCGATGTCCAGGGGCTCCAGGCCCGTACGGTGCGTGTCCTCGACGCGGACGCGGTCTACGCCCTGTTCGCCGCGAGGGGCCTGGTCTACGGCCCGCGCCTGCGCTCCATCACCCGGCTCCACACCGGAGCCGATGGGGCCCTGGCGGAGCTGGCTCCGCTCTCCGCGCACGACGGACTCACGCTGCATCCCTGGTGGCTGGACGGCGCGCTGCAAACGATTCTGGGCCTGTCCTCGGGAGACGGGGGCGACCCGTCGATGCTGCGCCTGCCGTTCTCGCTGGAGGCGCTGGAGCTGCATGCGCCGCTCTCCTCGGCCCGCTTCGCACACGTCCAGCGTGCCCCAGGGAGCGCGGCGGGGTCCGTGGCGAAGTTCGACCTGTGCCTCCTCGATGGTGAGGGGCGGGTCCTCGCGCGGATGCGCGAGCTGGCCTTGCGTGCCACGGGGGCCCGAACGGTGGGGGTGCCGCCTCCGACGCCCGTCTCGCGTGTCGTGCCGCGAGAAGGCTCCCTCGATGGCGTGGAAGGGCATCTGCGGACGGTCTTCGCGCGTGTCCTCAAGCTCGCGCCCGAGCAGTTCGACGCGGCCGAGCCCTTCGAGAAGTACGGCATCGACTCCCTCCTGGTCACCCGCCTCACCCGCGAGCTGTCGAAGGACTTCGGCCCGCTGTCCATGACACTGCTGTTCGAGTGCCAGACGATGGGGGAGCTGGCCCGCTACCTGTCGGAGCGCCACGGCGAGGCGGTGCTCCGCCTCGAGAACACGGTGCCCGACTCAGCGCCTCGTGCCCTCGCGACGCCGGTGGTGGAGGACGCCATCGCCATCATCGGCGTGAGTGGGCGCTATCCGCAGGCCGCGACGCTGGAGGACTTCTGGGAGAACCTGCGGACGGGGCGGGACAGCATCGTCCAGGTGCCGAGTGAGCGCTGGGATGTGAGCCGCTTCTTCAACCCGGACAGGACGCGGCTCGGCTCCACCTATACTCGGTGGGGCGGCTTCCTGGATGACGCGGACAAGTTCGACCCGCTGTTCTTCAACATCCCCCCGAGCGACGCGGGGCTCATCGACCCTCAGGAGCGCCTGTTCCTCGAGACGGCCTGGGCCACGCTGGAGGACGCGGGCTATACGCGCGCGCGGCTCGGCAGGCGCGTGGGTGTCTTCGTCGGCGTCATGTATGGCGAGTACCAGTTCCTGGGCGTGGAGGCGCTCGAGGAGGGGGGGCGCATCGCCCTCAACTCGTCCTATGCCTCCATCGCCAACCGGGTCTCGTACAGCCTGAACCTCCAGGGGCCCAGCCTCGCGGTGGACACGATGTGCTCGTCGGCGCTCACCGCCATCCACCTGGCCTGCAATGCCCTGCGCCAGGGCGAGTGCGAAGCGGCGCTCGCGGGAGGCGTCAACCTCTCGCTGCATCCGAACAAGTACCTCTCCCTCAGCCAGGGGCAGTTCGCCTCCACCGATGGGCGCTGCCGCAGCTTCGGCGAGGGCGGAGATGGCTACGTGCCCGGCGAAGGTGTTGGCGCGGTGCTCCTCAAGCCGCTCTCCCGCGCGGTCGCGGACGGGGACCGCGTGCTGGGGGTGATTCGCGGCAGCGCACTGAACCATGGCGGCAAGACGAATGGCTACACCGTGCCGAACCCCAAGGCGCAGGGCGAGCTCATCGAAGCCGCCTTGCGACGGTCGGGAGTCGACCCGCGCACCATCGGCTTCGTCGAGGCGCACGGGACGGGGACGTCGCTGGGAGACCCCATCGAGATCTCCGCCCTGACGCACGCCTTCCGTCGGTTCACCGAGGACGCGCGGTTCTGCGGCATCGGCTCGGTGAAGTCGAACATCGGCCACCTCGAGTCGGCGGCGGGCATCGCCGCGCTGACGAAGGTGCTGCTCCAGATGCGGCACCGGACCTTGGTGCCCACGCTTCACGTCGACTCGCTCAATCCCCACATCGACTTCGAGCACTCCCCCTTCCGCGTCCAGCGCGCGGAGGCTGCGTGGGTGCCGGTCGTGTCGACGGAGCCTCGGTTGCGCGCGGCCATCAGCTCCTTCGGGGCGGGGGGCTCGAACGCCCACCTCGTGGTCGAGGACTGGGCTTCTCCGGACGCTTCGACTCCGCGTCCGGAGGTCCAGGGGGCCTGGCTGATTCCTCTCTCCGCCAGGGACGAGGACCGGCTCACTGACGTCGTGCGGCGGCTGCGTGACCATCTGCGCGGAGCACGCGAAGCCATCCGGCTCGATGACCTCTCCTACACGCTCTGCGTCGGTCGTGAGCCGATGGATGAGCGGCTGGCGCTGGTGGTCTCGTCGGTGGATGAGCTCGTTGCCGCGCTCGGAAGGTGGCTCGGGGGAGGGCGTGATGAAGCCCCCTTCCATCGTGGCCGCAAGAGCCCCGGTGGCGCGCGGGACTCCTCGTCCGGGGGGCAGGAGGGCCATCCGCTCGAGGTGCTCGCTCGACGGTGGGTGCGGGGAGCGGAGCTGCCGCTGGCCGAGCTGCCTCGGGACGCCGCGCGCATCATCGCGCTGCCGACGTATCCCTTCGCACGCGAGCGCCACTGGTTCGTCCCGGCTACGTCACTTCGAAAGGAGCGTGGACCGGAGCCGCGCCCCAGCACGCGACTGGACCGCGACTCCGTGGGAGTACGAGGACATGAAGTCGCGGGCCGAGCCATCGTGCCCGCGGCGACGTTGCTGGAGACGGTGCGTGCCTCCGAGGGGAGCGGCTCCGTCATCCTGCGCAACGTCGCGCTCACCGAGCCCGTGGATGTGACGGGGGGCGCGGTCGAGGTGACCGTCCACTTCACGCCCACGTCGGACGAAGGCGTCCAGGAGTTCGAGGTCATCAGCCGGCAAGGGGAGACTCGACGCGTTCACGTGCAGGGCCGTGTGGCACGACGTGGCGAAGGGAGGTCCGAGCGGGTCGACCTCGAGGCGCTCCGTGCCCGCTGCGGCGTCTCGTTGCGTGGCTCCGACGTCTACTCCCGCTTCCGTGAAGCAGGGCTCGACTACGGGCCCGCGTTCCAGTCCATCCAGACGCTGCAGGGCGGCGAGGCCGATGCGCTGGCGTTGCTCGTCCTCCCTCCGGAACAGGAGCCGTCGCGCTTCGCGCTGCACCCCGTGCTGCTCGATGGGGCCTTCCAGGCGGTGGTGGGACTGTTCCTCTCGCGGGAGGCGTCATCACACGGACCCGCCACCGTTCCCTTCGCGATGGGCGAGGTGGAGGTGTTGGGGGCACTGCCTGCGCGCTGCTGGGCGCATGTCGCCCGCTCCACGCGCGGCACTGCGAACGCACTGCTCCACGAGTACGACGTGCGCCTCCTCGATGACGCGGGCACCGTCCTGGCGCGGGTCTCTCGGCTGGTGAGCCGGCCGATGGCCCCTTCCGGAGCCCATGGCACGCACTACTTCCGCCCCATCTGGGTGACGACCGAAGCGGCCCCTGTCGCGTCGGAAGCGCCTCGGGTGACGCTGGTCCTGGACACGCGCGACGACGTGCGGAGCGCGCTTCCGGAGCCCGCGGTCCTCGTCCGTCCCGGGGGGGCTTTCCGCCGCGTGGACCGTCTCCACTACGAGGTCTCGCCCCGCTCGGAAGCGGACTTCGGCCAGCTCTTCGACACGCTGCGGTCGGACGGACTGGAGCCGGAGTGCATCCTCCACCTCTGGCCCCTGCGCGCGGTGTCGCAACCCTCGCTCTCGGACTTCGAGTCGCTGTTCCAGCTCACCCGCACATGGGTGCGGCAGCGGGGGAAGAAGCCGGCGCGACTGCTCAGTGTGTGCGAGGCGAACGACGAGGGTGGTCGTCCTCTCCGCGCGGGACTGGGGGCGTTCCTCCGGAGTGTCTCGCTCGAAGACCCAGCCCTCCGAGGCTCGGTGCTCGCCATCACGGGAGGGAAGGAGCTGACCGGCGTACAGCTCGCGAAGCTCGTGATGCTCGAGGTCGGGAGCCAGGAGCCGGAGGTCCATCTCGACGGCGCGGTCAGGCACGTCCGCCGGCTCGAAGAGGTCAGCCGTCCCGTTGAGTGGGAAGGACTGCCCCTGAAGAACCGGGGGCGCTACCTCATCACCGGCGGATTGGGTGGGCTGGGGGCGCTGGTCGCGACGTTCCTGGCCCGACAGTTCAAGGCGCGCCTGCTGCTGTGCGGACGCTCAGCGCTCGATGCAACAGGGGCGGAGCGTCTGCGCCAACTCACGGCGGTGGGCGCGGACGTGCACTACCAGGTGGCGGATGTGGCCGAGCCCGCGGAGTGTCAGCGTCTGGCCGCCGAGGCGAGGACGCGGCTCGGAGGGCTGGACGGCATCTTCCATGCGGCGGGAGTGCTTCGTGACTCCCTGCTGCGGACCAAGTCCTTCGCGGATGCCGAGCAGGTCCTGCGCCCCAAGGTCCACGGTGCGCTGAACCTGGACGCGGCTTTCGCCCAGGAGTCGCTGGAGGTCTTCGTCCTCTTCTCCTCCCTGGCTGGGGCGATGGGCAATGCGGGACAGAGTGACTACGCGTTCGCCAACGGCTTCCTGGACGGTTTCGCCGAGTCGCGGAGCGGCCGGACCGTGTCCATCAACTGGCCCCTGTGGGACGGCGGAGGAATGAGCGTGCCTCCGGAGGAGCGGCGCTGGTGGGCGGAGCAGCTCGGCATGACGCCGCTGTCCCCCGAGGCGGGGCTCGTGGCGCTCGTCGATGCGCTGCGGCTGCCGCATGCACGGCTCCTGGTGATTTCAGGTGAGGGCGCGCGCGTGCGGACCTGGACGGGGGCCCGGGGCGCTCCGCTGCCTGTCTCCGCGCCCGTGAGTCCCCCTCCCGTGGAGTCCTCGAACGAAGGCCCTCGCGAGCGCGTCGAGCACTGGCTCGGTGGATTGTTGCGCGCGGAGCTTCAGCTCGGAGAGCGCGTGCTGCGGATGGAGACCCCCTTCGAGCAGTACGGCCTCGACTCGGTCCGGGCCATCCGGTTGACCCGCGTGTTGGAAGGGGCGCTCGGCGAGCTGTCGAAGACGCTGTTCTATGAGTACCCCAGCCTTCGCGAGCTGGCGGGCCATCTCCTGGAGAAGTATCGCACCGTGCTGGAGCGGAAGCTGGGGGCCCCGGCGACTCCCATGGCTTCGCCTGCTCTGGCGCGGCCGGAGCCCGAGGCTCCGCGAGTACGGGAGCAGGAGCGCTCCGGGGACATCGCCATCATCGGTGTCGCGGGTCGGTATCCCCAGGCGGAGAACCTGGAGGTCTTCTGGGCGAACCTTCGCGCCGGGCGGGACTCCATCACGGAGATTCCCTCATCGCGCTGGAGCCTCCAGCGGAGCTTCGATGCCGACCGCGCCCGGGCGGGTACGAGCTATGGAAAGTGGGGCGGCTTCCTCGACGGCGTCGCGGAGTTCGACCCGCTGCTCTTCAACATCTCGCCGAGAGAAGCGGAGTGGATGGACCCGCAGGAGCGGCTGTTCCTCCAGACCGCCTGGCACACGTTCGAGAGCGCGGGCTACACGCGGTCCCGGCTCGCGCGGGACGTGGGGGTGTACGTCGGCGTGATGTATTCCGAGTACCAGCTGCACGGTGCGTCCGCGCGTGACGCGGAGCAGGGCTCGGCGGTCAGCGGCTCCTATGCGGCCATCGCCAATCGGGTGTCGTTCTTCTTCGACCTCGCGGGCCCCAGCATCGCGCTGGACACGATGTGCTCGTCCTCGCTGGTGGCGCTCCACCTCGCGTGTGAGGCGATTCGAGGAGGCGAGGTCTCGATGGCGCTCGCGGGCGGCGTCAACGTCTCGGTGCATCCGCAGAAGTACGTGAACCTCAGCGCGGGACAGTTCCTCTCCACGGATGGCCGCTGCCGCAGCTTCGGAGCGGGCGGTGACGGGTATGTCCCGGGAGAGGGTGTCGGCGCCGTCCTCCTGAAGTCCCTGGAGCAGGCGGTCCGGGATGGGGACCCCATCCACGCGGTCATCAAGGGCAGCGCCATCAATCACGGCGGGCGCGTGAACGGCTACACCGTCCCGAATCCGAATGCCCAGGCGGACGTGGTCGCTCGGGCCCTCTCGCGTGCGGGAGTCTCGGCGGCGGACCTGGGCTACATCGAGGCCCACGGCACGGGGACGTCTCTGGGAGACCCCATCGAAATCGCGGGCCTGGACCGGGTCTTCCGCCAGGCGGGAGCGAAGGCCGGGAGCTGCGCCATCGGGTCGGTGAAGTCGAACATCGGCCACCTGGAAGCGGCGGCGGGTATCGCGGGCCTCACCAAGCTGCTGCTGCAACTGCGCCACCGGGAGCTGGTGCCCTCGCTGCACAGCGATCAGCTCAATCCCAATCTCCGGCTGGAGGAGACGCCGTTCACCGTCCAGCGTGCGCTCGCGCCCTGGCCCGAGTCGCCACGTGGACCTCGGCGCGCGGGCCTGAGTGCGTTCGGCGCGGGCGGCGTCAACGCGCACTTCGTCCTCGAGGAGTACGTCCCTCCACGCGAGGAGCGCGCACCCACCTCCGCGGTGAGTCCGCTGCCGTTCGTGTTCTCCGCGCGAACGGAGGCGAGCCTCCTCGGCATGGTGAAGGCGATGGCGGGCTTCCTTCGTGGCTCTCGGGCCGCGCCTCGGGATATCGCCTTCACGTTCGCTCGAGGCCGGGAGGCCATGGAGCACCGGCTGGTGCTGATGGCGTCGGACCTGACGGAGCTGTCACGACGGTTGGAGCAGGTGCTCGCGGGAAGGACGGAGCCCTCCACGTCTCGCGGCCGGGTGCCGCTGGGGCGCGAGATGCTCTCCCAGGTGGACGGGCGTTCCCTCGAGGACCTCGCGCGGCTGTGGGCCACGGAGGTCGACCTCGATTGGTCCCAGCTGCCCGCGCTGAGCGGTGGGCGAATCCTGCCGCTGCCCGGCTACTGCTTCGAGACCCGGCGCTACTGGCTGTGGCCTTCCGAGGCAGAGCCCCTCGAGCTGCTGCGCGGGCTCCGGGATGGCGCACTCTCGATTGAAGAGGTGGAGGCGAGGATGACCGCGGGGGAGGTGCGACGATGAGCACACGGACTCGGATTCTGCAGGCGGTGCGGTCCGGCGAAGTGACTCCCGAGGAAGGGCTCCGTCAGCTCCAGTCGCTCTCGGCCACGGAGCCCCGACACGAGGTGCCCCTCGCGATGTGGCGCTCCGAATGGCGCGCGACCGGGGCATTGCCGGAAGGGGACTCGCGAGGCGCGCTGGACGATGTCCTCCTCCTGGACCGCGATGAGCGCTTCCGTGCCGCGTGCCTCACGGCGCGGGCATCAAGTCCCGTGCTGGTCCTGCGGGGGGCGCACTTCGAGCGAGTGGACGCTCGGACGTATCGAGTCGACCCGCGAAGCGCGGAGGACTTCCGCCGTCTCGTCGAAGCACTGGGTGCCGCCGGGACACGGCCCGCGCGAGTCATCTCCCTCTGGGGCGCCACGGCGGTATCCGAGGGCGCCGCATCGATGGAGTCGGCACTGGAGGAGGGCTTCGACGCCGTCGTGCACCTGATTCAAGCGCTGCATGCGCAGCGCCTTGGAGAGCCTCTGAAGATTCTCTCGGTCCACCCGGAGCGAGGAGGGGCCCCTGTCGCGGCGCTCGCGGGGCTGGGGCATGCGCTGTGGCTGGAGAATCCGCAGCGCGTCCTTCGGACCATCGAACTCCGTGAGCCGGAGGAGCGGTTCTCGAGGGCCTGTGTGGCGGCGCTCCTGGCGGAGCCGGAAGGTCCACCGGCCCGCGTTCGGTATGCGGACGGCCAGCGCTGGGTGAGGGTGCCCGACACGGGAGCGCCCGTGCAGCGGCGTTCGAGTCCGGGGAACACTCGGCTGCGCGAGCGCGGTGTGTATCTGATCACAGGAGGACTCGGGGGCCTGGGGCGCATCCTGGCCGAGCACCTGGCCCGGTGCTGCCGAGCGCGGCTGGTGATCTCGGGGCGCAGGGTTCCGACGCAAGAGGATGAGGCGACCCTCGACTCCCTCCGGAAGCTCGGCGCCGAAGTGCTCTATGTCCCCGCGGACGTGAGCCAACGAGAGGGTGTCTCCTCGCTGCTCGCCGAGGCCAGGCGTCGCTTCGGCTCGCTGCACGGGGTCTTCCACGGTGCGGGTGTGGCGGCGCGGACGGGCATTCTCTTGGACAAGTCCCTGCCCGCGATGCGCGCCGTGCTCGCGCCGAAGGTGACGGGGGCGGTGCTCCTCGACGAGCTGACCCGCGACGAGCCCCTGGACCTCTTCGTGCTGCTCTCCTCGCTGGCGAGTCAGGGGCTCAGTGAGGGCGTGGCGGAGTACGCCTTCGCGAACCGCTTCCTCGATGAGTTGGCGGAGCAGCGCGCGGCCCGCGTGAGGCGGGGAGAGGGGGGCTCGGGTGCCTCGCTCTCCATCTCCTGGCCGTACTGGCGAGAGGGCGGGATGCGCCAGAGCGCGCCTGTCATCGAGGACATGCGTGAGCGCGCGGGACTGGAGCCGCTCTCCACGGGGGACGGGCTGACGCTGTTGGACCAGGCACTGGAGTCCGGCTCCACCTGGTGCCTGCCCATCGCGGGGGACCGGGTCGCGTTCGCGAAGTACCTCACACAGTTCGAGCCTCCGACCACGTCCTCTCCGACCCACACAAGTGCTCGCGGTCCCCAAGCCCAGGGCGCCTGGCTCGAGGAACTGCTCAAGCGCCTCACCGCGGAGCTCGCGGGGATGCCGAGCGAGGAGGTTGAGCTGGAGCGGCGCCTGGCGGACTACGGGCTCAACTCCATCGCCCTCACGCGCCTCATGAAGCTGTTGTCGGAGAAGCTCGGCGCGCTCCCCAGGACCTTGTTGCTCGAGCACCAGACGCTGGCCGCGTTGCGGGACTACCTCCTTCAGCACCACGCGGTGGCGCTGGACGCCGTGGTCGAACGTCCTCGCGTCGATGTGCCAGCGAGCGTCCCCGCGAGGGTCGAGCGCGAGGTGGCCATCATCGGCCTGAGCGGCAGATACCCGGGGGCCCGCGACGTGCGAGCCTTCCGCGACAACCAGCGAGAAGGGCGTCGGAGCCTCCGAGAGCTTCCCAGCGAGCGAGGCGACTGGAGCCGCTGGTTCGACGCACGGCTCGAGCAGGCGGCGCAGGGGAAGATCTACCGCCGCACGGGTGGCTTCCTCTCCGGGGTCGAGCTGTTCGATCCGCTCGCCTTCCAGATGACTCCGGCCGAAGCCAAGGGACTGCATCCAGAGGAGCGCCTGCTCCTGCAAGCCGCCTGGGAGGCCATCGAGGACGCGGGCTATGCGCACACGGCGCTCGAAGGGAAGCGCCACGGGGTCTTCATTGGCGTCAACGGCTTGAGCTATCCGCTGCTGGGATTGGAGCGTTGGTCGGAGCGCGGAGACGTGCTGCTCGACCAGAGCTACTTCGGCCTGCCCAATCGCATCTCGCACTTCTTCGACCTGCGAGGACCGAGTGTCCCGTTCGACACGGGGTGCTCATCGGCGCTGGTGGCGCTCGACGCGGCCCGCAAGGCCATCGCGCGGGGAGATTGTGACGGTGCGCTCGTCGGCGCGGTGAACCTGTACCTCCATGTCTCCCGTTTCTCGACGCTGTGCCAGGCGAGGCTGGCCTCGACACGTGATGAACCGCTCCTGTTCGAGCAGGGCGGCGATGGCTTCGTCCCGGGCGAGGGCGTCGGGATGGTGTTGCTCAAGCCCCTCGACGAGGCCCTGCGAGATGGCGACCCCATCCAGGGTGTGATTCGCGCGACCTCGGTGAGCCACAAGGGCCGCGGTGCGTCCTTCCTGCTCCCGTCTCCCCCCGCGCAGCGGGCCTTGATCGAGCAGACCCTGGCGGAGGCGGGGGTGGCTCCGTCGGACATCGGCTACGTGGAGCTTCAGGCCGTGGGGGCCGAGACGACGGATGTCTCGGAGTGGCGCTCGCTGAGCGGGGTGTTCGGCGGCGCGGAGGCAGGGGCTCGGTGCGCGCTGGGCTCCGTGAAGCCACTGATTGGCCACCTGGAGGCGGCTTCGGGGATGGCGCAGCTCACCCGCGTGCTGCTTCAGCTTCGGGAGGGCGAGCTGTTCCCCACGCCGGTGGCGGCGAACCTCCATGAGGGAATCTCCCTCGATGCCGCGCCCTTCCATGTGCTGAAGGAGCGCGGGCCCTGGCCTCGCCCACGGAGTGCGAAGGGAGAAGGTCCTCGCCGAGCGCTGGCCGGCTCCGCGGCGGCGGGAGGGACCCAGTCCTTCGTCGTGCTGGAGGAGTGGGTTCATCCCACCCGGGCGCCGGTTCCGCGCCGCGAGGAGCTGTGTGTGCTCTCCGCGAGGAGCGTGGAGCAGCTTCGCCGCACCGCGAGCGTGCTTCGTGACCACCTGCGCTCGGAGGAAGGACGCGCTCAGCGTCTCGCGGACATCGCCTACGTGCTCCAGGCCGGACGTGCGCCGTTCGCGCATCGGTTCGCGGCCGTGGTCACCGACACGGAGCAACTCCTCGCGTTGCTGGAGGCGCTGAACCAGGAGGGCAGGGCGGCGGAGACGGGACGTGTCTCGGTCGTCGAACGAAGCCGCTCCCAAGGGGGGTTGTCGGAAGCGGCCGCGTCCGCCATCTACGAGCGGCGTGAGCTTGGCGTCGCCGCGGAGCAGTGGCTGGGTGGGAAGGTGATTGACTGGGCGCGAGTACCAGGCGCGGACCTCTGCCGCCGTGTCTCGCTCCCCACCCATTCCTTCGAGCAGCGCCGCTGCTGGAACGACGAGCGCACCGAATCGGAAGCCGTGGCGCCACAGGGGGTGGTCTCCGACTACTACAACCGCTTCGCCGGCGACGTCGACCCGAAGGAGGAGATCTACCTCATCTTCCCCTACTTCCCGGAGAAGCTCCCGGGCTTCTCTTGGCTGATGACGTTCTTCGAGCCGCATCGGCGGCCCGAGCACGCTCGGTACATGCTGGCCCGGCAGAAGGACATGAAGGCGGTGCTGTACCGCCACGTGGACTTCTCACGCGTCCGGACGGTGATGGACATCGGCTGCGGATTGGGGACGGACCTCATCCAGCTCGCGCTGCGCCATCCGGGGCTCTCGGGGGATGGCTTCACCATTGCCCGGAAGCAGGTGGAGAGCGCGCGCTCGCGCATCGCGAAGGCTGGGCTGTCTCAGCGGCTGCGTGTCGATTGCCACGACAGCTCCAAGGACCCGTTCCCGCGTCGCTACGATTTGATCATCGGCTTCGAGGTCATCTTCCACATCGAGGACAAGCACGGCGTGTTCGGCAACATCGCCGAGCACCTGGAGGAGGGGGGGCTGGTGGTGCTCGCGGATGGGGTCGCGAACACCGTGACGGAGATCAACCTCCCACATCTGGGCCAGTACACCAACACGGCTCCCCAGCTCGCGGAGATCCTGGCTCGGCACCGGCTGCGCGTCGTGAGCTGCGTCGACACGAGCGAGGGTGTCAGCCGCTTCCTCGATGACGAGCACCTGGAGGAGAACCTGGCCCGCGTGCGCGCGGAGTACCCCGAGGCCGTGCACGAGGAAGGTCAGCACCGAGGGTGGACGAACTTCGGCAAGGCCCTGGGCGCGGGGCTCATCCGCTACCTCTTGTTCACCCTCGAGAAGGCGCCCCAGGGGGAGGACGGGGCCGCGCTCGTCCAGCTCAACCGGACGCGAATCGAAGGTGCACGGTCCTTCTCGAGCGCGCTCGAGGCGCTCGAAGCGGAGGCGGGGCCGAAGCCCCAGCAGCGAGCGCCCGTCGAGGCACAGCTCATCGCCGTCGCGGCCGAGGTCTTCGAGATGTCACCGTCGGAGCTGGACCCGACGGCCTCCTTCAAGGACTACGGCATCAGCTCCTTGTCCGGCCTGCGCTTCATTGACGCGGTGAACCGTCGTCTGAACCTGCTGCTGAAGATGGAGCACTTCTTCCAGTGCCCCGACCTTCGCTCGCTCGGCGCCTTCATCCAGGCGCATGAAGAGGTTCGCGGCGCGGCCCCGATGCCCGAGCTTCCCCCTGCGCGCGGCGTGGCGCGTGACGAGCCCATCGCCGTGATTGGAATGTCGGGCCGCTTCCCGGGGGCGGAGAACGTCCAGTCGTTGTGGAAGAACCTCCGGGCGGGCGTGGACTCCGTCACGGGCTTTCCCGTCCAGCGGCTCGTGGCGGAGGGCTGGGAGCCCGAGGCCGCTCGGAAGATGGCCGAAGGGTGTTGGGGGGGATTCCTCGATGGCATCGAGGACTTCGAGCCGACGTTCTTCGGCATCTCTCCCGCCGAAGCCGAGATGATGGACCCCCAGCAGCGCCTCTTCCTCGAGCAGTGCTGGGGGACGCTGGAGGGGGCGGGCTACGCGGGCAAGGGCAGCTGGGGTTCCCGGTGCGGTGTCATCGTGGGCCTCTCCGGAAACGAGTACCAGGACAAGGTGCATGGTGAGCTCAGCGCGGACCAGCTCAGTCACGCGATGCTCGGCAACTTCGCGTCGCTGACGGCGTCGCGCATCGCCTACTTCCTGAACCTCCGAGGACCCACCATCACCGTGGACACGGCGTGCTCGTCCTCGCTGGTGGCGGTGCATCTGGCGTGTCAGAGCCTGCGCAATGGCGAAGCGGACCTCATGCTCGCCGGTGGCGTGACGCTCTACCTCACGCCGGAGCCGCTGGGGGTGATGCGGCATGTCGGGATGCTCTCGCCCTCGGGGCGGTGCAAGGCCTTCTCCGAGGACGCGGATGGGATTGCGATCGGCGAGGGCGTGGGGGTGGTGTTGCTCAAGCCGCTCTCCCGCGCGCTCGCTGACGGGGACGTGATTCACGGGGTCATCCGAGGTTCGGGGACGAACCAGGACGGGAGGACCAATGGCATCACCGCGCCCAGCCTCGATGCGCAGAAGCTGTTGGCCGTCGACGTCTACGAGCGGAGCGGGGTGGATCCGGCGACGCTCAGCTACGTGGAGTGCCACGGCACGGGGACCAAGCTGGGAGACCCCATCGAGATCGCCGCGCTCTCCGAGGCGTTCCGTCGCTTCACACGCAACCGTCAGTTCTGCGCCGTCGGCTCGCTGAAGAGCAATGTGGGGCACACGACGGCAGCCGCGGGCATCGGAGGACTCATCAAGGTCCTGCTGTCGCTGAAAGCGCGCGAGCTTCCGCCGACGCTCCACGTCCGGACCGAGAACAAGCACATCGCGTTCAAGAACACGCCCTTCTATGTGAACACCACCTTGAAGGAGTGGGCGTCACCCGGGCCCGAGCCGCGACGGGCGGCTGTCAGCGCGTTCGGCTTCAGTGGCGCGAACTGCCATGTGGTGGTCGAGGAAGCGCCCTCGGCACCGCGTCAGCCCGAGGCCCGGCGGCGACCTGTGAGCCCGTGGGTGGTGCCCGTGTCGGCGCCGACGCCGGAGCGACTGCGTGCACACGTCGAACAGCTCCTCGGCGCGCTGGGCGCGGAGCACCTGGACCTGAGTGACATCGCTCACACGCTGCAAGTGGGGAGGCGTGAGCTGCTTCACCGTGTCGCCGTGGTGGCATCGTCGTTGGAAGAGCTTCGGTCTGGATGGACTGCATTCCTCGCGGGGCGGGAGCTTTCGGGGCTCCACGTCGCACAGGCGCGGCCGGGTGTGTCGCTGGCTGGGTCGGAGTCGGCGTCACCTTCCGAGCTCGCTGCGGCGTGGGTGAGCGGCGCGGAGCTGGATTGGCGGCCCGTGGCAGGAGGAGCCGCGCCTCGGCGGGTTCTGCTTCCGGGGCTGACGTTTGCTCGGAGGCGGTGTTGGATGTCCCGGAGGCCGCAGGCTCCGGTGGTCGTGGCGCCTCCCCCGGCGCCGTTGTCCGTGGCGGAGCCATCTCCCGAGGTTCGATTCTACCGGCCCACCTGGGAGCCCCTTCCGCCGACGGCCGGGGGCGACGCGGGACGAGCACCTCTGCTCCTCCTCAACGTGGACCCGGCCTGGAGTCAGGCGCTCGTCGAGGACCGGCGAGCGCGAGGTCAAGGTGGGACGGTGGTGCTCTCACCCAGCGCCACCTTCACGCTCGAGCAGATGGAGGAGGGGCTGCGCTGCGGGCTCGATGCCTCCAACCCCGCGCACCTGGAGCGGTGTGCCCGAGCCCTCCAAGACGCGGGGCTGGTTCCAGGCTCCGTGGTCGTGGGGACGGAGTCGCGAGGTGCGGCGCTTCAGGTCCGTGAGCTCCCGGCGATGGTGCTGGTCCTCCAGTGGTTGCTTCGCCTGGGAGAGGCACCGCCGCGCAGGCTGGTGTTCGCGGTGCGCTCGGAGGGTGCGTCGAACCCGGTGGCCGAGTCGCTGGCCGGGCTGGGCGCTTCGCTCCGCAATGTGCTGCCGGGGCTGCATCTCGAGACGCTGTGCGTTCCCGTGGACGTGGAGCCCGTCGTCGCGGCGCGGGCACTCCGAGACGAAGTCGAGGCCGCCGAAGCGCAGGCGCATGAGCTGCGCATCCTCGACAACGGAGAGCGGCAGGTCCGCCTCTTCCGACCCGTGGAGAGCGCCGCGAGGCGTGGTTCGGTGATGCGCAAGGGGGGCGTCTACCTCATCACTGGCGGGAGTGGAGGACTGGGGCAGTTGGTCGCTCGCCATTGGGCGAAGCGGTACAGCGCGACCCTCATCCTCACGGGGCGCAGGTCCTCGGAGGCAGTGCTGGACGCGGAGCTGCGTCACCTCCGCCAGCTGGGAGGGGAGGCACGCTACTTCCAGGCGGACGTCGCGGACGTGGCGGCGATGCGCGCGGTCGTCCAGGAGGTGGAGGAAGCCTTCGGATATCTCGATGGTGTGGTGCATGCGGCTGGGGTCATCGACCCGGTCTTGTTCCTGGAGAAGGACGGCGCGTCGTTCTCGTCGGGACTGAGGCCCAAGGTCGAAGGGGTGCTGGCGCTCGACGAAGCGACCCGTGGCTGTGCGCTCGACTTCTTCGTGGTCTTCTCGTCTGTCTCTTCCATCCTGGGAGACTTCGGTGGCGGCGACTATGCGATGGGCAATCGCTTCCTGGACGGGTTCGCGCGGCAGCGGGAGTCGCGGCGCGCGCGGGGGGAGCGGACGGGGAAGACGCTCTCGCTCAACTGGCCTCTGTGGCGGCATGGCGGGATGCACTTCGCGCCGGAGGCGGAGTCGCTGTACCTGCGCACATTGGGCTTGAGCTACCTGGAGGATGCCAGTGGCCTTGACGCCTTGGAGGCCGCGCTTCAGCTGGAGGAGTGCCAGGTGGCCGTGCTCTCCGGACAGAGGGAGCGGCTCGACGCGCTGATGGCCCGAGGAGCGGGGCCGCGTCGCGAGGCCCCTCTCGAGAGAACTCCAGCTCCGGTGGTTGATGTCAGCGCGCTGCGTGACGCGCTTCGGAAGGAAGCCGCCGCGGTTCTGGCGCTGGAACCCGAGGAGCTGACGTTCGATGGGAACCTGGGCGACTTCGGGTTCGACTCCATCAGTCTGAGGACTCTGTCAGGCCGGTTGTCCACGCGGTTCGGCATCTCGCTCGCGACCGCGCAGTTCTACGCCCACCCGACGCTGAGTGCGCTCGCGGCCCATCTCTCGACGCAGGTCCGCTCCGCGCCCTCCGAGAAGCCGAAGGAGGCCGTCGCACCACTGCAGGCTTCGGGGCCTGGGGGGGCGGCTGCGCCTGTCGAGGCAACGAGTGTCGTGTCCGCCCCGAAAGCAGGGCCCACTGAGGTGGTGGGCCTGAGTGAAGCCGTGTCCGCGCGGACAGCAGGGCCCACCGAAGTGGTGGGTCTGAGTGGCGTCGTGCTCGCGCGGACACCAGAGCCCATCGCGGTGGTGGGCTCGAGCGGACGGTTCCCGGGCGCGGAGGACGTGGAGTCGTTCTGGAAGAACCTGGCGCTCGGTCAGACGGCGATCTCCCGCGAGAGGCTGGGGCGTTACGACGACGCGGAAGAGAAGGAGGACACGTCCGAGTATTGGGGCGGCTACCTGCGTGACGTGGATCGATTCGACGCGGACCTCTTCCGCATCTCACCCCGCGAAGCGGAGCTGATGGACCCGCAGCAGCGACTGTTGCTTCAGACCTTCTGGAGCGCGTTCGAGGACGCGGGCCTCACGCCGAAGCGAGTGAGCGAGAGCCGCACCGGCGTCTTCATCGGGGTCGACAAGTTCGACTACGCGGAGCAGCTGCACCGCTCGGTCGAGGCCGTGGACCCGCACTCCGCCGCGGGCATCCACCCCTCGATGATCGCCAACCGCCTCTCCTACTTCTTCAACCTCAAGGGCCCCAGCGAGGTCATCAACACCGGCTGCTCCAGCGCCTCGGTGGCGCTGCACCGGGCCTGCGGCGCGCTCCGGAATGGCGAGTGCGAGGTCGCGCTCGTGGGCGGCGTCAACGTGCTCCTGAGCCGAGGTGCCTTCCTGGCCGCCGAGCACCTGGGGGGCACCAGCCGGAGTGGACAGCCGAAGCCCTTCGACCGGGACGCGGATGGCTCGGTGCGAGGCGAGGCCGTGGGCGCGGTGCTGCTGAAGCGGGTCTCCCAGGCAGAGGCCGACGGAGACCGCATCCTCGGCGTGTTGCGAGGCAGCGCGGCGGCCCACGGAGGGCGTGGGCACTCGTTGACGGCCCCCAACGTCGCCGCACAGACCGAGGTCATCGTCGAAGCCCATCGGCAAGCAGGCAGCGAGCCGGAATCGCTCCAGTACATCGAAGCGCAGGGCGCGGCGAACGAGCTGGGAGATGCCATCGAAGTGGAGGCGTTCAAGGCCGCGTTCCGGCGCCTGTCACCCTCCGCTCCCGTGGGGACCTGCGGCATCGGCTGCCTCAAGGGCAGCATCGGCCACACGGAAGGGGCCTCCGGCATCGCCGCGTTGCTCAAGGTCCTGAAGTCCTTCCAGCATGACGTCCTCCCGGGCGTGGTGGGCTTCCAGACGCCCCATCCCCAGCTCCAGCTGGAGGGCTCGCCGTTCTTCATCCTCACGGGAGGGCAGCGCTGGCCAGCGCGTCCCGTGCGCCGAGCCGCGATTCACTCCTACGGCTTCGGAGGCGTCTGCGCGCACCTGGTCCTGGAGTCCTATCCGCCTCGACTCGAAGCCCCGCGCGCCGAACCACCGCGTCTGGTCGTGCTCTCCGCGCAGGACGACGAGCGGCTCGACGCGCGCATTCGCGAGCTGGTGGCCTTCCTCGAAGCAGGGCCTCGGACGCTCTCCCTGACGGATGTGGCGTTCACGCTGCTCGATGGACGCACGGCCATGGAAGCCCGGCTCGCGGTGGTGTGCTCATCCCTGGAGGAGCTGGGCTCGTTGCTGAGACAGGTCCTCGACGGTGTCACACCACCCTCGGTCTTCCGAGGCGAGGGAGGCCGGAAGGAGGGCGCGCTCGCGGGCTTGTTCGACGGCGCGGAGGGCGGCGACATCGTGCGGATGCTCATGCGCTCCGGGAACCTGGGCAAGCTGGCCCGGGCCTGGGTCGCGGGGGCGGTGCTCGACACCACGCAGCTCTTCGCGGGAGAGAAGCCTCGGCGGGTGGGGCTGCCCACCTATCCGTTCCGGAAGGAGCGCCACTGGCTGAAGGCCGCACCGGTGAGTCGTGTGCGCGTCACGTCGCGGCCCGAGGAGTCGCCCTCGGTGGTCACCGACCTCCAGCGGATGCTCACGGAGCTGCTGAAGCGGGACGGCCTGGACCCGGACCGGCACCTGGTCGAGTACGGCATGGACTCCTTCATGATGACCACCTTCATGAAGGCCGTGCAGCGCAGATATGGCGGCACCGTGCCGTTGTCCGCGCCGCTGGCGCACCCGACGATTCGCAAGCTCGGGGCCTATCTCTCTCAGCTGGAGGGTGTGTCTCTTCCCGAGCGGGCAGACTCAGCGGCGAGGAGAACTCCAGAATCCACTCAGAGCGGCCCGTGTCCCGAGCTGCTCTCGGTGAACGCGAAGGGACAGGCGCGTCCGTCGTTCTGGTTCCACGGGGCCCCCGGTCTCGCGCAGATGTACTACCGCCTGTCCGACTCCCTCGGACCCGAGTACCCGTTCTACGCGCTCCAGGCGCGAGGCGTGGACGGCAGGAGCGCGCCATTCACGACGCTCCGGGGGATGATGGACCACTACATCGACGCCATCCGGCGGGTCCAACCTCACGGGCCCTACGTGCTCGGGGGCTACTCCTTCGGGGGGCTCCTCGCCTTCGAGGCCGCGCAGCAGCTCAAGCAGCGCGGCGAGGAGGTCCAGCACCTCATCATGTTCGACACCTATCCACCGGAGCTGCTCGAGGCCTTCGAGCGCTCGGGCGGCCCGCCGATGGAGGGGATGCGCGAGGTCCAGCGGCTGATGAACGCGATGATGTTCTTCTCGGCGGAGCTCGACACGCCCGTCTGGGACGTCATCTCCGTGGACGAGCTGCGGAAGATTCCCTCGGGGGCACAGCTCGCGCACCTGGCGCGACTCATCAAGCAGCGCGTGAAGACGGCGCTCGGCGTCGATGAGATCTATTCGTTCCTGGCCGGTGTGGACACCATCGTCGGGATTACCGAGACCATCACCCGGGACTACCGACTGGCCCCCTATGACGCCTCCGACGTCCTCTACTTCAAGACCGCGCGGTTCCTGGCCCCCGACAGCGCGTTCGTGATTCCCGATGTCTCGCCAGAGGACGTGGGGGTGTCGAGCGACGTCCTGAAGAAGCTGGACGCACTCGACTACACGACCGCGTGGCGCGACGTGACGCGGCGCACGTTCAAGGTCGTGAACTTCGAATGTGACCACATGAGCTTGTTCCTGAAGCCAACCCTCGATGAGGTCTGCGGGCACCTCCGGACGTTGCTCGCCCCGGGAGCGTGAGGTCATGACCAGGATTTATGTGTTCCCGGGACAGGGCTCGCAGGCGGTGGGCATGGGCGCGGAGCTGTTCCGAGCCTTCCCCCACGAGGTGGCCTTCGCGGACGCCATCCTCGGCTACTCCATCGAGGAGCTGTGTCTGGAGGACTCCCAGAAGCGGCTGAACCGGACGGAGTTCACTCAGCCCGCGCTCTTCGTGGTGAACGCGCTGTCGTATCTGCGCGCCGTGGAGAAGGAGGGGGCGCGTCCGGACTTCGCGGTGGGGCACAGCCTGGGGGAGTACAACGCGCTGTTCGCGGCGGGGGCCTTCGACTTCATCACCGGCCTGCGTCTGGTGCAGCGACGAGGCCAGCTGATGGGGCGAGCGGATGGCGGGGTGATGGCCGCGGTGGTGGGGCTGCCCGAGGAGCAGGTGACGCGGTGTCTGCGCGACGTGGGGCAGGAGGAGATGGACATCGCCAGCCTGAACTCACCGGACCAGACGGTGGTCTCCGGAGCGGCGAGCGCCTTCGAGCGCGTGGAGGCGGCGCTGCTGTCCTCGGGCGCGCATCAGGTGGTGCGCTTGAAGGTCAGCGCGGCGTTCCACTCGCGCTACATGCGGAGCGCGGAGGAGGAGTTCGCGCGCTTCCTGTCGCAGTTCGAGTTCTCCTCACTCGACTTCCCCGTGGTCTCCAACCTCCACGCCACGCCCTACGCACCGGAGGCGATTCACGCCTGCCTCGCCGGGCAGATGAGCAAGGCGGTGCGGTGGACGGAGACCATCCAGTGGCTCGCGCGCCAGCCGGAGCCGAGGTTCGAGGAACTGGGCCCCGCCAAGGTCCTGACGCCGCTCATCCAGAGCATCCTGCGGCGGACGCCGACGGCCAGGGCTCGCACGGCTTGAGCAATGCTCAGGCGGCGCGGAGCTTGGAGAGCACCCGCGCCAGTCCCGTGGCCTCCCGGCCGAAGGGCGAGCCCACGGCGAGCACGGTGGACGCGGAGCCCGCGAGGTTCGCGGTGACCAGGTTCGCGAGGGTCCCCGATGGGGTGACGTCCACGTAGCGCGAGGGCCCCAGGGTCTCCACTTCGAGGATGGCGTCGCGGAAGCGCATCGGGTCCAGCGCCGCGCGCAGCAGGTGCGAGGCATCGGGGGCGAGGACCTGGCCCGCGGTGCGGCTGGAGAAGACCTTGATGCGCGGAGGCGAGAAGGGGACCTGGAGGAGCGCGGCGGACGCGCCCGCGGGCAGCGGCTCCACCCAGGGCGAGTGGAAGGGCTGGCGCACGGGGAGCAGGCTGTAGAGGAACTTCCGGGCGCGCAGGTGGGCCTCCACGTCCTCCATCCACATGTCGGGGACGGCGATGACGTAGTGCGTGGGGCCCAGGATGCCCGCGAGCGCCGAGCGGCGGGGGAGCACGGGGGACTCGTTGAACGTCGCGGGGTCCGCCATGAGGGCCATCATTCCGCCCGCGCGACAGCCTCGCTGAAGCGCGAGGGCCTGTTGCCCGAGGGCCGGGAGGACGTCGTCGAAGGTGCAGGCGCCCGCGATGGCGCACGCGGCGACCTCGCCCAGGCTCGCGCCCAGCACCGCGGAGGGGCGGATGCCGGCGTCGATGAGCGAGGCGGCCAGCGCGTACTCGTAGACGAAGATGGCCGGGTGGGTGAGCTCCAGGTCGTCGAAGTCCTCGCTGATGCGGTGCGGGGCTTCGTAGAGCTCGTGGAGGAACGAGCGCCCGGTGATTCGCCGGATGACCGCGTCGCCGCGCTCCATCCAGTGATGGAAGACGGGGTTCTGGCGGTAGAGCTCCTCGCCCATGCGGTAGAGCTGGGAGCCCTGTCCTCCGAAGAGAAAGACAATCTCGCCCGAGTCGATGCGCATGGTGCGTCCTCGTTCAGGTGACGGTTTCGTGGAGCCGGGTGACGACCCGGTTGGCACTCAGGAAGGCCTTGCCGCAGAGGGCGAGGAGCAGCAGCCCCTCCCACCAGGCGAAGCGCGGGAGGCCCCACTGCGAGCCCGCGGGCGACTCGGAGGCCCCCGTGAGGAGGTCCAGGGGCAGCGGGCCCTGCCAGGCCAGCCAGAAGGCCAGGAGCACCAGTCCGAGCACCACCGCGCCCACCTGGACCGCCCGCATGGTGGACAGGATGAGGAACTCCCCCTTGGTGAGGGAGGACTTGAAGCGAAGCCGCCCCAACTGCTCCACGCGGCGCAGGCTGGATGCGTGGGTGAGGGCCAGGCTCGCCTCCTCTCGGTGCCGGAGGATGGCGCCGCTGTGAATCATGGCGAGCACGGAGGGCCGGACGTTCCAGGCCTTCTTGCGCGCGCGCTTCCGGGCCCCCTTCTGGTAGCGCTTCATCTCGGACGGGTGGTCGAGCGTGGGCAGGAGCTTCTGGATGGCGATGTCCAGGGTGCCGAAGGCGCGGTTCATCCGGAGGAAGGACCAGTTCATGCTCATGCGGTAGCGGTGGAGCACGGGCTGCATGTAGTCGCCGAGCGCCTGGACGGACTTCTCGTGATGGGGGAGGTCGGGGACGAGCGTCTTGCGGTGCCAGGTGCGGAAGGCGTTGAGGAGCTCGGCTTGAATCGAGTCGATGCCCACGTTGGGCAGGTTCGCCGACGTGGAGAGCATGTTGAGGATGGCGGTCTCGAAGTCGCGCTCGGCGAGCGCCTTCATGTAGCCGTGGAACGAGTCGAGGAAGTCGATGTCGAGGCGGCCGACGGAGCCGAAGTCAATCAGACACACCTGGCTGTCTTTGAGCAGGACGATGTTCCCGGGGTGGAGGTCCCCGTGGAAGAGGTGCTCCTCGAACATCTGTCGGTAGAGGGATTGGAGCAGGGTGCGGCCGACCACCTCCAGGTCGACGTTGTTGTCGCGCTGCCAGCGCAGGACCTTCTCCGGGTCTGTCTCCTTGACGTGGAGCAGCTCGCTCATGAAGACGCCGGGGATGTATTCCAGGACGATGACGTTGGGGCGGCACCACTCGGTGAAGACCTGGGGGACGTAGATGTTCTCGTGTTTGCGCAGCTTCTTGCGGAAGGTGGCGAGCGCGGCGGCCTCGTAGCGGTAGTCGAGCTCCTCCTTCACGATGTCCTGGAGCTCCCACAGGGCGTCCTCCCAGTTGAACAGCTCGGAGGAGGGCAGGAGGCTCAAGGGGCCGAGCAGTGATTGGAAGAGGTCCAGGTCGCGCCAGAACATGGAGGGGGCATCGGGGCGCTGGAGCTTGACGGCGACCAGGTGTCCTCCCTGGCGCAGCCGGGCGATGTGGCACTGGCCGATGGAGGCCGCGGCGACGGGGACGGGGGAGAACTCGGAGAAGACGGACTCGAGGGGCCGGCCGAAGGCCTCCTCCAGGTAGCGCCGGGCGACGCCGGGGGGGAAGGCGGTGGCGCGGTCATGCAGGTCCGAGAGGGCGAGGCAGAACTCGGTGGGGAACAGGTCATTGCGCAGCGCGAGGAGCTGGCCGAGCTTGATGAAGACGCCGCCCAGGGCGTCCAGGGTGTTGCGGACGATGGCGCCTCGCTCCGCGGGGGAGGTGAGGACGGGGTTGGAGAGCTTGCCCCACATGGACATGAGGGACTTGAGGACCACGCGGCGGCGGCGCTCCATGTTGAGCGTCAGCTCGGCGATTTCGACGGAGTGGGGCAGCCGCTCACGAAGGGGCGTGGGGACGAGGTCCGGGTCGAGCAGCTTGAGCCGTGACACGCGCATCGGGTCATCGTACCGAAGGTGGTCGATGCTCCGAGAAAGGCGGACAGGCCCTGCGGGGGAGGACGTTCAATAGTCCACGGCGGAGCGAAGGGGCCGCTTGCTCCAGGTGCCGCAAGGCCTGTCTTGAAGACGTCGGGCGTCAGGGCGTGGTGGCCCGAGCCCCGGAACACTCGTAGGAGTAGACGACATCCGGGTAGGCAGACCGAGTGCCCGTGCGAGCCGGCGTGCGGTCACAGACACACAACTCGGTGCCCACCTCCGTGGTGTGGGACGCATCGCTGTAGAAGACGATGTAGTGGTCGGTGGCGCAGCGCAGGAGCGGGTCCTCGCGAGTGGCCAGCTCAGAGGGGGCTTCCGCTCCGCCGCAACCCAGTTGTGCCGCGACGAGGGCGAATCCCAGAATCAATCGTAGACGCATGGAACCTCCAGGAATGGGCTTCTTGAGGTGAGGACGGCGTCAGGATGATGCCACAGCGTCGGAGTCCCGCGCTGTCGATGTGCTGGTCTGGTTGTGATTAGGTGGGTGGGTCGTGGGGATGTCTGAGTCGATCAAGCCCCGAGTGGCTGGCTGTCGAGGGGGCGTCTGGCCAGACATGCGGCCTCTGGACCCGATGCGCAGGCGCCCGTGCGGAGTGAAGGCGCCTCCCGCCGTCAATGCGCTTGGGGGAGGGCTTCGTGTAGGATAGAACAGATGGGAGTCGTCCTGGGGGACAGGGGTACCGGTAAGGTCCGGATTTTACTGGGCACGAGTGGCGGAACAGGCAGACGCAGCGGACTTAAAATCCGCTGGCCCGTAAGGGTCGTCCGGGTTCGATTCCCGGCTCGTGCATTTCTAACTGGTTGAAACCACGAGACCTTTTCTCTGGTCTCTATCCATGTGCCCTCAGTGTGCCCCTTCCGTGCTGTTCCAGGATGCGCACCGCGTCCTTCTTCACGTCGGGACTGAGATGGGCGTAGCGCATGGTCAGCTCAATGGATGCATGACCCAGCAGCTCCTGGATGGCTTTGAGCGGCACGCCGCCCATGGCCAGATGGCTAGCGAAAGAGTGCCTCAGAACGTGCCACCCGATAGGCCGGAGTCCTGCTCTCTTGAAGGTCCGGAGTATGGCGTTCCTGCACGTGTCGTTCTTGAGATAAGCCCCCGTCGCGTCACTGAAGACGAACGGTCCACGAAGATGCCGATGCGCCTTGAGGACATTGAGGACAACGTCATTGAGAGGCACTTCCCTTGGGCGTCCCCCCTTTGGGCTGCCAAAGGTTCCTCGCCAGACGTTGCGCTTCACTATGATCCGGCCTGAGACGAGGTACATGGAGTCCCATTGAAGCGCAATGAGTTCTCCGCGCCGCATGCCTGTGTGGAGTGCTGTCACAAGCATTGCTCTCCACTCGGGCTCGGCGGCGGCGATCAGGCGCTCTGCTTCGTCTTGCGTGAGTGAGCAGAGATGGGGGCCGTCGCTGTTTGATGGTTTTGGTGGATCTGGCGCTGAAGGCACTCTGCTTGGATATGCAATTCAGGAGCGCGGGGAGGATAGGCTGGATGCATTTCTTCGCTACTTGCTCATTCATCTGACGTATTTTCGCCACGTCGTCTCCCATCCTGGTATGGATTTCATCTCATCGGTCCCACTGTCGGGGATGGTTTTGATGGGGGCCATCTCGCTTGAGAAAGACCCAGTGCTGAGACAGCAAAAAACGCGGGAGTATCTAAAGGATTTTGTGGAGAAGAGCCAACAAACACTGAAGCGCTAGAACTGGCGATGCACTAATTAGCCTCGAAATGCGAGGCGCAGTTTCTGCGGCGTCCCCTCTGTCTGCTCGATGAACCGGGCGAAGTCGCGGGCTTTCTGGGAGGCCCCGACTAGCTCGTCGGTGTGCTGGTACAGCTCCACCTCGACTTCGTCGGCGAGCTGCCCCTGTCGGTGGCACCGGCCGATGGCCTCGACTTCGAACAGGCAGCGCCCGAATCTCAGCGGCGAGTCGCGTCACAAGGACCGTTGACGTGTCAGCCCCCGCATCTGACGCGCCAAGAACGCGTGTTTTATGATGCTCCTGTCTCTTGAGTTACTCTTGACGCACGTATTGGTGCTTTGGCATGGCTGTTGCTGTAGTTTCCCGGCGCCCCCACAGGATTGAATCAACGAAAACATGTCTCTCGGGAGTTTCTGAAATCCTATTCCTCTTCTGATACGGATGGCGCGGGATGTGTTTCCGAACAAGAGTTTACGGAGGATGATTGATGAAGAAGATTCTGATGTATCTGGCCGCCGTGTTCGCGTTTTCCGTAGCTGTTCCCGCCTTCGCTGCCGATCCGCCCGACAAGTGCATCCCGCCGAAGGGAGCCCCCAGCCTTTGCGTAAGATTCTCAAACCCCGTGGGCGGAGTGGACGCCCCCGCTGTGTCCTGCCAAACCGATCCGACCAAAAAGAAGAATTACCCCTTCAAGATCTTCGCCCCTCCCAACGCCACCGGCCCCGTTGACTACACCCCTGCCAGCCTCCACATAGCGTGCCATAATGCGTGCATCGAGCAGTACAGACTCTGCGTTAAGAAGCCTGGCACCGAAGAGTCCGACTGCCAATCCCAGAAATTGGAATGCAAGGTCGTCAACTCGGAAGGCAAACTCAAGGCTCTGAACAAGTCCTGCAGTGTGTCTGGTGGCCCGCCGCCGAAGCCTCATAGCTGCTCGCCCCGCCGAAGCCCCTCGCCGTACGTGCCTCCCCCGGGTCAGGAGCCGACCGACAAGGGATACGAGTGAAAGGAAGAATTAGCGTGTCGCCACGCTCTTAGACCGCTGCCCAGTCATAGTTCGCAACGCACAGCTTCTGCGGCGTGCCTTCCGTCTGCTCGATGAAGCGCGCGAAGTCGCGGGCCTTCTGGAAGGCCCCGACTAGCTCGTCGGTGTGCTGGTACAGCTCCACCTCCACTTCGTCGGCGAGCTGCCCTTGTCGGTGGCACCGGCCGATGGACTGTTCCCATGCGGCGCCATCGGCTGGCGGGTTCACGAACAGCATTCGCGAGAACATCGTCAGGTTCTTGCCCGTGCCGTGAGCCCGAAGCGAAGCGACGATGGAGCGCTTCCCACTCTCCCGGATGATGGTCGCCGACGCTTCCGGGCCTCCACCGAAGAACGGCACGCCCGCCCCCTTTGTGATGCGCTCGCCCAGCTCTGGGAACTCGACCCACACGATTCCCGGTTGCCCCTTGCGAAGCGCCCACCTTGCCGCGTCCTGCACAATCAAGTCGCTCAGCCACACGGCCTCGGTGACGTGCGCCACGCGCTTGTGAATCTCCCCCCAGGCGGGCCAGGACGCCGCGTGCCACGTCGGCAGGTGGGGACTGGTGAGCGCGAATCGCGGCACCACGAGCAACCCGGGCGAGTCCAGGTGCTCGGCGGGACGCTTGAGGCGCTCGCGCAGCTCCCGGTTGAACTCCTGTCGCCGCGAGAACCACCGAAGGATCAGCTCCGGGTCCTGCGGCACGCCCCCGACGTCCGGATAGCGCCAGCGGTGGAAGAAGCCGCTCGCGAGCTGCCGCGCGCACGTCACCCGTTGCAGCTCGTCCACGAACTCTTCGCCATCCGGCCGTTGCCCACCCAATGCCGCCTGGATGTGGGCGAGCAGTTCGTCGGGCACCTTGCCCGGGTCCCTGGTGCGAATGGTGAGGGACATGCTGACGGCGCTCTCGTCAGTGGCCACGACGCCCGCGGTTGCGTTGCGCCACCGTCGATAGGCATCACGCACCCGACGGCGCTCGCGCTCGACCTCGCTCTCCCCTTCGAGTGACTCCAGCGGATGGGCAGGGTCTACGAGCTTGAGCAGCTCTCCAGGTGGCGCGACGACATGCCCCGGGTCCAGCGCCGAAGCCCACTCCTCGACAACGTGGGGCTTGAGGGGGAGCGGGCTCCCGTTGCGCAGCGCGTACTCCGCGAGGTGGGCGTAGTCCTTGAGTGAGCGCGTCGCCAGCGTGCCCGACTGGGCCACGAGGCGCGTTTCGGGGTGTTCCTTCAGGTAGCGCAAGAAGCGGCCTGTTCGCGCGCTCTTCGGGTCCTTCAGCTTGTGGGCTTCGTCGCAGACGATGAGGTCCGGACGAATGCGCGTCAGGAGGTCGGTGCCTTCCTGGGTGGAGAACTTCTCGTAGCTGATGACGTGGAGCGCTGGCAGGCCAGGCCGGAACCACCTGCCGCCTGCGAGGTTGGGAAGCCGCCAGTGTCCGCCGTAGTAGTGCCAGTCCACTTCGACGATCTGCGCGCGGAGACTGGAGGGCAGGAGCAACACGGCCACCTTGCACTCGGGCATGACGAGCGGCAGCAGGAGGTCTGGAGTTACACCGGTCTCATTGAGTCCCGGCGGCTTCGTGGGTCAAGCCGCCGTTCGGTACCTCTTCTCATAGTTAGCCGGGGACTGGTAGCTGAGTGCGGAGTGTCTCCGTCGCAGGTTGTACCAGCCCTCGATGTACTGAAAGACAGCCATCCGTCCCTCTGAATGAGTCCGGAGGGTCCGGCGGTCGAGTAGTTCGCACTCCAAACTGGCGAAGAAGGACTCGCAGAGGGCGTTGTCGTACGCGTCACCGACGCTGCCCATGGAGGGACGCACGCCAGCTTGTGCGCAGCGCTGCCCGAAGCCCAGTGAGGTGTATTGGCACCCCTGGTCCGAATGATGAATGACGTCCCTGGGTTGGCGCTGGGCTATCGCCATGTCCAGCGCGGCGATGACGAGCTCCGCCTTCAGATTCGTGGCCATGGCCCACCCCACGACCTTGCGACTCCACACGTCGAGGACAACAGCCAGGTAGAGGAATCCCGCACACGTTGGGATGTAGGTGATGTCTGCCACCCACAATTCGTCGGGCCTGCTCGCCTCGAATCTTCGCTTCACCAGGTCCGCCGCGGGCCGCGCCACCTCATCTCTCCTCGTCGTCACGCAGCATGCCCGCCGGCTGACTCCCACCAGGCCAGCGGCCCGCATCAGGCGAGCCACTCGCCGCATCCCCACCTTCACCTGGTGCTCCTCGACCAGCTCCGCTCGCATTCGGGGCGCGCCATACGTGCTGTCCGACATCTGATGGATGCCACGGATGCTCTCGGTCAGCTGCTCATCCTCCACGGCCCTCTTCGAGGCAGGGCGTCCCTTCCAGGCGTAGTAGCCCGCCTCGGTGACACCCAGCACCCGGCACAGCGTCGCCACTGCATGCTCGGCCTGGTTCTCGCTCACGAATCGGAACGCTTCTTGGGCGTCCCGACGCCTTCCTGTGCGAACCAGGCCGCGGCTTTTGAGAGGATGTCCGCTCCTCCCGCAGCACCTTCACCTCGCGCCGCAGTCTCGCCAGTTCCTGCTTCTCGTCCGTCGTCAGCCCATCCTGGCGTGTGCCCTCGTCCACCTCGCCCTGACGCACCTAATTGCGCACCGTCGCGTCGGTGACCTGGAACTCCTCGGCCAGGCTCCTGGTTGTTCTCCCTGCCCTGGCCAGCTCGACAATCCTGGCCCGGAACTCCGGAGGGTATGGAGGCTTCGGTTTCGGCATCGTTGCGTCCTTCTCCCACAGTTGAACGGACTCAACGAAACTGACGCAACTCCACAGGCCAGCGCGTCAGCGAGCGCGGGGAGCTTGCTGGCCTTGCGGGCCTGCTCAACCTGCGCGAGCTGCTTCTCGTTCAGCTCGACGTGCGACCAGCGATAGCCGTTGAGGACCTTGCCGGGGAAGCCCACCTTCGCGGGAAGCTGCTTCGGGTAGACCTCGCACCGAATCAGGAGGTGCGTGCCCGCCTGCCGCTCGTCGACGAACTTCTTCAGCACGACGGGGTTGGCGAACTCGTACTCGTCGCCTCCGACGAGCGACATCAGGAACGACTTGAATCGCCCGCCGCCGCCCTTCTTCTGATCGCTGAGGTTCTCGACATAGTCGACGGTCTCACCCGCTCGACTGGGGGCCTCACCGCCCGCCAGCGGCGCGGACTCACGAACCTTCAGCTCAGAAATGGCGCTGTCTCCCTTGAAGCCTTCCTTGACGCGGATGACCGCGACTTCGAGCAGGTAGTTTCCGAAGCGCGGGTAGCGGCCACTCGTCGAGGGCTGGGCGGTGGCAATCTTCGTCAGTGCGTTGTTCATCTAGCTGGGGCTCTCGGCTTGGGTTGCGCCAGCGACGACATGCCGCGGCCCAATATAGAGTGTGCGATTTCCGAAAGTGACCCAGGAACAAGGCCAAAGTCGCCAATGCGTCCGGCGACAACCATATAGCCACTTTCTGACGCTTTACTTCTTCGGCTTTGCTCCGGCACAATATCCAATCAATGCTCACGAAAACGCCGGAGCGCAGTTCTACAATACGGGAGGAGAGATGAGGTCAAGGCAAATTGCGATTGCAACCTGCTGCCTGCTTGCTGGTGGGCTGGCTATTGCAGGATTCAAGGCTGACGCCCCTGTGGGGCTCGACATCGCGGGGCGTTCGGCTTATGCGACTATGGCGGGAGCTCGGAACTCGCCAGATGGAGCCCAGTTCATGCTGTGTGCCCTTCAGGGAACAACCAGCGGTCTACATGGCTACTGCACGGTTCGCGATGCAAATGGAATTCAGCGCAGATGCACGACGACGAACCAGCACTTATTGGAGGTAATTAAGTCAATCAAAGACACGAGCCATATCTACTTCACTTGGGACGAGAACGACACATGCACTAGAATTGAGGCCACCTTCTCGTCCGTCTATGGCCCGAAACTGTAATGCCGGGATGCCTGCACCTGCCAGCACGAGCGGTAGGTTTAGGTCACAAGGCGCAGATTCTGCGGCGTGCCTTCAGTCTGCTCGATGACGCGGGCGAAGTCGCGAGCCTTCTGGGCGGCCCCGATTAGTTCGTCGGTATGCTGATTCTGCTCCACTTCGCCTGCGAGTCCCCCTTGAAGCCTTCCTTGACGCGGATGACCGCGACTTCGAGCAGGTAGTTTCCGAATCGCGGGTAGCGGCCACTCGTCGAGGGCTGGGCGGTGGCAATCTTCGTCAGTGCGTTGTTCATCTGTACGTGGGGCTCTCTGCTTGGGTTGCGCCAGCGACGACGTGCCGTGGCCCCATGTAGATGGTGCGGATTCTGGGAGTGGCCCAAGGTCTCCGGGAACTAGTCAGCAGCCGTGTTTATGTGAAAATGCAGACAGTGAGCGAAAAGTTCGTTTGAGTTGAATTGCGCGAATATGCAAGCTCCGGCGCTATTCAAGTGGTCCAATACAGGAGACACCAAGAGAGCGGCATGCGCGCGATGCGTGTCGTTGGTGTATTCGGAGTGCTGCTGTTTTCCGGAGTTGCATTGGCAGGGGCAAGATACGATTCGGAGCTAAACATTGACTATGTAGGAATGACCGTCTACGGGTCCCTGCCTGGAGTCCGGCACTCAAGCGACAGCAACATGTTTCTCGGCTGTTCGATCACGGCTCTTCCAACTGGACTAACTGGCGTCTGCACGGCCAAGGCTACTGGGCACGCAGACATCAATTGTCGAACGGAGAATCAGTACTTGATAGAGGCCATCAAATCGATCACTGACTCCGGTCACTTGTCTTTCTCCTGGAATCACGCGGGAGAATGCACGGCCATCAATGTTGGCTTTCTGTCCTCCGTTGGTCCGAAGAAATAGCGTCCAGTCCCGTGTGGCCGTAGGGGATGGTCGTTTGGCATGAGCTGCGATCTGGGCTTTGGCAGGAATTGTCTTGTTCGGCGATCTTTGAGATTAGATCGACGTTGTCGTATGTGGTGTGCCAACGGGAGGATAATATGGAGCTGGTGCGTCCTGTTTTTGCTCTTGGCGTGTTGATGTTTTGCGGTATCGCTGTTGCGGGTGAGAAATACGATCCAGAGGTGGTGATTGACCATGCCAATAGGTCGGCCATGGGCTCACTCCCTGGAACGCGACACTCGCTGGACAGCAGTCAGCACCTAAGCTGCACCCTCCAAGCATATCCGACCGGACTTATTGGCTCTTGCACGGCGCGGCATCCACAGTTTGCAGCGGTCACTTGCCAGACAACGAACCAGTTTCTGTTGGAGGCGATCAAGTCACTTACCGACTCCAGCTACATTCATTTCACATGGGACTCGACTGGGACCTGTACGTACATCGGAGTGAGCAACCTATCGACCGTTGGCCCAAAGAAGTAGCGCCACGTGATTGTGCGGCACTGAGTATCACCCACGAGGGGCAAACAAGCGCAGATCTAGCGAAGGGCCACTTTGATTGGCGAAGCCAAGCTTCTGCGGTGTGCCCTCCATCTGTTCGATGAATCGGGCGAAGTCGAGGGCCTTCTGGCGGGCCCCGACTAGCTCGTCGGTGTGCTGGTACAGCTCTACCTCCACTTCGTCGGCGAGCTGCCCCTGTCGATGACACCGGCCGATGGTCTGTTCCCATGCAGCGCCGTCGGCCGGTGGATTCACGAACAGCATCCGTGAGAACATCGTCAGGCTCTTCCCCGTTCCGTGCGCCCGCTGCGATACGATGGTGGGCCGCTTCCCGCTCTCTCGGCTGATGGTCGCCGACGCTTCCGGGCCTCCACCGAAGAACGGCACGCCCGCCGCCTTTGCGATGCGCTCGCCCAGCTCCGGAAACCCAACCCACACGATTCCCGGCTGCCCCTTGCGCAGCGCCCACTTCGCCGCGTCCTGTACAATGAAGTCGCTCGGCCACACAGCCTCGGTGACGTGCGCCACGCGCTTGTGAATCTCCCCCAGGCAGGCCAGGACGCCGCGCGCCATGTCGGCAGCTCCCCGTCATAGGGGGGGGGGCTGGTGAGGGCGAATCGCGGCACGCATCAGCAAACCGGGCGAGTCCAAGTGCTCGGCGGGATGCTTGAGACGCTCGCGCAGCTCTCGGTTGAACTCCTGCCGTCGAGAGAACCAACGGGCAATCAGCTCCGGGTCTTAGAGCCTATTTCGGTAGGGAAGAAGGTCGGCCTCCTGCCGGGTTGAAGAGGCAGGAGGACACGGCCATGGGGTAGTGAAGAAGGACGACGGATGGCGGGTGCCAGACGAGTTGTGGCGACGCATCGAGCCCTTGCTCCCGGCTCGGCCGGAGCACCCACTGGGGTGTCACAATCCGCGAGTGCCGGACCGAAAGGCCCTGGATGGGATTCTCTTGGTGCTGCGCACGGGGATGCAGTGGGGCGCGCTGAAGGCCACTGGCTTGTGCCATCCGTCCTCCGCCTACAGGCGCTTCCGGGAGTGGTTGTCCGCAGGCGTCTTCCGCGAGTTCTGGCGTCAAGGATTGATGGCCTACGACGGCTTGGCGCGGATTGATTGGCGATGGCTCGCGTTGGATGGCACCCAGGGCAAGGCGCCGCTGGGTGGGGGAAGAAACCGGCCCCAACCCTACGGACCGAGCGAAGGGCGGCACCAAGAGAAGCCTGCTGACGGACTCGCGCGGCGTCCCCCTCGGCCTCGTGGTCGCTGGCGCCAACACGAACGACTTCAAGCTGGCTCGCTCCACGCTTGAATCGATTCCAGTCCGACGTCCCCTTCCGAGCCGGCGCCATCGTCAGACGCTGTGCGTCGACCTGGGGTACGCCTTCAGGCCCATCCGTGAGTTGGCCAAGGAATATGGCTTAACACTCCGGACGCCAAGACGACGCTCCCAGCCGAACCCCAAGCGTGCACGGCATCGCCGCCCTTCGCCACGATGGGTCGTTGAGAGGACCCACTCCTGGCTCAACCGCTTCCGACGACTGCTGGTGCGCTGGGAGAAGCGAGAGGACACCTACGTCGCGATGCTCCACTTCGTGCTGGGCATCATCACCTGGTTCCACTCGCTCCTACCGAAATAGGCTCTTAACCCACCTGTCCACAGAACCCGGGCAAGCTCACCTTCAGTTGTGTGCGAATTCTGGACGCAGCCCAAAGAGCGCACGAATGGGCAATCGGCTTTTTTGACATGCACTCGGAATGGGGAAGACTTGAGCGCGAGTCAGAGATGCAGGTTCGTCCTTGTCAGTGCTGTCCTGTGTCTGGGTATTGGCTCGAATGACAGATCGCGAAGGCCGGAGGAAATATGCAATCGATGCGCATCGTGACGCTGGCTGTTCTTCTGTCGAGTGGATTGGCTGCTGCCGGAGTCAAGACCGACCATCAGGTCGACATCAGCACGACCTATCGCACTGCCTCTGCGACCATGGGAGGCGCTCGAAATTCGTCAGACTCCATCCAGTATCTGACGTGCCAGATCGTAGCAACTGCCAGCGGAATCTCTGGCACGTGTGATGCTCAGAATGCACAAGGGGTCCAGCGGGGCTGCCGCACGACGAATCAGTATTTGTTGGAGGCGATCAAGTCGATCAACGACACCAGCCTGGTTGCGTTCTTGTGGAATGAGAACGAAGAGTGTACCCAGATCATTGTCAGGCAAGGGTCGATGTATGGCCCGAAGCTGTAGCTTCTGCTTCGTGCCTTCGGTGTCGCTCCAGAGACTCCCATTCACTGTGTGCTCAGTCCGCCATGGCGCGGGTGAGTGCACCGGTCCTGGAGCGCGTTCTTCGCAGCACGCTGCCCCAGCGCGCATCGGCCCATGAGGAACGCGGCACGCTGAGGGTCCTCACCCCGAGTGGATGTGCAACCGCTGCGACTCCCACAACCCCTCACGTCAGGGCACCTCGTGCTCGGGGGAGTTCAGAGCGCGGATGGAAATGTTGGACCATGGTGAAGCTCATCGAGCGCCATCGGCCGTAGTGCGTCCTTCCCAGTCGACGCAAAGGACGCGATGGTCTCTCTCCATCCCCCCTCTGGAGTGAGTCGCATGCGCATCCTGTCAATGCCCCTCATCGTTGCCACCCTCCTGGTCGGTTGCCGAGACGACTCAGACCCCACACCACCGGACTCGGGCACCTCGCAGCAGGACTCGGGCGTCCCAGGAGATGATGCCGGCGTCCCTGGAACCGACGCGGGCCTCCCTGGTGACGACGCAGGCGTGCCTGGAACCGACGCGGGTGTCCCTGGAACCGATGCGGGTGTCGACGCAGGCACCCCTGAAGACCCGCTGCCCAGCGGCCCCCCGGTTCCGCAGGGCCCGCCCAACGTGCCCGAGTTCGACCCGGCCTTCCCCGGGCAGACACGCGTCCCCGCCATCCAGACGAAGACCCCCCTTGATGTCGTCGAGATTGCCTCGGGCTTCAGGAACCCCTGGGCCATCGCCTTCCTGCCCGACCAGCGCATGCTGGTGACGGAGAAGGCCACCGGCTCGCTCTACATCGTCACACAGCAGGGCGCGAAGTCCCCGAAGGTCAGCGGCCTGCCCGCCGTGGACGCACGAGGGCAGGGCGGGTTGCTCGACGTCGAGGTGGGCCCTGACTACGCCACGAGCCAGCTCATCTACTGGACCTATTCCGAGCCTCGTTCGGGCGGCAACGGACTGGCCGTGGCTCGCGCGCGCCTCGTGGACGGTGCGCTGCCTCGCGTGGAGAACGTCCAGGTCATCTTCCGCATGATGCCCACGCTCGAGTCGACGCTGCACTCAGGCGGACGGATGGTGTTCACCCCGGACGGCAAGCTGTTCGTCACGCTGGGGGAGCGCTCCATCCTCGAGGGCCGTGTCCAGGCCCAGGACGTGAAGAGCCACTTCGGCAAGGTGGTCCGCATCAATCCCGATGGCACCGTGCCCCAGGACAACCCGTACCTCAGCAACCCGGAGGCGAAGCCGGAGATCTGGTCGATCGGCCACCGCAATGTCCTGTCCGCGGCGCTCGACAGCCAGAACCGGCTGTGGACGGTGGAGATGGGGCCGAAGGGCGGTGACGAGGTCAACCTCACCCAGGCTGGCAAGGACTACGGCTGGCCCACCATCGGGTACGGGGAGGAGTACTCCGGCGCGCGCATCCACCAGAGTCCCCAGGCTCCGGGCATGGAGCAGCCCGTGTACTACTGGGACCCGGTGATTGCCCCCTCGGGGATGACCATCTACACCGGGACCCTGTTCCCGGAGTGGCGGAACAACATGTTCATCGGCGGCCTGGCGGCCCAGACGCTGGTGCGGCTCATGGTGCGCAACGACCGCGTGGTGGGCGAGGAGCACCTCCTCAAGAACCTGAACGCGCGCATCCGCGAGGTGGTCCAGGGCCCCGACGGTGCCCTCTACCTGCTCACCGACGCCACCAACGGCAAGCTGCTCCGGGTCACACCACGATGACGCATCCGGAGGTCACGGTGCGCTCCTCGCTCCCCAAGAGACACAAGCCTCGGGGATGAGCACTTCGTGGGGGCCCCGTGGGAGCAGCATCTCCCCGGGGCCCTCTCGTAGGACGTGGCCTCCGACGAAGGAGCCCCGTGCCCGGCTGCACGGGGGCAGCGAACCAACGGGAGCCAGCAGCGCAATGCCAGATGCGTTGCTATTGGCAGGGAATGGGAGGTCTCGGAGGTGTCGCCTCGTCGACACTCCAGAGGACCGCTGCGGGGGCGGGACTTGATGCTGCTGGCGCCTCGCCTGCCGCGTGTGGATCGATGGGTGTCATTCCTGTCTGGTCATGGACGGCTTTGGCCTCGAGGAGAACCCATCGTGAACTCGATTCGCGTCTCGGTCGCGCTGTGCTGCCTTGGTGCAGGCGGAGTCGCTGTCGCGGGTGAGCGGCTGGACTACTCGGTGAGGATTGATCCTGTATTCCGCTATGCCTATGCGTCCATGGCGGGGGCCCGGAGCTCTCCCGACTCGACCCAGCGTGCGAAGTGCTCGGTCATCGCCACGCAGGTCAATCTCCTGGGGGTGTGCGACTTCGTGGATGCCGAAGGAGTCTCCGCCAAGTGCACCACGACCCATCAGTTCTTGCTGGAAGCCATCAAGACAGTGAATGGGGACAGCTACGTCTATTTCGCCTGGAATCCGGAGGGGCTCTGCACCCGCATCGACGTCGAGAACGGGTCGCCCTTCGGTCCCAAGATATAGGTCCTCGGGACTCCGAGAGCTGGGAGGTTCCCATGCCGCGAGCCGTGAGCTTTGCCCTGCCTTTCGAGTCCGCGTGCAGCCCGGACCGAGACGCCGCTCGCCTCCGCAACCTCACCTGGGCACGTCGGCTCGGACTGGTGACCAACGAGGTCGACGAGCAGCGCTATCTCTCGTGGGACATCGCGGACCTCACCGCGCGTTGGCTCCCCCACGCCTCGGGTCCCGAACTGGACCTGGGCATCGACGCCATCGTCGTCGGTACCCTCATCGACGAACAGTTCGACGGTGCTCGCGCGCTGCCTCCCGACCAGGTCAACGAATGCTGTGACCTGCTGCTCGACGTCTTTCGCTCCGGCGAGGAGTACTCTCCCTCCTGCGTCCTGGCCGCCGCGCTTTCGGATGTGTGGGAGCGCGAGCGTCGCGGCGCCTCGCACGAATGGGCGCGGCGCGCGGCGCTCCATTGGCAATGGTTCATCGAGGCATTCCCCCAGGAGGCCCGCTGGCGACAGGGCGCCGCCCCCATGTCGCGCGACAGCTACCTCGCGCTGCGCCGCGAGTCGGGCCTCGTCTCCATGATGGTGGACCTGATCGAGAAGGCGAACGGCTTCGAGACGACCGAGAGGGCCCGTCAGGTCCCCAGCGTGCAACGACTGCTCGTTCTGGCCGTGGACATCATCGACACCATGAACGACGTCTGCTCGGCCGACAAAGAGCTCGCGCGGGGAGACGTACACAACCTCGTCCTCGTCCTGCAGGCCGAGCAGAAGCTGACCCGCGCGGCGGCGATGACGGAGGCGCACGACTGCATGAAGCGCTGGTGCGACGAGTACGTGCGCGTCGCGGCCCGGCTCCCCATGGACTGTGCCCGGCTGGGGCTCTCAAGCGTGGAGGCCGATGCCGTGCTCCGCCTCGTTCGCGGTATCGAGGCGGCCATCGGCGGGCACCCGGACTGGTACCGAGGCACCAGGCGCTACGACACGCGGATACCCCTGGGGGAGCCCGCCTATGCCGAGGACTTGATGCGTCCCCTCGTGCGGCCGGGGTGACGGCTAGAGCATCTGCTCGAGGGCGGCCTGGAGCTCGGCGTCGCCATAGAGCTTGTCGGAGTAGCCGTAGAAGCTCTCACGCAGGATGAGCGTCTGGTCCTTGATTTCAACGCTCTTGTCCCCAGCGTCCTCGGCGCTCTTGGCGACGTTCTGGAAGACAATCTTGTTGAACTTCGCCTTCACGGCCTCCTTGCCCATGTCGTCCTTGCAGATCTCCTTCATCACCGTGACGATGAGACCCGGGCCGTAGGACTCATAGTAGTAGTCGTAACAGTCGAGGATGGTCTTGTCCTCGGGGAAGCTCGCGATATCAATCTCGAGCGGCAGCTCGAATCCAATCGCCGCGTTCAGCTCCGACTGGAACCGAGGAGCATGCGTTTCCTTGATGGTGGCGATGCGGCGGCGCTCTGCGAGTCCCATGCTGGAGTCCTGGTGATAGAGGTGGGTGGATGTCACCCCGAGTATTCCCAGGGGCCTGCTGTGCGTCAACCCCGATTCGTCCCGTGCACTGGCTCGAGGTGCATGCCAGTGCGGTAGGGCTCTCGTGCGTCCGCGAGAGCCCCACCGCGAGACCTGGCGCTCACGCTCCTCGTGAGCCGCCGCTAACCACAGAGCCCATTACACGCCTTGCGGTTGAACCAGCCACATCCCGACGTGGTGCTCCGACAGGAGTAGGCCCTGCAAGAGAAGTCGCCACACCAGGCATCCGAGCGATTGCATTGGCAGATGGGGGCCGCGGATTCCTCGGCGCTCGAGGCGTCCGGAGGACCGAGGGTCGAGACGATGAGGCGGGCCTCCTTGGGGTCGAAGGCGTCTCGCATGGCGGCTTGGGCTCGCAGCAGTTCGGGCGTATCGACCGGTGTGTAGAGCTCAGGCGTGAGCGTGGCCATCGCCAGGTCCAGGGCGGCGAGCTGCCGGGCGTTCAGCTGAGGGTGGCTCGCGATGTAGCGGCGGAGGTGCTCCCGCCACAGGGCAACGCGCTGCTGGGGCGACAGGGCTCCCTGGATGGCCCTGCGGTACTCCATGGGGTAGCGACTGATATCATCCAGCGTGGTCGGGAGCGTCTCCTTGTTCGCGTCGAGCCAGGCTTGGATCTGCTCCTGGGCCGCCGAGCAGCTGTCCTCGGCACGTGCCTGGGTGGGAGAAACCACCAGGGCCCCTCCGAGCACCAGGGTGGCCAGAAGCGACATCGTCCGTATCGTATTCACAAGGGACTCCCTTCGAATGTGCGGCTCAATCCGCACGGGAGTCGTCTACCAGCCGGATTTTGTTGTTTGGGGAGTTTCCGGTTGTTCTTGTTTCTGTTCTCGGATGTCTGTGACGTGTCCGACGCCCACCGGGCTTTGTGTCGGAGAGAGGGTTTGATGTCATCCAGGGGGCTGCGGGCAGGTGAGGGGCCCGCAGGACTTCTCCCCGAGAGACGCCAGACCCTCCCCGATGCGGGGAGGCGCGACCCTCCGCGACGACACGCGAATCAGCTTTCCACGACGCGCACGCGCTCCGCCTGCGGCCCTTTCTTGCCCTGCCCGATGTCGAACTCCACGCGCTGATTCTCTTCGAGCGACCGATACCCCGCGGACTCGATCGCGGAGAAGTGCACGAACACGTCCTGTCCGCCCCCATCGACAGCGATGAAGCCAAAGCCCTTCTCCGCGTTGAACCACTTCACCGTTCCAGTTGCCATGCGTGCTCCTTCTGCTGTGTCCCGCAGCATTCTCGCCCGTCCGTCACCCGCGGCTTCCCCCCTTTTCACGCCCCCGTCTTCCCCTCGACACTCCCTGACCTCAACACTGTCGTCCCCAGGTGACTCGATGCTGAAGTCCTTCGCCGCCGTGGTCGCAGTCTGGATGCTCCTTGCCCCCTCGAGAGTCCTGGCCGAGGAGGCCGACCCCGCGTGGACCCAGGCCGCGAATGCCGCCTGCACCAAGGCCGCTGGCCGCTCCGCCAAGGTCGTTCCGGATTGGAACGTGATTGATGTCGAGAAGTGCGACAACGTCACGTGCGACGCGGGCAACCGCAAGCTGCGTGTCAACCTGCCGGACGGCAGCCCGTGCATCCGCTATCTCATCGTGACGCCTCCTCCCAGGCCCGTGAAAGGGACGTGCGTGAAATCCGCCTGCCGGACGAAGTAGGCCCCTGGCCGGAGCAGGTTCGTCCCGGGCGGGGCCGCTTTCGTCACATCCCTCGCCCGCTGCTTCCTCCTCGTCGCTATCCCTGACCGAGACAGCGTGCGCGGCTCGCGCACGCTCACGGGGAGCGACACCATGATGCAGTGGAAGTCCATGCAGCGGCAGGTGCTGTCCGGGGCTCTCGCCCTGGGAATGCTGTCCGGGTGCTGGGGAGCGGACTCAGCCGACTCCAACGCGGATGCGACACGCTCGCAGGCGCTGACCTGCACCTCTCTCGTGCCGGTCATGACGTCCGCGACGACACCGTCGGGCATCGCCAGTGCCTCCAGCGTCTTCTCGTCGTCCAGCCTCTATGCGGCCTGGAAGGCCTTCGATGGCAACTATTCCTTCTGGCTCTCCGCCGAGGGCCAGACGCCGGCCTGGCTCGCCTATCAGTTCCCGGAGGGGCCGAAGACCGTGCACCGCTATGCCATCACGTACTCGAATGGCTCCATCCTCACCCGCGCTCCGAAGGACTGGACCCTGCAGGGCTGGAACGGCGCGGCCTGGGTGGTGGTGGATACGCGCACCCAGCAGACGGGCTGGGCCAGCCCCCTGCGCCGGGAGTTCAACGTCGCCTCGCCTGGCGCCTATGTGAAGTACCGGCTGAACGTCACGGATGACAACGACACCCGCGCGGGCAATGTCGTCATCTCCATCGGGGCGCTCGAGCTGCTGAGCTGCGAGGGGCCAGTGACTGTCTGGACGAAGACCTCGGGGGCGCCCGGCGGCATCACCCAGTCCTATGACCTGGCGGGGCTTCCATCGGGGCGCACCTATCTCACGGGCTTCACCAATGTCGGCCTGGAGGGTGTCCCCGGCACGGGTGGCTTCACCGATGGCTTCCTCACCGCGCGGGACGCGAACGGGGGGGTCCTCTGGTCCCGACAGATGGGGTCGCCCACGTCGGCCGTGTGGCCGTTCGCCGTCGCGACGACTCCGACGTCGGGCCACGTGCTCGCCGCGGGCGTCGTCCAGGGCCCGCTGGATGGTGCCACGCAGATGGGAGAGCGGGAGACCTTCGTCACCAAATACAATGACGCCGGCGTGCGGCAGTGGACTCGGCTGCTGGGGTCGCCGAGCGGTACCGTCGAGGCGTATGGCGTCGCGGTGGATGGCTCGGACAACGTCTTCATCGGAGGCTCCACGACTGGCAACGTGGACGGGAGCGTGTGTGCCGGTCTCCACGACGCGTTCGTGAGCAAGTACGACGCCGCGGGCAATCGACTGTGGACGCGGACGGTCGGCATGTCGGGCGAACGGACCGAGAGTCGTCGCGTCGCCACCGACAGCGCGGGCAACGTCTATGTCTCCGGCTGGACGACCGGCGGACTGGACGGCAACACGGTGAACAGCCCCTCCGACGTCTTCGTCACCAAGTTCAACGGCAGCGGGGTGAAGCAGTGGACCCGGCAGGCCGGGACGAGCACGGGGGGCGCCTTCAACTACGACACCACCACCGACTCGGATGGGAATGTCTATCTGGCCGGCGTGAGCCCAGGAGGGATGGATGGTGTCCCCGATGGTTCGAACCAGTCCAACGCCTTCGTCGTGAAATACTCGCCGAGCGGCGTCCGGCTGTGGGTCTGGGAGCTGAGCTCGGGCTCTGGCTCGGCTGTGACGGGCATCTTCGCGCGCCCCGAGGGGCTCTACGTGAGCGGGAGCGGGAGCGGGGACGTGTCTCGGGCGGATGACATGAGCGGTGGCGCGATCCACAGCTTCGTCGCCAGGCTCGACTTCAGCGGCAATGTGATGTGGGTGGTGCAGCAGCCTCCGGCGGTCAAGAACGGAGTGCCCATCGACGTGCAGCCCTATGGCCTCTCGGTCGACTCCTCGGGCAGTCCCTACCTGGGCGGCTTCCTGTATGGCGACTTCGATGGGAACACCCTCAAGGGCTCCCCCGACGCGTTCGTGACGAAGCTGGCGCCGCGGTAGTCCCAGGAGCGCAACCGCGTGCCCGGAATCGGGACTCCCAGGTGTAGAAGTTCCTGAGTTGTAAAAGAATCGAAGTGGCGAAGATGTCTGAATTTGTCTTCGCCGGAAGGTGACAGTCGTTTCCCGGTGCGGTGTTCCAACGAGAATCTCGTCTGTTTCCGAGGAACACATGCACCGGAGTATCAAAGCCCTGCCGTTGGCGCTGTTGCTGGGTCTGTCCGCTTGTGGGAATGACGACCCGGGGGAGGGGCCCCCGAAGACGGTGGAGGGGGAGTGGGCCACCGAGACGTACGGCCTCGTGGTGAAGCTCCGCGGCAACCAGGTCGAGCTCTTCGAGCGGACCGAGGTGAGCTGCCTCCCGCTCGCGGCGGGGGCGCTGGAGGAGGGGCGGCTGCCTGATGTCGACCTGCGCTTCCGGCGGGAGGGCGACGCGCTCGTCATCGAGGACTCCGGGACGCTCTACGTCCGGGGCAAGCGCGCCCCCATCCCCGACCTCTGCACGCGGCCCCCGCCGTCACCGAAGGACCCGGTCCTCAACTTCGACATCCTCTGGAACACCTTCAACGAGCAGTACGCGCTCTTCGACCTCTACGGCGTCGACTGGCGTGCCCGCTACCAGCAGTTCCGGCCCCGCGTCTCCGCCACCACCTCGGACGACGAGCTCTTCGCCCTCCTGTCGGAGATGCTCACGCCGCTCCGGGACGGCCACATCAACCTCGGGGGGGGAGAGCGGCACTTCTCACCCAAGCCGTTCCCCGATGACTTCTACGAGAACCACGACGCGGTCCTTCAGTACATCGACCAGCACCTCATGAAGGGACCCGGCGTCACCCGGACGGGCGGCGGCCAGCTCGCGTACCAGTCCCTCAATGCGCGGGTGGGCTACATCGCCGTCTTCAAGATGATGAAGTTCACGGAGGCGGCCGACGCGGCCTCCGACGTGGCGGCGGCGGGGAAGGCCATCGACGAAGCGCTGGCCGCCCTGGGCGACAAGGCTGCCCTCATCGTCGACGTGCGCTTCAACACGGGAGGCCACGACGCGGTGTCCCTGGCCCTCGCGAGCCGCTTCACCACCACGGAGCGGCTCGGCGTCTCCAAGAAGGGCCGCACGCGAGACGGCTTCACCCCCGCGCGCGAGCTGCGCTTCGGGCCCGCGGGGCCTCGCCCGTTCACCAAGCCCGTCTATGTGTTGCAGAGCGGCCTCAGCGCGAGCGCGGCGGAGATCTTCACCATGGCCATGGCCCCGCTGCCGCAGGTCACCCTCGTCGGGGAGCGCTCACTCGGGGCACACTCCGACACGCCCACCCGCCAGCTCCCGAATGGCTGGACGTTTGGATTGTCCATCGAGCAGTACTTCGCCCCGGACGGTCAGATGTACGAGAGCGTCGGCGTGCCGACCGACGTGGCCATGCCGCTCGACTGCGCGAGCATCGCCGCGGGCACCGACCGCATCCTCCAGGAGGCGCTCCGCCTGACGGCCGCGCTGCCTTGAGTCACGGGGCCGGACGCGACTTGCGGGTCACGCGCTTGGGGGCCTCATCGTGGAATCCCGTGACGAGCATGCCCAGGTTCCGGGCGAGCCCGACGGCGGTCTCGATGGGGACCCGCGTGTCCTTGAGCTTGTTCACCGACGGGTCCAGGAACACGCCCGTCGTGTCGGAGAAGTCCGCGCGCAGCAGCACGCAGCCCCGGAAGTTGCTGCCGCCGAGGTCCGACCCGGTGAAGTCCGCGTCCGTCAGGTCCAGGTCATAGAAGTTCGACTCCCGCGCGACACACTTGAGGAAGGGCGTCTTCCTCAGGCTGAGCCCCACGAAGGAGCAGTAGGACAGGCCACACTCCTGGAAGCTCAGCTCGGGGTTGGAGGAGAGGTCGCTCCAGTCGATGCCCATCAGCTTGGAACCCTCGAAGCGCACCTCCCGGAGCCCGGTGGAGAGGAACCGGGCTCGCGTGACGTTGCTGCCGCGAATCACACACGCCTCGAAGACGGTGCGCTGCCAGCGGCTCTCCTGGAGCTGGCAGCCCTCGAAGGTGCACCGGTAGAACTCCTTGTCGCGCAGCTCGAGACCTTGGAGGTCGATGCCCTCGAAGGTCTCGTTCGCGAAGTACTCCTCGCGTTGCAGCCGCTCCACCAGCGCCTTGTCCGCACTGTCGCTCGTCGCCATGAATGGAAGTCCTTTGCGGCTCGATCATGCAGACTTCCCACTCGGGCGAAAGCCAATTCATGGCATCGCTCCGGCCCCATTCCGTCTGGAATGAGGCATGGCCAGACACCCCTCGTGAAACATCCCCGGTGGATGCCGTGGCGGGCTCCCCGTCGTGCGTCGCGAGAGGTGCTCCCATCGCGATGCTCCCCCGGGCTCCTTCGTCGCATGGCGAGGCCTTGGTGGGCCTCTGGTGGGCGAATTTCAGGGGTGCGGAATCGACACAAAACGCCGGAATGGCCCTTCAGCGGGGCGGATTCGCGACCGGGAAGACCAGGTCGTCGTGGTCCGCCCAGCCTTCCGGCGTGCAGCTGGCCTGCATGGGATTGAAGCCCGCGACGCCTCGAATCGCCTGAAGCCCACCCTCGGGGAGGACGAAGGTGGTGGAGAGCTCTGGCACTCCGGCCCCCGGGAAGGGGAGCTGGCCGACATACGTCCAGCTCGGGTTGCGCGCATCGGCCGCGTGGAAGAGGTCCACGGGGCTCAGCCAGCTCCCGGCGCCGGCGATCTTCGCGGAGATTCTCACCTCGCGGCCCGCCGTGAGCGGCCCTCCGTCCAGGCTGGTGATGCGCAGTCCCTCCAGCGAGGTGCTGACGTAGTAGGTCCCGTAGCCATCCGGGCACGACGTGCCCAGCGTGTTGGGCGCGTTCCGCTCGGGGCCCGTGGTTCCCATTCCCTCCACGAGGCGCCCCGTGCCGCACGAGGACGTCAGGGCCGTGCAGCGGGGGGCGAGGAGCTCCGGGTCGAAGTCGGCGATGCCTCGGTTGCGCACCGTCACCGCGACGGGCGCGGAGCGGTGGCCCTTGAGGCTGGTGTCATAGGTGCGGACCTCCAGCACGGCGGGGCCGTTGAGCTCCTGGAGGGTGTCCCACGCGAACTCGAACGGGAAGGTGTCGTCGCTTGCGCGCAGCAGGCCGTCGACCCAGAAGTCCACGCGGCGGATGCCGGAGTCATCCAGCGCCAGCACCTGGACCCTCGCGGTGTCCCGGACGGTGCTCCGAGGGAAGGGCGTGAGGAGGTGGGCCCACGGCTGGTGGTGGTCACCGGCCACGGCGCTGAAGTCCGTCTGGAGCAGCAGGTTGGGAGTGGTCGGCACCCCGTTCGCCACGCGCCCCGGCACCGCCGCGGCGATGAGCGCGTCCCGGGCCTGCGCGGGTGTCGCGGAGGGATGGGCTCCCAGGAAGAGCGCCACGGCGCCCGCGACATGGGGCGTGGCCATGGACGTTCCGGAGTAGGGCGCCGATGCCGTGTCGTCCGCGATGCCCGCGGACTCGATGTCCTCGCCGGGGGCGAACACGTCGACGCAGGGGCCGTAGTTGGAGAAGCTGGCCTTGGCGTGGTCCTTGTTCGTGGCGCCCACGGTGATGACTTCCGAGGCGCGGGCGGGGGAGATGCCACAGGCGTCCAGCGTGTCATTGCCCGCCGCCACGACGGTGGTGATGCCCGCGGCCACGGCGTTGCGGACCGCCTGGTCGATGACCTCGGAGGCCTCGAAGCCGAGGCTCAGGTTGGCGACGGCGGGGGACTGGTGATTCGCGATGACCCAGTCGAGGGCCGCGACGATGCCCGACGCGGTGCCTTCCCCTTCGCAGTCGATGGCGCGCACCGGATGCAGCGTCACCGCCTTGGCCACGCCCCACGTCGTGCCTCCCAGCAAGCCCGCCACGTGGGTCCCATGGCCATGGCAGTCCTCCGCGTCTCCTCCAGGCGACAGGGCGTCGAAGCCGTTCCCCAGGCGCCCCTGGAACTCCGTGTGCGTGGAGCGGATGCCCGTGTCGAGGACGTAGGCGTGGACTCCCGCTCCGGTCAGCGCGGGCTGGTAGCGGCCATCGAGCGGCAGGTCCTTCTGGTCCAGGCGGTCCAGGTTCCAGGGGACCGCGCCGGCGACTTGATGGAGCCGGACCTTCCGGTCCTGTTCCACCAGCGCGACGCTCGGGTCCGCGCGCAGGGCCTCCACGCGGGAGTCATCCAGCTCCGCGACGAAGCCCTGGAGTGCATGGGAATAGGTGCGAGAGACCTTCGCGTCATATTTGCTCGCGAGTCCCATCACCTTCTCGGGTGTGGCCACTCCCTTGGGGGCGTTCGCCGTCGTCGTGGGACGAAGCATGACGATGTAGCGATGGGGAATGTGTTGCGCGACGGGGGCCTGGGGCGCGGGCTCGGGGGGCGTCGAGTCGGCGCAGCCGCTGATGGCCAGGAGGGAAGACAGAAGACAGACGGGTGACGACAGGCGGAACTTCCGCATGGGTGTGGACCTGTGGATGAGCCGGCCCGCTCCCTGAACAAGGGTTGAAGGAAGCAGCCGGCGTCGTGTTGTGCCGCTTGGACGCCGCACCCCTTCGCGCTGATCAATTCAAATCACTTCGCGCAGCCGCTCCTCCAGGAAGCGACGCTCGGGCTCGGTGCGCACCAGCGCGAGGGCCCGGCGATACGCCGCCGCGGATTCCTCTCTGCGTCCCAGTCTGCGCAGCAGCTCCGCACGCGCCGCGGGGAGCAGGTGATAGGAGGTGAGCCTTCCGGAGGCCTCCAGGTCGTCGACCAGCGCGAGGCCCTGCGCGGGGCCCTGGGCCATCGCCACCGCCGCCGCGCGGTTGAGCTCCACCACGGGACTGGGGGCCAGCTCGGACAGCCGGTGATAGAGCGCGGAGATCTGCTCCCAGTCGGTGTCCTCGGGGCGCTTGGCCTGCGCGTGCAGTGCGGCGATGGCCGCCTGGATCGTGTAGGGGCCGAATGCGCCCAGGGCGAACGCGGCGTCGAGCTGCGCCAGTCCTTCCGCTATCTCCGACGCGTCCCACACACTCCGGTCCTGCCGGTCCAGGAGCACCAGCCCACCATCCTCGGCCACTCGCGCGCGGTGGCGGGAGTGGTGCAGGAGCAGCATCGACAGGAGGGAGGCCACCTCGCCGTTGCGCGGGAGGAGCGAGCGCGCCAGTCGCGCCAGCCGCAGCGCCTCCGCGCACAGGTCCACGCGCAGCAGGGCGTCTCCCTCCGTGGCGGCGTAGCCCTCCGAGAACAGCAGGTAGATGGCGTGCAGCACGCCATGGGTGCGCTCGGCCAGCGCATCCAGCTCGGGGATGACATAGGGGATGCCCGCGTCGCGAATCTTGCGCTGCGCACGCACCAACCGCTGCGCCATCGTCGCGGGAGGGACGAGGAAGGCGCGGGCGACCTCGTCGGTCGTCAAGCCACACAGGGTCCGCAGCGCGAGCGCCACCTGGACGTCGTCCGCCAGCGCGGGGTGGCAGCAGGTGAAGAGCAGCCGGAGCGAGTCGTCCGGATGGGCCTGCCAGTCGGCGCCATCGGGGGTGGTGGAGAGCTCTTGTTCGAGCCGGGCCAGCACCTCCAGCTCATCGACCCGGGCGCCGAGCCGCACGCCTCGCCGCATCCGGTCCACGGCCTTGTTGCGCGCGGCGCGGATGAGCCAGGCCCGGGGCTCGGCGGGTACACCGTCCCGGGGCCACTGCTGGAGCGCGGCCTCGAAGGCCTCCTGCACCAGCTCTTCCGCCGACGCGAAGTCTCCGCCCATGACGCGGATGAGCGTGGCCACGATGCGGCCGTGGTCCGTGCGGTAGGTCTGTTCGAGGATGGACGGCCAGGGAGGCATGGGGAGCGCCACGGCCTGGGCCCAGGAGTCCTGTCCTGGGCCCGAGCCTCCTTCTCAGCCCATGCTCTTGGAGTAGTCCATGATGGGGCGAACCTCGATGGAGCCCGTTCTCGCGTTCGGGATGCGCGAAGCCATGGCGATGGCCTCGTCGAGGTCCTTTGCCTCCACCAGATAGAAGCCTCCCAGTTGCTCGCGTGTCTCCGCGAACGGGCCGTCCGTCGTCAGCCGCTTGCCGTCGCGGATGCGCACGGTGGTCGCCGTGGGCGTCGGCTCCAGGGCCTCTCCCGCGATGTAGCTGCCGCTCTTCTCGAGCGACTCCGTGAAGACGGCGTACTCGCCGAGGATCTTCTGGGTGTCCTCCTGGGAGAGCGACTCCCAGAGCTTCTCGTTCTCGTAGATCATCAGCAGGTACTTCATGGGTGGGGCCTCACGCTTTCGGGGGGAGCTCAGTCTCCCATCCCCGAATCGAACGAGGAGGGGCGGAAATCGACAGGCGATTTTCCGCGGGATTGTTTCGCCCCTCGAAGCGACTCAGGCGGGCCGGTTCAGCGGGGAGAAGTGGCTGAACGGGCCGTGGCCCTGTCCCAGGTGCAGCGGGTGCTCCAGTGCCGCGGTGACGAACTCCTTGGCGCGCCGGGTGGCTTCCCGCGCGTCCTGCCCCAGCGCGAGCCCGGCGGTGATGGCCGCGGAGAGGGTGCAGCCCGTGCCGTGGGTGTTCTGCGTCTTCACGGCGCGAAGGAACAGCGTCTCCATCCGCTCTCCGTCGAACCAGACATCCAGGCCGCGGAGCTCACCCGTCATGCCTCCACCCTTGACGAGCACCGCGCGCGGGCCGAGCTGGTGGATGCGCCGCGCGGCCTCCTGCATGTCCTCCAGCGTGCGCAGCTCCAGCCCCGCGAGCAGCTCCGCCTCGTGGCGGTTGGGCGTGACGATGTCCGCCAGGGGGAGCAGGTGCTGCTTCAAGGCACCGACAGCCGAGTCGTCGATGAGGCGCGCTCCCGCACGCGACACCATGACGGGGTCCACCACGAGCGCGCCCAGCTTCAAGGACTTCAGCCGCCATGCGACGACGGAGATGATGTCCGCGTTGACGAGCATGCCCGTCTTCACCGCGCCGACGCGAAGGTCCTCCGCGACGGCATCCATCTGCGCGGCCACGGCCTCCGCGGGCATCACGTCGACTCGGGTGACGCCTCGGGTGTTCTGCGCGGTGATGGCCGTGAGCGCGGTGGTGCCGTGCACGCGGTGATACGAGAAGGTGTTCAGGTCGGCCTGGATGCCGGCGCCACCGCCGCTGTCGGAACCCGCGATGGTGAGTGCCGTCGGCACGGACGAAGAGGTCTGCATGCGGCGCATGCTGCGGCACCGGGCACGAGCGGGCCACTGCAAATGAGGCCCCTGACCCGGAGTCGCGCCCCGTGCGTGGAATGGCGCCTCGCGCTCGTCCCCACGGGGCCACCCGCCGACCCGCTCAGGGCGTGAGCCCCCTTCGCCCCGGCGCGGCTGGCAGAGGCTTGCGCGGTGGTGCGCCACCTCCACCAGGAGTGTGGTGTCGCGCACCTGCCTGAGGCCCCGCGGCCCCTCGCTCACGGTGCGTGGCGCAGGCCCCGCCGTGTGGGGAGGGGTGGGTCCATTCTGACTGAAGTTTTCCGATTTATAAGATTATGAGGACAAATCTGTTTGTCCTCGATAGGGTCTTCGGGACATGCAACCCGAATCCTCATCTCGTCCGACACTCCCAAGCGGGCTGTGGCGCACTCTTCGTCGCAGAGTCTGGGTTTTCCTGGCGGGGGCGCTTTTGTTGCTGGGGGCGGGGTTTTGGGTCCGGCGGGGAGCCGAAGCGGTGGCGGAAGGTCGAAGCGACGCCTCCGGCGCCGAGTCCCAGCAGGCGCCATCAAAGACTCCGCGTGTGGGTGGTGGGGCTGCTTCGGCGCAGGCCGTGGAGGAGGCCGAGGCACAGGCCCCCCGCTACGACGCCACGACGTGCTGGCGAGACCTGGAGCGCTTCAACGAGGGCGTGAGCCTGGAGACGTTCCGGGACTGGGCCGCGCCGCTCCTGGCGTCCAGGGACCCGCTGGTCCGCATGTACCTGAAGGAGCGGCTGACGGAGCTCATCGGCAAGGACGCGGGCCGGGCGGGGCAGGTGCTGGAGTGGACCCGGGAGGCGGGACCGAAGGAGTTCAAGGTCTTCGCGATGGCGCTGAAGGACTCGGAGGCCGTGCAGCTTCCAGAGGTGGCGCGGCGGCTCGTGGAGATGGGGCTGGACGCGGAGCTCGACTCCGAGCGCCGCGCGGGCCTGCTTTCCACGCTGGATTCGCAGAAGCAGCTCTCGCCCGAGGTGCTCACGCGGCTCGCGGACTTCGCCAAGGACCCGGCCTCGGGAGAAGGGGGCTGGGCCGCGGCGAGGACCATCGCGCGGGTGATGAAGAACGACCATGAGCGGTCCGCCAACGCGGCGCCATACCTGGACAAGCTGCTGAGCATCGGCACCCAGTCGCTCGACGAGCACGTCCGGTACATGGCGCTGTCGACGCCCATGGAGACGGCGCCCGTGCTGGATGCGCGGGCCACCGACGGGTACTCGAAGGTCCTCACCTCGGAGGGCAGCCCCGACGGGCGCTCCGCCGCGGCGCACAACCTGGCGTTGTCGTCGGACTCGGCCAAGGTGCTGGACACCTTCTCGCGCGCCTTCGAGCCGGAGCAGGACGTGTGCGTGCGCTGGGCGCTGTTCCGCTTCTCCGCGCGCGCGGCGGGCCGGGACGCGTTGCCGGTGATGGCGAAGATGGCGCTCATCGACCCGCGCTTCCAGCCGACCTACCAGGACTTCGAGCGCATCTACGCCAGCGGTGTCGTCGACTTCGAGCGCGTGTGGCTCGCGCTCTCGGACCAGGACCCCTACGGCTGCCTCCACCGCGATTGAGCTCTCCCATGACGCGCACCTCCTTGCTGGCCCGGGCGCTGTGCCTGCTGTGGCTGCCCTCCCTGCTGACTCCGCTCGCGGCTCTCGCCGAGCGCCCCACGCTCCAGCCGGAGACGTGCTCCGTCGAGGGGCTGATGGACTCCATCCGTCGAGGACTCCAGTCGAAGTCCCCCGCGTACCGGCGCTACCTGCGGGACCTGTTGAAGGAGTCCGCCGTCACGCTCCCCGAGGAGCAGCTCCGCGCGGCCTTCGAGCGCGAGACGGAGCCCCTCATGGTGGAGCACCTGGCCGCGGCGCTGGCGGCGAAGACGGACCGGGGTGAGAGCCCCTCCACGATGCAGGTGGTGTCCAAGCGGGCGCTCAACGACGCGGACCCGGCCGTGCGCGCCGCCGCCACGCGTGCGCTGCGCCGCACCAGCGCGGAGGAGCACACGGGCGACATGTACTCGCGGCTGGTCCAGGACACCTCGCCCGAGGTCCGGAACGAGGCCGCGACGAACCTCATCGAGGACAACCGCTACGTCTATGCGGGGTTCCATGGGCCCGCATCGGACACGGCGGTGTCGGCCGCCGCGGCGTCCTCGGACTCGAAGGTGACGGGCAGGATTCTGGGCAACATCTCCACGGCGGCCATCAGTCCGGAGTCCGCCAAGACGCTCCACTCGCTGCTGGGCCATGACAGCGCGGAGGTGCGCGCGGGGGCGGCGACGGCGCTGGGCGGGGTGCCCGCGTCGGAGATGGCGAAAGCCAGACAGACTTTGGGGGCGATGTACCGCTCCGAGACGGACGTGGGGGTTCGCACGGCGATTCTCCAGAGCATCGCGCGGCTGGGGTTCTCCAGCGCGGTGCCGGAGCTCCAGGCCCTGCGCCAGGTGGACACTCGCCTCGTCCCAGAGGTGGACGCGTGGATTCGCGCCTTGAGTACCGGTCTTCAGGAGTGGAGCCTGCTCCTGAGGGAGAAGCAGCGATTGCGGCAGGCTCATTGAGCAGCAGTCCCTCCGAGGGCCGTACAGCCGGCCCGAAAGGAACAACGATGCGTAGCTCCAAGTCGCGCCTCACGGCGCTCGCGGCCCTGGTGACCATTCCCTCGGCCGCGCTCGCCTACACCGCCGTCGCGCCGTTCCCCAGCACGGTGAGCGCCACCACGTACTACTCGAGCGGCACGTACCACGGTGCCGTGGACGTCGCGAACTCGCGCTGCAACTACTGGGGCGCGGAGACGGGTGTCTCCGCCACCGTGTACTGGAACGTGACGGTCCGCACCTCGGGCGTGGTCTGCAACGGCAGTGGCAGTGGCAACCAGAACGAGGCGCTGCTCAACCTCGGCAGCGGCTGGTCCTTCCGCCAGTGGCATTGGATCAAGACCAGTGACTCGTATGACCGCACGTGCAACCGCTGCCAGGTGGGCAACCTGGGCGGCACGGGCAACTCCACCGGTCCTCACTCCCACTTCCAGAAGGACCAGTACGGCACCAAGAACACCTCCTGGTACTCGTCGTACACCTCGAAGGGCGAGGCCTTGGACCGTGGTGAGCTGATGGGCTACATCTAGTCGCACCGGCAGCGCCGGCTGGGGAGTCAGGGGCTGTTGGCTCGGCTCCCTGGCCGGAGTGCTCACGGGCCCTGCGTCAACTTGACGCGCTCGCGGGCTGGGGACTCCCAAGGTATGAAGGGGCGTGTTCCGCCCGCCCTTCGACTCGCAGGCGAGGCCGCAGTCGCCGCGCTCCGCGTACTACCACGCAGCCCAGGATGTCGTGGACCTGCTGTCGTCCAGCGCCATCGCGCTGCGCTGGCTGGTGCGGCTGCGCTGGCACGCCGTCGCGGGCACCGCGCTGACGGTGGGGGTGGCCGCGCGGGGCTTGCGGCTGGACCTCCCCGTGGTGCCGCTCCTCGCGCTGGTGGTGCTGACGGGCGCGTCCAACCTGCTCTTGACGCTGTGGCTCCGCCGCCACCCGGTGGTGAAGTCCCATCACCTGGGCGCGGTGCTCGCGCTCGACTCGCTCCTGCTCACGGGGCTGCTGGCGCTGTCGGGTGGGCCGGAGAACCCGTTCGCCATGCTGTACCTGGTCCACGTGGCCATGGCGGCGCTCGTGCTGGGGCCTCGGTGGACCTTGTCGCTGGCGCTGCTGGCCGTGGTGGGGCCGGTGCTCCTGTTCCAGTTCCACGTCCCGTTGCGCGAGCTGGGGGACGGCACGGGCTCGGTGCTCTCGGGCCCGGGGCGCGTGGTGGGGACATGGGTGGCCTTCTCGCTCACGGTGATGAGCGTCTCGCTGATGGTGGCGCGCGTGTCCGCGGCGCTGAGGGACAGGCAGGAGGCCCTGGTGCGCGCGCAGTTGCTGGCGTCGCGCGCGGAGAAGCTGGCGTCGCTGAGCACGCTGGCGGCGGGCGCGGCGCATGAACTGGGCACCCCGCTGGGGACCATCGCCATCGCGGCGAACGAGCTGGATGTGCTCATCCAGGAGGAGCCGCAGGAGGCGCTCGAGGATGCGCGCCTCATCCGGGACCAGGTGGAGCGGTGCCGGGACATCCTGGAGCGCATGAGCGCGCGCGCGGGCCAGACGTATGGCGAGGCTCCCGAGCAGACGACGACGAGCGCGGTGCTCGAGCGGATGCGTGAGGAGCTCACCTCGGGAGAGCTGGCGCGCGTGCGAGTCGAGGAGTCAGTGTCCGTGGCGCTCTACTTCCCGCCGCGCGGACTGGTGCAGGTGCTGGTCAACCTGGTGCGCAACGCGCTGCATGCGAGCGAGGCCACGCAGTCGCCTGTCCTGGTGCGCGTGATGGGGGATGGAGGGCGCACGCGCTTCGTGGTGGAGGACCGGGGCACGGGCATTCCGCGCGACGTGCTGGAGCGGGTAGGGGAGCCGTTCTTCACCACCAAGCCCGCGGGGCAGGGGATGGGGTTGGGCTTGTTCCTGGGCCAGACGTTCGCGGAGCTGTGCGGTGGACGGCTGGAGCTGGCCTCGGAGGAGGGCTTGGGGACTCGCGCCACGCTGGAGCTTCCGTGCCGGAAGGGGCCTGCTCATGTCGCCGCTTGAGGTGTCTCCCGTGGTGCTCGTCATCGACGACGACGAGCCCTTTCGCGAGCGGCTGGTCCGCGCCTTCGGCCGCAAGGGCTTCACGGCGCATGGCGCGGAGAGCGCGAAGCAGGCCCTGGAGCGCGCGGCGGAGCTGCGACCCGGGTATGCCGTCATCGACCTGCGACTGACGGATGGCTCCGGGCTGGACCTGGTTCGCGACCTGAAGGCGATGGATGCGCGGACCACGATGGTGGTCCTCACGGGCTACGGGAGCATCGCCACCGCGGTGGAGGCCGTGCGCCGAGGCGCCACGCACTACCTCTCCAAGCCCGCGGACGTGGACGACATCCTCCTGGCCTTCGCGGGGGCCACGCTGCCCGCGGGCGAGGCCGCGTCGCTGGAGCATCAGGTCCCTTCGCTGGCTCGCGCGGAGTGGGAGCACATCCAGCGCGTGCTCGCGGACTGCGGCGGCAACATCTCGCAGGCGGCGCGCCTGCTGCGCATCCAGCGCAGGAGTCTCCAGCGCAAGTTGTCCAAGCATCCGGTGCGGCAGTGACGCCGGTGGGGTGCGTCACCAAGACGCACAATCCGTCTCTCCCGCTTCGTTAGGGTGAGAGGCGTGGGAGGTTCGATGTCCTTGGGTCGTGTGGTCCCGCTGTTCATCCTCCTGGTCGTGGGTGCTTCGGCTTGTGAGTGCCGCTCCTCGTCCGAGGGGACCGGCTGGAAGGCCGTGGACGGCGGCATCGTCTGTGAGGGCGGCGGGCTCCAGCACCTCGCGTGCACGGGGCTGTATGGCGAGGGAGGGAAGGGCTGGGAGACGAAGACGGTGACGGGCGAGGTGCGTGCCTACGAGCCGGGCTTCCAGCTCTGGAGTGACGGACTGGAGAAGTCCCGCTACGTCCTCCTGCCGCCCGGCACGCGCGTAGAGACGTCGAAGCCGGATGAGTGGCGCTTCCCGCCCGGGACGAAGTTCTGGAAGGAGTTCCGCTGGCAGGGGCGACCCATCGAGACGCGGCTGCTGTGGAAGCGGCCGGATGGCACGTGGCTGCGCACCACGTACCGCTGGAGCGACGACGGCAAGCGGGCGACGGAGCTCACCGACGGCGAGAAGAAGGTCCCCGACACGGGCACTCCGGGGCATGAAATCCCGAGCCAGACGGACTGTGTCGCCTGTCACGGGGGGCGCGAGGACGAGGTGCTGGGGTTCGAGGCGGTGTCGCTCGCGCACGAGTCCGCGAAGGGGCTGACGCTCTCGAAGCTGGTCGAGGAGGGCCTGCTGTCCCATCCCCCCGAGAAGGCGCCGAAGGTTCCTGGCACGCCCCTGGACCAGGCCGCGCTGGGCTACCTGCACATGAACTGCGGCGTGTCCTGTCACAACACCAACCCGTTGGCGCTGGGCGGGACCTCCGGGCTGATGCTGCGCCTGGAGGCCGCGGAGCTTGGCGGCGTCGAGCAGACGGATGCGTGGAAGACGTCGGTGGGCGTGCGCTCGTTCTTCCGGACGACAGGCCTGTTCGGCGACTCCGTGCCGCGCGTGGCGCCGGGGGACGTGAAGCGCAGCACGATGCTGCACCGCATGAATGCTCGCGGGCTTCCCGTGCAGATGCCGCCGCTGGGCACCCACGTCGTGGACAAGGAAGGCGTCGCGCGGGTCCAGCGGTGGATTGAGTCGCTGCCAGTGCCCAAGGAGCAGTGACGACGATGGCCTGTCCCGGCTGCAGCCCGTTCACCCCGCGCTGAGGCTTCCGAGGTCCGTGCTCATGTATGACCTTCTCTGGATGTTGCTGATGATGCCGCCGCGCATGACGAGCAAGCCTCTCCAGGGAAACACGGAAGAGGCCCGCGTGCTGGAGACACCTCGCCCGCGCGCCGCCCGAAAGCCCCGGGCCCAGGCGCCTTCCGGTCGTGCGCGCCCGGGGCCTCGCGGAAAATCGCGCGCTCTGTCCACCCGCTGACACGCGAAAGATGCGCATGGCTCCCACCTCGCGGTGGGACGAATCCCGGAAGCGGTCTGCACATTCAGCTTGAGGCGCCGGACGACTTGCCGGAACCTAGCCACGATGAAGCCCTCACTTCCGGTCATGGCCGCCGTGGTTATCCTCGCGAGCGCCGGAGGGTGTCGACGCCAGCCCGAAGCCGAGGCGGCGCAAGGGGAGTCCCTGCCGCGCGTGGACGCCCACGAGCTGCGCTCCCTCGACATGTTCCAGCGCATCGAGGACCCGGCGCAGCGCTCCCGCGCCCTGTTCCTCGAGACCAGTCGCGTCTACTTCCACCCGCGCTGCTCGAACTGTCACCCCGACGGCGACAGCCCCTTCCAGGAGACGGGGATGACGCTCCACAACCCGCCGGTGACGCGAGGCCCCGAGGACAAGGGCGTCGTGGGGATGACCTGCGAGGGCTGTCACCAGGACCGCAACGTGGCGCTGGCGCGAGTGCCCGGCGCGCCGAACTGGCACCTGGCCCCGCGCTCCATGGCCTGGACGGGCAAGAGCCCTCGGGCCTTGTGTGAGCAGCTCAAGGACCCCGCGAGGAACGGAGGCAAGACGTTGGAGCAACTGGTCGAGCACAACAAGCATGACGCCTTGGTGGCGTGGGGCTGGGCTCCGGGCTCCGGGAGGGAACCGGCGCCGGGGACGCAGGCGCGATTCGGGGAGCTCGTCGCGGCCTGGGTGGCCACCGGCGCCGAGTGCCCCAGCGAGGAGGCACGGCCGTGAGCATTCGAGTGCGCGTCAATGGCGAGGACCGGGAGCTGGACGTCGACCCGGAGATGCCGTTGTTGTGGGCGCTGCGCGACGTCCTGGGACTGACGGGGACGAAGTACGGCTGTGGCGAGGCGCTGTGTGGCTCGTGCAGCGTGCACCTGGATGGCCAGGTGGTGCGCGCGTGCGTGACGCCCATCCGCCGCGCGGACGGCCGCGCTGTCACCACCATCGAGGGCCTGTCGACCGACGGGAACCATCCGCTCCAGCGCGCGTGGGTGGAGCTGGGCGTTCCTCAGTGTGGCTACTGCCAGGCGGGGCAGCTCATGTGCGCCGCGGCGCTGCTGGCGAAGACGCCGCAGCCGACGGACGCGGACATCGACCGCTCGATGGCGGGCAACCTCTGCCGCTGTGGCACCTATACGCGCATCCGCTCGGCCGTGAAGAAGGCCGCGGGCGTGCCGGATGCGAAGTGACGAGGACGCGATGAGCCAGCAGCCCGTGGTGTTGACCCGGCGTTCCTTTCTCGAAGGGCTCAATCTCTCGGTGGGAGGGCTGGCCCTGGGGCTCGTCCCCTCTGTCACGCTCGGCGAGGCGGAGGCGGCGCCTCGCGCGACCGCCGTGGAGCTCAAGCCCAGCGTCTTCGTGCACGTCGCCTCGGATGGGCTCGTCACCGTCGTGTGCCACCGCTCGGAGATGGGGCAGGGCATCCGCAGCTCGATGCCGGTCGTCATCGCGGACGAGCTGGGCGCGGACATGGCGCGGGTGAAGGTCGTCCAGGCGGATGGTGACGCCGTCTATGGCGACCAGAACACGGATGGCTCCAGCAGCATCCGCAATGGCGTCTACGAGGCGCTGCGCCGCACCGGCGCCACCGCGCGCACCATGCTGGTGGCCGCCGCGGCGAAGCGCTGGAAGGTGAAGCCCGCCGACTGCGAGGCGCGGGACCACGCGGTCTTCCACCGAGGCGGGAAGCGCTCGCTGGCCTTCGGGGAGCTGGTGGCGGACGCGGTGAAGCTGCCGGTGCCCAAGCCCGAGTCGGTGCAGCTGCGGCCTCGCTCGGAGCTGCGCCGCGTGGGGCGGGAGCTGCCGCTGCTCGACGGGCCTTCGTATGTGAATGGAACCGCCGTCTTCGGCGCGGACGTGCGGCTGCCGGGGATGCTCATCGCCGTGGTGGCGCGTCCTCCGGTGGTGGGCGGCAAGGTGGTGCGCTTCGACGCGGCGAAGGCGCTCGCGATTCCGGGCGTGAAGCAGGTGCTGGAGCTGCCCGCGCCGCAGGCCCCCTACCTGTTCCAGGGCTGGGGCGGCGTCGCGGTGCTGGCGGAGAACACGTGGGCGGCGATGCGCGGCCGCGCGGCGCTGGACGTCACGTGGGAGAACGGGCCGAACGAGTCGTACGACTCGGCGCAGTACCGACAGGCGCTGCTGGAGTCCGTGCGGATTCCAGGCACGCCCGCGCGCTCCGTGGGAGACGTGGACCAGGCGCTGGCCAAGGCCGCGCGGGTGGTGGAGGCCGAGTACTACACGCCGCACCTGTCGCATGCGCCCATGGAGCCGCCCGTGGCCCTGGCGCGGGTGGAGGGCGGCAGGTGCGAGGTGTGGGCGCCCACGCAGCATCCGCAGGCGGCGCGCACCGAGGCGGCGCGGGTGGCGGAGCTTCCCGAGGACAAGGTGGCGGTGCACGTCACGTTGTTGGGCGGTGGCTTCGGCCGCAAGTCGAAGGCGGACTTCGTCGCGGAGGCGGTCTTCCTCGCGAAGGCGGCGGGGGTGCCGGTGCGCGTGCAGTGGACGCGCGAGGATGACCTGCGCCACGACTACTACCACTCGGCCAGTGCCCAGCGGCTCAGCGCGGGGCTCGATGCCTCGGGCAAGCCGACGGCGTGGCTGCACCGCACGTCCTTCCCCGCCATCCGCTCCACGTTCTCGAATGACGTGACGGGGCCGGGGGCAAGGGACCTGAACCAGGGGGTGTTGGACCTGCCGCTCGCCATCCCCAACGTGCGCGCGGAGATGGGGCTGGCGCTGGCGAAGGTGCGCATCGGCTGGCTGCGCTCGGTGAACAACATCTTCCACGCGTTCGCGCTGGGCTCGTTCATGGACGAGCTGGCCCATGCGCGAGGGATGGACCCGCGCGACAACCTGCTCGAGGTGATTGGTCCGGCGCGCCACGCCTCGCTGGCGGAGCTGGGCATCTCCGCGCTGCCCAACTACGGCGGGTCGTTGGAGGAGTATCCCGTCGACGCGGGGCGGCTGCGCCGGGTCATCGAGCGGGTGACGGAGCTGTCGGGCTGGAGCGAGCGGGAGAAGAACGGCCGCACGCTGGGGCTCGCCGCGCACCGCAGCTTCCTGACGTACGTGGGTGTGGTGGTGTCCGTGAAGAAGGACGACGCGGGCAAGGCGCGCGTGGACGAGGCGTGGGTGGTGGTGGACGCGGGGCTGGTCGTCAATCCGGACCGGGTCCGCTCGCAGATGGAGGGCTCGGTCATCTTCGGGATGAGCCTGGCGCTGTATGGCTCCATCACGATGAAGGGCGGCGCGACGCAGCAGTCGAACTTCCGCGACTTCCGGCTGGTGCGTGTCGCGGAGGCGCCGCGGGCCATCCACGTGGACATCATCCAGAGCGAGGCCCCGTCGGGTGGCGTGGGTGAGCCGGGTGTTCCCCCCGTGGCTCCGGCCATCGCCAACGCGCTCTTCGCGCTCACGGGCACGCGCGTCCGCGACTTGCCGATCATCCAGTCGCTCGCGGTCTGAGGTTCCCGCCCTCGGTTCCTGGGTGTGCGCATGGCGCCGCGCGGCTTGAAGTCTCCGTGCGGGATTGGGAACGTGGCGGCATGAAATGGAGCGCCGCGTTGCTGTGTGGAGGCCTGGTGTTCTCCCCGAGGGCGGAGGCCGCCGAGTCCACGCCTTCCGCTCGTGAGCGGGAGGTGATGCTGTTGACCGGGGCGATGTTGGGGCCCACGCCCATGCTGGAGGACCTGCGCTCCCTGGTGGACGAAGTGGGCGGACGCGCCACGGGCTCGGAGTCCAACCGTCGCTCGGTGGAGTGGGCCCTGGAGCGCTTCCGCAAGGCGGGCGTGACGGCGACGTCCGAGCCCTTCCAGATGCCGGCCCTCTGGCTGGAGCAGAGCGCCAGCGCGACGGTGCAGGGCCGCGGGGTGCGCTTCACGCCTCGCATCGCCGCCATGCCCTTCTCCACCGCGACGCCCAAGGGCGGCCTCACCGCCCCCCTGGTCGAAGTCGGCCGGGGCACGGAGGCGGACTTCAAGCGCGTGGGCACGAAGGCCCAGGGGGCGTTCGTCCTGGTGGAGACCGACGAGCTGCGGGACGTGGATGACCTCTTCCGCGAGTACGGCGAAGCGGTGGGAATCGAGGCGCGCGCGGTGGCCTCCGGCGCCGCGGGCCTGGTCTACATGGGCAGCCGTCCCGGCAATCACCTCTACCGGCACAACGTGTCCTCGGGCGCGAAGAACACCCGGCCGATGATGGTGATGGAGCGCGACGCCGCGAAGCGGGCGCTGCGGCTCTTGCGCGCGGGCACCGGCCTGACGCTCAACGCCGCGCTGGATTTGAAGACGGGCGGGCCCTACGAGTCGCGCAATGTCATCGGCGAGATTCGCGGCGCCACGCGGCCGGACGAAGTCGTCGTCCTGGGCGCGCACCTGGACAGCTGGGACCTGGGCGGCGGCGCGCTGGACAACGGCGCCAACGTGGCGATGCTCATCGACCTGGCCAGGCAGATGCAACGGCTGGGGATGAAGCCCGCACGCACCCTCCGCTTCGCGCTGTGGAACGGCGAGGAGCAGGGCATGTACGGCTCCGCGGGGTACGTGCGCTCGCACGTGGCGGAGCTGGATGGGCACGTCATGGCGCTGTCCGTGGACATCGGCTGCGGACGCATCAATGGCTTCTTCACCAACGGCCGTCCGCCCCTGGTGCCGCTGGTGGACCGGGTGCTCGCGCCCGTCGCGGGCCTGGGGCCCTTCACGCAGGTGGACGTGCCGGTGGTGGGCACCGACAACCTGGACTTCATGCTGAGCGGCGTGGCGAACCTCATCGCCAACCAGGAGTCCGCCACGTACGGGCCCAACTACCACGCGCGCTCGGACGAGTTCGAGCAGTGCGACGCGCGCACGCTGCGCACCAACGCCGCGGTGGTGGGCGCGCTGGCGTGGGGCTTCGCGACGCAGGAGGAGCGGCTGCCGCGGCAGAGCCGCGCGGAGGTGGAGGCGCTCATGAAGGCGACGGACCTCCCCGCGCAGATGCGCTCGTTCAACGTCTGGGACGAGTGGGAGTCGGGCAAGCGCGGACGCCCGGCCGAGCGACAGGCGTCGCCCGCGGCGCGCTGAGCCGCCGCGTCGTCAGCGCGCCTTGCGGAGCTCCTCCAGCCACGCGTTGACCTGGGGGAGCAGCTTCTTCGTGGGGTCCGCCTCCGTCGCCAGGGCCTTCGCCTCCTCGGCGAGGAGCAGGGCCCGCTTGCGGTCCTTGCCGGACTGCGACAGGGCCTTGGAGAGCAGCAGCTTCACCTCCGCCAGCTGCCCCGGGCCTGGCTGGGCCTTGTCCCATCCGGCGACGGCGCGCTCCAGGGGCACGAGGGCGTCCACGGGGCGGTTCAGCTTGAGGAGGTTGGCGCCCAGGTCCCGGAGGGCCAGCATCCACTGTCCCTCCGCATCCGTGGGCTGCGCGACCTGGACGTCCACGGCCCGCTGCGCATAGGGCAGGGCCTCCTCGTGCAGGCCCTTCATCGTCAGGATGCGGCTGATGAGACGCAGCGGACTCACCAGGCTCGCGCTCCAGTTGCCTTGAGTCTTCTCTCGGATGACGACGCTGTGTTTGAAGCGCTCCATCGCGAGGTCGTACTTGCCCTGCATGAAGAAGAGCACGCCCATGTTGGCGTGGATGACGGCCGCGCCCATGCTCTCCGGCCCGTCCGTCTTCGCGACCACGGCGAGCGCTCGCTGGTAGATGGGGAGGGCCTCGTCCAGGCGCGACTGCGTCAGGAGGGTGGAGGCGAGGTCGTTGAGCGCGTCGTAGACCCGGGGATGCTCCGGGCCCAAGGTGCGCTCGAAGACCCCCAGCGCCTCGCGGGCCAGCTTCTCCCCCAACACCAGGTCATTCTGGTCCCTGAGCACCGGGACCAGGGCCAGTCGCACGCGGGCCACCTCGGGGTGCTCGGCGCCCAGCGCCTGCTCGGTGATGGTGACGGCGCGCTCGAGGTGGGCGCGGGCCTCCGCCAGTCGCGGGTGGATCCACTGGGTCGTGCCCAGCTCCAGCAGGACGTCCGCGACCTCCAGGCTGTCCGGGCCGAAGGTGTCCTCGGCGGTCTCCAGCGCCTGGGTCTGGATGGCCACGGCTTCTTCGTATCGCCGTTGCTTTCGCAGCAGGGTTCCGTTGTAGGTGAGGAGGTGGACGCGGGCCAGCTCGTTGCCGCCCCCCAGCCGCTCGAGGGCCGCCGAGGCGCGCTCCTTCCAGCGCGAGGCCAGGTCGTACTCATCCAGGCCGATGCACGACACGCGCACCAGCAGCGTCCATGCCCGGGCCGCGATGGCGTCCTGTCGCGTGGCCTCCGCCGCGTTGAGCGCATCGAAGAGGGACTCCTCCGCGCCCCGCCAGTTGCCGGCGCCCTCGCGCAGCTCGCCCAGCAGCAGCGAGATTTCAGCGCTGTCGTGCCGGTTGCCGGCCCGCTTCGAGGCCCTCGCCGTGGGTTCCACCAACGTGACGCCTTCCGCATAGCGTCCCGTGGCCAGGAGCGCGCGGCCTCGCGCGAGGGTGGCGCGGAGCGCGGCATGCTGCTCCCGCTCCTCGGGACCCTCCGGCAGCGAGGCCCCACCGGGCGCCAGGGCCTCCGAGCAGCCCGAGAGCGGCGGGAGTCCCTTCACCGCGCGGTGCGCCTCGTCGACCGTCCGGGGGTCCGCCTGGGCCAACAAGCGGGTGAGCGCGGAGACATCCGCGAGCCGGTTGTCGAGGCACCGCATGCGCCACGCCATCACCTCTTCCGGCTGGTTGCCTCGGACGCGCGTGGCCTCGCACGCGGTGATGCGCGTGGTCGTCCAGGCCGCGGTGTAGGCGTCCAGGTCTCGTCGCACGCGCTCCCAGGCGGAGGTGGCGTAGGGGCGGCCCGTGGAGGCGAACGCGGCCGCGATGGCGGCGTGTTGTTCCGGGCCCCAGACGGCCATCATCTCCTCGGAGGCGGCGGCGCAGGTCCGTGCGCCGCTGGTGTGCACCGCGTGCGTCAGTCCCACGGCCGCGGCCAGCACCGCCACGGCGCTGGCGAGCTGGAGGCCGCGCTTCCAGCGGGTGGCGGGGTCCTTCTGGAGCGCGTCGAGCAGGGCGGAGATGCTCGGGTAGCGGTCCTCGGGACGGCGGGAGAGGCCTCGCAGCAGCACGCGGCGCACCCACGGTGGGACGCGGCTGCCAGCGGGCGCGGGTCGCACCTGTCCCGAGGACACGAGCGAGGCGAGCTCCGCCAGCGTGGCGCCCTCGAAGGGGCGTGCGCCATAGAGCGCTTCATGCAGCGCGACGCAGAAGGAGAACTGGTCCCCCGCGGCGTCCGCCCGTGTCCGGCCCAGCAGCTGCTCGGGAGCCATGTACGCCGGCGTGCCGCCCGTCAGCGAGCGCTCCACCACCTTGGGACGGGACGCGTCCTCCCGCGTGAGCGGCGCGCCCTCCATCTCGGTGGGGGCACCCAGCCGCGCGAGCCCGAAGTCGGTGACGTGGACGCCGCCGTTGCCGCCCACCAGGAGGTTGGCGGGCTTGAAGTCGCCATGGACCACGCCCGCGGCGTGCGCGGCCTCCAGCCCCCGGCCCGCGTCGAGGAAGAGCTCCAGCACCTTCCGCCAGGGTCGAGCCTCCGCCCGCAGCCACTCGTTCAGCGTCTGCGTCTCCAGGCGCTCCATGGCCAGGAAGACGTGCTCGCCGAAGGTGCCCACGTCGTACACGGCGACGACGTTGGGGTGGGAGACGCGGGCCATGGCCTGCGCCTCGCGCAGCAGGTGCGCGCGCTCCTTGTCCGAGTCCAAGCCCAGGGCGCCGGTGCGCAGCAGCTTGAGGGCGACGCGGCGGTCCAGCTCCGGGTCGTACGCGCCATACACGACGCCCATGGCCCCCGCGCCCAGCACCTCGAGGACGAGGTAGCGGCCCACCGTCGTGCCCTTCTCCAGGGCCGCGTCCTCGCGCCGGAGCGTGGAGGGCGCGGGCCCGGTGGCGGAGAGGCTGCGGTCGGTGTCCGGGCTCTGCGCGCGCAGCCCATCGGCCACGAGCATCCGGCACGAGGTGCACGTGTCGAGGTGTGCATCCACACCCGCGCGCTCCTGGGGGGGCAGCTCGCCCAGCAACAACTTCATGAAGACGGTCTCGTCGACGCAACGCATGAAGGGAGGCACGGCTCGCGGAGGAGGGAGTGGGGTGGCGAGGATAGCAGAGTGTGTGCGGGCACCAGGGCCGCGCCTTCGTCGTGTCGGCGTGACGTGTCGGACGCGGCCGTTCGACATGTCGCGGAGCGGCGCGCGCCGTGGGGCGCCGAGTGGAGCGGCGGGGGCACGGTGCTTGCTGAAGGCAGGGGCGTTCCCATCCATCGGAGACCCCCATGACGAGCGAAGTGAAGGACCCCACGCGGCTTCAGCGGCTCCTGGCCGAGAGCATCCAGACCTATCTGTCGGGACAGGAGGAGATCGGCGTCTCGGCGGCGCTCACGGTGGGGGATGCGCGAGCCCTCCAGGCCTCGGGCCTGGCGGACCGGGAGAAGCAGACGCCGGTGCGAGAGGACACGCTGTTCATCATCGGCTCGGTCCAGAAGGTCTTCACCAACACGCTGGCCGCGGCGCGAGTCATCGAGGGCCGCATGTCGCTGGAGGAGCCTGTCGTGCGCTTCCTTCCCTCGGAGGTGCGCAAGGAGGGCAGCGTCATCCGGCAGGTGACTCCCGCGAACCTGGGGACGATGACGGCCGCGATGCCCACGGCGAACGTGCCGGGCCAGCCAGCGGCGGCGCTCTACCGGGGCGAGCCTCCCACGCCCCAGCTCCTGGACTTCTGGAAGAAGTTCAACCCCGAGCGCCACATCGGCACGAGCTACCAGTACTCGAACGTGAGCGAGGTGACGCAGGGCTTCACGATGGTGGGCGCCGCGGAGCGCAGCTATCCGGAGCTGTTCGAGCGCGACCTCCAAGGGCCTCTCGAGCTGACGGACACCCTGGTGGACTTGAAGGGCATCGGCCCCCAGCGCATCGCGCAGGGCTACACCGCGGAGGGCAAGCGCATCGGCTTCCGGGGCGTGGGCTTCAACTCCACGGCGACCGACATGCTGCGCTTCCTGGAGGGGAACCTGTTCCGGGTGCTGAGCATGCCGCTGCTCACCTACCGCGCCATGTGTCTGGCGCACGAGCCTCGCTTCCAGATTTCACCGGGGCACTCCATCGGCATGGGGTGGTACGTCACCGAGGTGGGCTCCGGCGCGCGGCTGGTGAGCAAGGCCGGCGGCAACGGAGGCTTCCTCGCGTGGGCGGGCTTCATCCCCCAGCGCTCGGCCGCGCTGGTGCTGCTGACCAACGGGCACCTGTCGGGCTCGGGGCACACGTCGTTGCCGGCCACGGGGAAGGCGCTGCTGTTGAAGGCCGCGGGCCTGGACCCCGCCGTGCTCACGGGGCTCGAGGACGCCGACGACGGGCTCCAGCGAGAAGAAGAGGGGACCTAGCCCTCCGCTCGCCGTGTGCCGGGAGCGGAGGGCCTGCGAGCTTGGCGCGCCGTCAGGTCGCGGGCGCCAGCTCCACGTGGCCCTCGGCGCTCACACGCAGCACCACATGCGGGTGCGGCGTGTGGGCGTGCGCGGCCAGCCACTGCGCCAGGGGGACCACCGCGTGCTGCTCCACCGCGCGCTTGAGGGGCCGGGCGCCGTACCGCGCGTCGAAGCCTGTCCGCGCGAGGAAGTCCACCAGGTCGTCGCCAAAGGTCACCTTCACGCCGCGCCGCGTGAGACCCTCGCGGCTCAGCGCGGTCTCGAGCGTCCGCCGTACGAGCGTCCGGATGATGTCCGGGCCGAGCGCGCGATAGGGGACCACCTGGTCCAGCCGGTTGAGGAGCTCCGGGCGGAAGAAGGCCGTGGCCGCGCCCAGGTAGTGCGCCTCCATGTTCCGGGGGCTGTCGCCGCTGAAGCCCAGGGAGCGAGACGCGGAGTCGGCGCCGAGGTTGCTGGTGAGCAGCACCACGGTGTTGCGGAAGCTGACGGTGCGGCCCGTGCCGTCCGTGAGGCGGCCTTCGCCCAGTACCTGGAGCAGCAGGTCGTGCACCCCCGCGTCCGCCTTCTCCACTTCGTCCAGCAGCACGACGCCGAAAGGCTGCTCGCGCACGCGCCGGGCGAGACCGCCTTGCTGTCCGCCCACTTCGCCCACGAGCCTCGCCGCGCTGCCGGGCGCGGCGTACTCGGCCATGTCGAAGCGCGCGAGTCGGGCGACGTCGCCGAAGAGGTACTCGGCCAGCGCCAGCGCGGACTCCGTCTTGCCCACGCCCGTGGGGCCCAAGAGGAGGAAGGCCCCGAGCGGACGCGACGGGTCCGCCAGCCCCGTCTTCAGGGTGACGATGAGGTTGCGCAGGAGCAGCGTGGCCTCGTCCTGGCCGACGATGCGCTCGCGGAAGCGGCGCAGCAGCGCATCCGGGTCCAGTCGAATCGACGTGTCCACCAGCTCGCGCGGATAGCCCGTGCGCGTGCAGAACGCCTGCGTCACGGCACCCGCGTCCACGTCCTTGCTCGACGCCTGGGTGGCCGTGGCCGCGCGGAGCAGGGACACCGCGCCGCCCGGCGGAGGGCCTTCACCGAAGCGCTCCGTGAGCTCGGCCGCGCGGTCCAGGGCGTCTGGTGTGAAGCGCACCTTGCGCGACTTCGCGACGCGCTGGGAGGCATGGAGCACGGCGGTGCGCGCGGCCACGGGAGACAGGGGCGGCACGGTGAGGTGGCGCAACGCCTGGAGGAAGGCGCCGTGTGTGCGCTCGGCTCGCGCGACATCCTCGGGAGTGGCCTCCAGCACCAGCGTCACCTCGCCGCCTTCGAGCGCGGGCAGCAGGTGGCGCGCGACGTCCAGGCCCGTGTCCCCGCCCCCGAGGGAGAGCAGCTCCGCGAGGCTGTCCATGTGCAGCACCGCGCGCCGCACCCGCAGCTCTTCAATCATGTGCTGCACGCGCGCCTGCCACTGCCCGAGGTAGCGCATGCCGGCCATGATGCGGCCACCCGACGTGCTGTAGACCTCCAGCCCGTGGAGCGGATGGCCCGATGGCGCGGCTTCCGCCCGGTGCACCAACTCGTGGACCAGCGACGTCTTCCCCACGGAGGGAGGCCCCACCAGGAGCACGCTGGCGCGCGAGGCGGACGTGACGGCCTCCGCGAGCATCGTCACCTCCGCGGTGCGCTCCCAGGCGCGCTCCATCAAGCCCGCGCGAGCCTCCTCGTTGAGGCAGCGGCTTGCCTCGGAGAGCCCTGGAGGCGGCGGCGGGTGATAGGTCGTCGACTTGCGCTCGGCGGCGAAGAGGGCGCGGGCCGTCTCCCGGGTCTTGGTCGTGACGGAGATGGTCTCGACGGTCTCGTCGCCCAGGTAGGCCAGTGAGTGCAACCGCTCCAGCGGGGCCATGTAGAGCTCGTGCCGGACGAGCTCCTCCACATAGGCCTCCAGGTCCGAGGCGTCCTGCAGCGAGCCCTCCACGTCCAGGCGGGGCACCCAGACATGCATCTGCCCCTTGGCGGATGTGCTGGACTTCTTCGCCCCTCGCTCGGGCTTCGCCCGGCCCCGTGTCACCACCGTGAGCTTGAGGGGCACGGGCAGCAGCCGTCCGTGCTGCACGGCGCGCACGGTGAGGTTCAGCTTCTTCGTGCGCAGGTCCGGCCAGTATGTCTGGGATTGTTGCAGCTCGCCGCGCTTGATGAGCCGCCGCAGCACCTCCGCGATGTCGATGCGCGCGGTCGCGAGGTCCGGGGCGAACGTGGCGAGGTTCGGGTGCGTCAACACGTGGGCCGCCACGCCGAGCCCGGGGTAGTTGCGCACGAACAGGTGAAAGTTCTTGTCCATGTCAGTGCTCTCCTCGGCGCTGGCCGCGCAGCACCCGCGCCACCCAGGCGACGGAGTCCGAGGGGGATTGCCCGCTGCTCAGATGAACCATCTTCTCGAGGTTTCCCTCCAGGACGACCTGTCCCAGGGCCTGCTCGCCGGACTCGTCCGAGCGACGTGCCTCGCGCTGCCGCTGACTCACGGCGTCGCGGGTCGCCACCACCCGCGCGACGTCTTCCATCTTCTCTGATGCGGGCGGCAACAGCTCCAAGCGGACCAGCGAGGGCCTCACGCCGTCTTCCCGAGGAAGGTGCACCAGCGCGTAGCCCTCCAGCGTCCGGAGGAGGTCGCTCAGGCCCATCGCCGTCAGGCTCACCACCTGGCGCCGGACCCGGGCTCGGGCGGGAAGGGGCGTCTCGTGCGCCGCCCACGCGAGGCTCCCGTCGGGCTCCACGCGCTCCTCGTGAATCACCCCGCGGCCCAGTCCTTGGGGCAGGGCCTTCAGCACGGCCGTCAGCGCGGCCGCGGGCGTGTCCGCGAGTCCCTCCACGAGCAGCGCGCGCGTCTCTACGCCGGACTCCCGGTGCTCGAGCTGATGGGCCAGCCACTCCAGCTCATCGCGCAGGCTCACCACCTTGGGGAGGCAGCGACGCAGCCGCTCCTCGGCGGACACGGGAAAGGGCTCCGTGGCGAGGATGGGCCGAGGCCGCAACCCGCCCTGCCGCCCCGACCCCCCGGTGTCGTGGTCGTAGCCCGCGCGGCCCTTCTTGGTGGGGCGCTCCTCCTGCTCCAGGAACTCACGGTGCGCGAGCTCGTGGTCGCGGATGTCCACGGCCTCGGCGGACAGGCGCTCCAGTTGCTCACCCAGGACCAGGGACTCCTCGGGGCTCGCGGATTCAGGCGCCGCCGCGAGCGTCGCGAGCAGGGCGTCCACGCGCGTGGTCACTTCATTCAGCGCGCGGAACACCGCGGGAAGCTTCCAGGTGGCGGTGGACGGCTCAGGCGCCCATGGGGGCTGCCGGGTGAGCAGCTCCACCGACAGGCCCATGTCATCGGCCCGGCGGAACAGCTCCACGCGGGCCAACTCCTCGCCCTCGCGCCGGACGAGGTGATGCGCCAGCGGCACCGTGAGGCGGCGCTCCAAGGCGCGCTTCAAGGGACGGGCGCCGTAGCGCGGGTCATAGGCCTGCTCCACCAGCAGGTCGAGCAACTGCGACTCCACCTCCACGACGACGTTGCCTCGGCGGATGCCTCGACGGGACAGGAGCGACTCGAGGGCGTGCTCCACGACGACGCGCAGCGCGGAAGGCGTCAGCGCACGGAAGGGCACCACGCGGTCCAGTCGGTTGAAGAACTCCGGACGGAAGAAGGCGCGGACCGCGGAGAGGTAGTGCGCGTCGGCGCTCTCGGTGGCGTGCTGGAAGCCCGTGCGGGCGGCGGCCTCGCGCACGCCCAGGTTCGAGGTGAGGACCACCACCGCCTGCCGCGCATCCACGGTGCGGCCCGCGCCATCCGTCAGCCGGCCTTCACCGAGGAACTGGAGCAGGGCGTCGAAGACGCGAGGGTGGGCCTTCTCCACCTCGTCGAACAGCACCACGCAGAAGGGCTGGGTGCGCAGCGCCGTGGTCAGCTCGCCATCCGGCGCACCGGGCAGGCCCAGGAGCCGGGTGATGCTGGAGGAGGACACGAACTCCGACATGTCGAAGCGCACCATCCGCTCCTCGCTGCCGAAGAGGGTGCGCGCCACGGCCTTGGCCGTCTCCGTCTTGCCCACGCCGGTGGGGCCGACGAAGAGGTAGGTGGCCAGCGGCTTGTCGGGAGGTTGCAGCGAGCGCTGGAGGGTGAGGATGGCGTCCACCACGGCGGTGACGGCCTCCGGCTGCCCCGCGACCTGCGAGGCCAGCTCCCGCTCCAGGACCTCGCGCGGCTTGGGCGGCGCGCTGCCCAGCACGAAGTCAGGCAGGCCCGTCTGCGCGCGCATCGCCGCGAAGACGTCGTCCTCGGTGAAGCGGCGCACGTCGTTCTCGACGGTGCCGGGCCTCGAAATCACCCGCCGCAGCAGGCGCACCGCCTTGCCGGGAAAGGCCTCGTGCGCGACGAAGCGCTGCTGGAGGTCCAGCAGCGTCTCCAGCGCGAGTGGAGACAGGCGCGGCGCGGGACCTCCTCCGCCCATGCTCTCGATCTGCCGCAGGGTGCCCAGCAGGGCCGGCAGCGTCGCGCGCGGCTCCAGGTCTGGCACCTGCACCACGCGGAACAGCGAGGCGAGCGTGGGCGCCTCTTCCCGCACACGCTCGAAGCGCTCCGGGGTGGACTCGGCCAGCACGGTCAGCTCGCCGCGCGCCAGGTGGGGCTCCAGGAACTGCGCGACGTTGGTGCGCTCGTTGGCCGTGCGGCCCGCGTAGACAAGCGAGGCCAGGTCATCCACGTAGAGGATGTCTCCGACCTCGACCAGCTCCTGCACCACGCCGCGAGCGCGGGCCTCCCACTGGCCCACGTAGCTCATCCCCGCGATGAACTGGTTGCCGTCCACCCGCCACACGTCGCGGCGCTGTCCCGCGGCGTCCTGCCGAGTGGTGAGTCGGCGCACCACCTCGTGCACCAGCGCCGTCTTGCCCGAGCCCGGCGGGCCCACGAGGATGACGGCGGCGCCCTCACGACCCTCGAGTGCGTCCGCCACCTCGCGGACCAGCGACTCGCGGCCGAAGCAGCGCTCCAGCCCGTCGTCGCGCGCCGCGTGGCTCAGGTTGCGTGCCACCGCGCGCAGCTCCACGAGGGTGAGCCGCCGACGGTTGCGGCGGGCCTCGCGCTGCTCCGGTGTCTCCGGGGGCGTCGCCTTCTCCTTGGACGCGTCTCCCTGCGGACGCCGCCTGCGCGGGGGCGTGGGGGGGCGCGGCGGCGTGCGGGGCAGGATGGACGGCGCATACGCATCCACCTCGAGCAGCTCCAGGCGTTCCCGGACCTCCGTCCACACGCCCTTCAGCTCCTCCTTCTCGTGCTCCACGCACCACGCGCACAGCCGCCGCGCGAGCGCGCGGGGAAGGTCGTCGGGGCTCGAAATCGCGAAGCGGGCCTCCGGGAGCCGGGTGGGCGTGACGACCCAGAACTCATCGCGCGGCCACTTCTCCAGCAGCACGCCCATCCGGCCCTTGAGCACGACGTGCAGGCTCTTCTCGGGGTCGCGCGTCTCGGCCTCGACCTCCACGTGCCGCAGCGACAGGTGGGGTGGCAGCTGGTAGGCGGCCACGCTCGACGGGCTCTCCTTCTCGAAGCGCTCCATCACGGCGAGCGCCAGGTCATCGCGCAGCGAGGACAGGCTGGGACCCACGAAGTGGATGCGCGGCGTGAGGGTGGGGACCCAGGCCTCGACGAGGCGGCCGCCCATGGAGGCGACGACCAGGGGGAGTTTGAGTTCCATGGCGTCAGTCCTTCTCCGTGGCGGTGAACACGCGCCAGTTCATCCAGCTCTCCAGCAGCTCGTCCATGCGCAGCGAGCCGGCGTCGTAGCGCACGCGCGCTTGCGTCCGCAGGTCCTCCACGGAGCCTCCGGAGGTCTCCGTCGAGCCCGGACGAACCCGTCGAACCTCCTGCCGGGGGAGCTTCTTCTCCAGCTCGGTCAACTCCGGGAGCGCCGAGGTCGCCTCGCGAGGGTGCGAGGAGAAGTGCACCTTCACCAGCGTCGCCTGGCTGCCTTCGATGAAGCGGTGCACTCCGTGCTCCGAGGCGAGGAGCATGGGCAGCGTCGGTCCGGAGATGCGCACGGCATAGGCCAGGGGGACGGGCTTGAGCGCGACCACATCGACGTCGACCTTCTCCTCAATCCAGCGCTCCGGCACGCGGGTCTTGGTGGCCTTCTCGCCTTCCTTGAGCGTGGGCTTGCGGAAGACGAATCGCTTGTAGGCGAGAGAGTTCCGCTGGCACCAGCCTTCGTAGGCCCGCGCGAGGAAGCAGGCCCGGTTCCAGCCGCCCCGGCCCGGCACGAGAATCAGCGTGGCGCCCTTCGCATACTCATAGAGGCTGGAGTACAGCCGCTCCCTCAACGGGAGGAAGCTCTTGCGCAGCGAGGTCACCTCCCGCGCGAGCGACTCGGCCTGATCGACGGCGCGCGACAGGTGGGCCTCGAACAGCAGGTCCTCGATGGCCTCCGTCTGCTGGGCACACTCGCGGAAGGTCTTGTCCAGCTCGCGAGCATCTCCGGACTTTCTCGCCACATCCTCGGCGAGCGAGCGCTCCTCCCAGAAAGAGGGCTGACGGGACATCTTGTCGAAGACGGTCAGCTCCCGGCGCAGCGCCACCATGGGGGGCGAGTGGCTCCAGCGCTGCACCTCCGCGCGCAACGCGGCGGCGTCCTCCAGCACCTGTTCGATGGGCTGCCGGCCCAGGCCCTCCGTCTCTCCCCCCAGGCCCTCCGCGCGCAGCGTGAGGTGGTCCTGACCGGCCTCGATGTGGAGGCACACCGGGCCTCCTCGGGGATGCTCCGCGAGCCAGGCCGCCACGGGCACCACCAGCTCCCGCTCCAGGGCCCGCTTGAGGGGACGCGCGCCGTAGCGAGGGTCGAAGCCGCGCGCCGCGAGCCAGTCCAGCGCGGACTCGGAGACCTCCAGCATCGCGTCATGCCGGGACAAGCCGGAGCGGCGGCGGATGGCGTCCACCTCGCGCACCACGAGCTTGCGCAGCAGCTCCGCCGAGAGGGGCGAGAAGACGATGGTGTCGTCCAGGCGGTTGAACATCTCCGGGCGGAAGAAGCGCTGCACCTCCGCCAGGTAGTGCGTGCGCAGGGCCGCGGTGTCGGGCGTGCCGCCCAGCGAGTCGAAGCCCACGCGCGCGCGCCACGTGTCCGCGCCCAGGTTGCTGGTGAGCACGATGACGGCGTTGCGGAAGTCGGTGAAGCGGCCCGACGCATCCGTGAGCCGGCCCTCGCCGAGCACGCCCAGGAGCGAGTCATGGACGGCGGGGTGGGCCTTCTCGATTTCGTCCAGCAGCACCACGCAGAAGGGCTGCCGGCGCACGGTGGCGGAGAGGTAGCCGGGCGTGGAGGAATCCCCCAGCAAGCGCACCAGCGCGTCGGGGCCCGCGTACTCGCCCATGTCCAGGCGGACCATCCGCTCGCGCGAGCCGAACAGCAGCTCCGCCAGCGCCTTGGACAGCTCCGTCTTTCCCACGCCCGTGGGGCCGACGAAGAGCAGCGAGCCCAGCGGCTTGCGCGTGTCCGCCAGCCCCGACTTGAGCACGGACACGACGGACGCCACGCGCTCCACCGCGGCCTGCTGGCCCAGCACCCGCGTGGAGAGGAAGTCGCGGACCCGCGCGGGCTCCAGCGGCATGTCATCGCGCAGCAGGGACTCCGGGATTCCGGACTCGGACGCGAACTGCCGCACGGCGTCCCAGCGCGTGACGCGGGGCTGGGCCGTGTGGGCACAGGCGGAGAGCAGCCGGCGGAGGAACGCCACCGCGTTGCCCACCTGCGCGCCATACGGCAGGAAGCGGCGACACAGGAAGCGGCACTCCTCCAGCGCCTCGGGCAACACCTCCAGGGGCGTGGGACCCGGCGTCTCCTTCGCCACGAGCGCGAGGATGCGGGCCAGCGACTCCGAGGAGGGCTCCTCCACGCGGATGACGGAGAAGAGGCGCGCGAAGCTGGCGTTGCGGCGCTCCACCAGGGCCCAGGACTCCGGGGTGGCCTCGGCGACGACGGCGACCTCTCGGGTGGAGAGCAGCGGGAGCAGCAGCTGCGCCACGTTCTGGTCGCTGTGCGCGCTCTTGCCCGCGTCGAGCAGCTCGATGGCATGGCCCAGCGCGAGGATGGCGTGGGACTCGTTGGCCTCGCGCACCGACTTCATCACCTGCTGCTGCCAGTCGCCCCACATGCCTTCGCCGGCGATGAGGCGACTGCCATCGACGAAGAAGAAGGGGCGCTTGCGCTCCTCGGCGGTGGCGGTGGCGGTGCGGGCTCGCAGGGCCTCCGCGAGCGCATGCAGGACGGCCGACTTGCCCACGCCCGAGGGACCCACCAGCACCAGGGCCGGGGCTTCCTTCTCGGCCAGCCGCGTGCGCAGCAGCGTCACCAGGGCGTGCTGCTCGTGGGCCGGGTCCAGCTGTCCATCGGCCGCGAGCCGATGCCAGGGCACGCCGATGCGGTCCAGCGTGGGCGTGGGCGGCGGCTTCGTGGGCTTCGCGCCCGGGTCCTGTCGCGGGACGCGCTTGCGAGGCTCCCACGAGTCCTCTTCCTCCCGGGGCTCCTCGGAGTCATCGTTGCTCGACCCCGCGGGCTCGCTGTCCGCATCCTTTGGCAGCGGAGGCGGGCGGATGTCCATGCGGAGCTGGCGAGGGCTGAGCGCGGACAGGCGCGTGGGGGTGGCCCGCACCTCCACGTCGATGAGCGCCTCCGGCCCATCCGAGCGCAGCGCCAGCAGCCGCGCATCCGAGTGGTTCTCCAGCAGGTCGCGCAGTCGGTCCGTGGCCTCGTCCGGCACCGTCTTGCCCTGGAACCACCAATGCGTCTCCAGCCGAGGCAGGTACAGCCCGACATAGGACTGGTGGGTGGGCGCGACGGTGCCCAGGAAGGAGAGGGGGGCCAGCGAGTTCTGCTCGGCACCCCAGATGGGGATGGCGGGCACCGTCATCGGACGCCCGGTGGCGCCTGTCGCCGCGATGAACTCCGGGACGCGGCGGGGGTGGATGCGCGTGAGCTGGTCATCCAACGCCAGCATCAGCTCTTCCGTGGCCTTCTCCACCGTGTCCGCGTGCACGGAGAGGTGCGGTAGGGACAACGGGGTGAGTGTCACCCGTCCGCTGGCATGCCGTTGCACCCAACATTGAAAGCGAAAGTTCATGAAGTGTGCTCAGGCTAACACGAGGCCGCGCAGTGACGGCGCGACCCGTCATGGGCTGACGCGCTCCGCCATGTGCATGCCGCAACCAAGCGGCTGGACAGCCAGCGGCCTTCGGCGAAATCCTCGCCTTCGCGACATCTGCCGGGGGGCGTGTGATGGAAGCGAGTCGTGCGAGGCTGATTGAGTCCATCCGGAGTTCGGTGCTGGGCGAGGGGCGGGTGCTCGACGGGCCCTATGGCCCCCGGCGGCTCACCTATGCGGACCATGCCGCGTCCGGGCGCTCGTTGGCGTTCATCGAGGACTTCATCCGGGACCACGTCCTCCCGCTCTACGCCAACACGCATTCCGAGACGTCCGGCACCGGCGCTCAGACGACGCGCTTTCGCGAGGACGCTCGCGACGTCATCCATCAAGCGGTGGGAGGTGGGCCCGACGACGTCGTGCTCTTCTGTGGCTCCGGTGCGACGGGCGCGGTCTGCAAGCTCATCGACATCCTGAACCTGCGCATCCCCGCGGACCTCGACGCGCGCTTCGACTTGCGCTCACGCATCCCGCCCGCCCAGCGCCCCGTGGTCTTCGTGGGGCCCTACGAGCACCACAGCAACGACCTGCCCTGGCGCGAGTCCATCGCCGACGTCGTCACCATCGAGGAGGATGGCGACGGTCGCATCGACCAGGCCCACCTGGAGCGCGAGCTGGAGCGATATCAGCACCGCCCGCTGCGCATCGGCAGCTTCTCCGCCGCGAGCAACGTCACCGGCATCCTCAGCGACCAGGAGGGCATCGGCGCGCTCCTGAAGCGCTACGGTGCGCTCTCCTTCTGGGACTTCGCGGCGGCGGGCCCGTACATCCATGTGGAGATGAACGGACGCGACGGCGGCCCGCGCGTGGAGAAGGACGCCGTGTTCCTGTCCCCGCACAAGTTCATCGGGGGCCCGGGCACGACGGGCGTGCTCGTCGTCAAGCGCAAGCTCCTGGGCAACCGCATCCCCACCGTGCCCGGAGGCGGCACGGTGTCGTACGTGAGCGGCAGCGAGCACATCTACCAGAGCGACCCCGTGCACCGGGAGGAGGGTGGCACTCCGGCCATCGTCGACTCCATCCGCGCGGGGCTCGTCTTCCAGCTTCGCGAAGCGGTGAGCGTGGAGACCATCGACACGCTGGAGCAGGGGTTCGTCCGGCGCGCGCTCGCGCACTGGGGCGGCAATCCGTCGCTGCGCATCCTGGGCAATCCCGCGCTGCGGCGGCTGCCCATCGTGAGCTTCCTGGTGCGTCACGGAGACGCCTATCTGCACCACAACTTCGTGGTGGCCTTGCTCAATGACTTGTTTGGCATCCAGGCGCGCGGAGGCTGTTCGTGTGCGGGGCCCTATGGCCACCGGCTGCTGGGCATCGACCCCGTCACCAGTCACCGCTTCCAGGACGTCATCGTGCAGGGCACGGATGGCGTGAAGCCTGGCTGGGTGCGGCTGGGCTTCAACTACTTCCTCTCCGAGACGACGTTCGACTTCCTGCTCGACGCGGTGGACTTCGTCTCCGCCGAGGGCTGGAAGTTCCTGCCGCACTACGCGCTGGACCCGGTGACGGGCCAGTGGCGGCACCGCGGCCACCAGCGCGCGCTGCGGCGCCTGGCGGACCTCTCGTACACGAGCGGGGTGAGCGAGTCCCCCATGCCCGGCCCCTCCGCGCCGGAGTCGGAGCTCCCCTCGTATGTGACATGGGCGCGGAGCCTCACCTCGCGCGTGCTCCATGACGCGGGTGAAGGCGCGGAGGCCGACGCCTCGCTCTCTCCCGCGGCCGAACGCCTGCGCTGGTTCCCGCTGCCCGACGAGGTGCGAGAAGTCCTGACGCGGGAGCACGCCGCGGCGACGCCCGAGGCTCCCTTCCGGCTTCAGCGGGCATGAGGATGACGACGACGCGGGTGGCAGAGGGTGTGCGACTGTCATCACCCATCTGGGCCTTGGGGCAGATGAGGGAGGCGAGGGAGCGTCCCAGGTGGGGGTGCGTTGACAAGCAAGAAGGGCCCGTGCATCGTGCAGCCACTTTCATGAGCCTCCGACCGACCACCCACGCCTGTTGCTGCTGTGACGCACCAGCGGTGGGCGCCTGTCGACCCGTGGCCTGAAACCCCGGGAAGAGCTGGTTCGAAGAGCCCACCATCCGCGAGGAGGTGGGCTTTCGGCTTTCTGAGGTACCGAAACCACGTCCATCGCGCCCCTCTCGCAGTCGAGGAACCGCATGGCACGTCCCTCACCGCATCATCGACTCTCCACCTTCGCCGCGGGGCTGGTGCTGCTACTGGCGCCGCTCGCCGCGGCCCAGACACCTCCCCCTCAAACCCAGACACCGAGCTCCTCGGAGGGCGCCGTCATCAAGGCGACCCCGGAGGGCTTCTCCATCGCCTCCGCCGACAAGGCGTTCCTGCTGAAGCTGCGCGGCTACGTCCAGATGGACGGCCGGTTCTTCGAGAGCAAGGCGGACCGCTCCGGCGCCACCACGTTCCTCATGCGGCGCGCGCGGCCCGTCTTGGAGGGGACGCTCTTCCATGTGTTCGACTTCCGACTCATGGCGGACTTCGCGCCGAACGTTCCGCCGCTCTGGGATGCGTACCTGGAGTTCCGACCGCGCAAGGAGGTGCGCGTGCGGGTGGGCCGGTTCCGTCCCCCCGTGGGGCTGGAGCGCAATCAGTCCGCGCTCAACGTCCCGTTCATCGAGCGCGCGTTGCCCACGGACCTGGTGCCCAACCGCGACGTGGGCGTGATGGTGCACGGGGAGCTGTTGGGCGGGGTGCTGGCCTACGCGGTGGGCGGCTTCAACGGCACCGCGGATGGCGCGAACGCCGACAGCAACATCGACGACAGCTTCGACCTGGCGGCGCGCGTGTTCGCCCATCCGTTCCGCGCCACGGACCTGCACCTGCTCTCGGGGTTGGGGTTGGGCGTCGCCGCCTCGCGCGGCAACCAGTTCGGTTCGGCGTCCACGACGGGTGAGGCGCCGCTGCGCACGATGGGGCAGCAGACGTTCTTCATCTTCCGCACGGGAGCGGGGGCGGGGCAGACGGTGATGGCCCATGGCGAGCACACCCGCATCTCACCGCAGGGCTACTTCTATGCGGGGCCGCTGGGCGCGCTGGCCGAGTACGTGAACTCCACGCAGGAGGTGAACCTGGGCGAGCAGCACGCGCGCCTGCGCTTCGAGGCGTGGCAGGCCACGGCGACCTGGGTGCTCTTCGGAGGCAAGGCGGCCTACGAGGGCATCAAGCCCACGGACCCGTTCGGCGCCGCGTCGGGAGGGTGGGGCGCGGTGGAGATTGGAGGTCGCTACACGGAGCTCGACGTCGACCCGGAGGCGTTCCCTGTCTTCGCGGACCCGACGGTCTCCGCGCGCCATGCGAAGGGGTGGGGCGCCGTCGCCAACTGGTACCTCAACAACAACGTCCGCGTCGCCGCCACGTATGACCACACGACGTTCAAGGGGGGCGCCGTCGACGGAGACCGCATCCCCGAGTCCGTCGTCATGTCCCGCTTCCAGGTGAGCTGGTGAAAGGCCCGTCCATGCGTACCCATTCCTGGCTGTTCCCGCTCATCCTGGTCGCCTTCGTGGGGTGCTCGAAGTCCGGGAGCGAAGGCTCCGCCCCCGGCGCCGTCACGCTGCTCAACGTCTCGTATGACCCCACGCGGGAGTTGTACGTGGACGTCAACGCGGCCTTCTCGAAGCACTGGGAGGCCACGCACCAGCAGAAGGTCTCCATCAAGCAGTCCCACGGCGGCTCCGGCAAGCAGGCGCGGGCCGTCATCGACGGGCTCGACGCGGACGTCGTCACGCTGGCGCTCGCCTACGACGTGGACATGCTCCACGACAAGGCGTCGCTGATTCCCGACGGCTGGCAGAAGCGGCTGGCGAACAACAGCGCGCCGTACACCTCCACCATCGTCTTCGTCGTGCGCAAGGGGAACCCCAAGGGCATCCGCGACTGGGATGACCTGGTGCGCGACGGAGTCGCCGTCATCACCCCCAACCCCAAGACCTCCGGAGGCGCGCGGTGGAACTACCTGGCGGCCTGGGGCCATGCGCTGCGCAAGCCAGGAGGCACCGAGCAGAGCGCGCGCGCCTTCGTGGACTCGCTGTTCCGCCACGTGCCCGTGCTGGACTCGGGCGCACGAGGCGCCACCACCACGTTCGCCGAGCGTGGCCTGGGAGATGTGCTCATCGCCTGGGAGAACGAGGCCTTCCTGCTGACGGACGAGGTGGGCAAGGAGCGGTTCGAGATCGTCGTCCCGTCGTCGAGCATCGTCGCCGAACCGCCCGTCACCGTCGTGGACCGCAACGTGGACAAGCGAGGCACCCGCGCGGTGGCGGAGGCCTACCTCCAGTTCCTCTACTCGGAGGAGGGACAGCGGCTCGTGGCCAAGCACCACTACCGCCCGCGCTCGGAGGAGGTCGCCCGGAAGGAAGGGGCGCGCTTCCCGAAGCTGACGCTCTTCACCATCGACGAGGTGTTCGGCGGCTGGCGCAAGGCCCAGTCGGCGCACTTCGACGACGGTGGGGTGTTCGACTCCATTTACGTCCCGCAGGCGCGCTGAGCCATGGCCACCCACGCTCGCAGGCACGTCCTGCCCGGCTTCAAGCTGTCCCTGGGCTTCACCTGGACCTATGTCGGGCTGCTCGTCCTCATCCCGCTCTCCAGCCTCTTCCTCAAGACGTTCTCCCTGACGTGGCCGCAGTTCTGGGAGACGGTGACGGCGCCTCGGGCGCTCGCGGCGTACCGGCTCAGCTTCGGCGCGTCGTTCGCGGCGGCGCTGGCCAACGTTGTCTTCGGGCTCCTGGTGGCGTGGGTGCTCGTGCGCTACCGCTTTCCGGGCCGCTCCTTCGTGGAGTCGCTGGTGGACCTGCCCTTCGCGCTGCCCACCGCGGTGGCGGGGCTGACGCTCACGACGCTGTTCTCCTCGAAGGGTTGGTATGGCCAGTACCTGGAGGCGCTGGGCTTCAAGGTGGCCTACTCCTCGGTGGGCGTGGCGGTGGCGCTGACCTTCATCGGGTTGCCCTTCGTGGTGCGCACGGTGCAACCCGTCCTGGAGGACATCGACGCGGACGTGGAGGAGGCCGCGGCGACGCTCGGCGCCACCCCCACGCAGACCTTCACGCGGGTGTTGTTCCCGGCGATTCTCCCCGCGCTGCTGAGCGGCTTCACCCTGGCGTTCGCCCGGGCGCTGGGTGAGTACGGCTCCGTGGTCTTCATCTCCGGCAACATGCCGCTGCGCACGGAGATTGTTCCGCTGCTCATCGTCACCAAGCTGGAGCAGTACGACTACGCGGGCGCCACGGCCATCGCGGTCGTGATGCTGGTGGCGTCGTTCCTCCTCCTGCTCGTCGTCAACGTGCTCCAGCGCTGGAGCCACCGCCGGCTGGAAGCCCGGCCTGGAGCGTGACGGACATGCTCGCCCCCTCTATCTGGATGTCGCGGCGCAACGCGCGGACCTTGGAAGGCTCGGCCTGGGTCCGCTGGTCGCTCATCCTCCTGGCGCTGGGCTTCCTGGCGCTCTTTCTCTTCGTTCCGCTGGTCGCCGTCTTCACCTTCGCCTTCCAGAAGGGCTGGGAGGCGTACCTGGCGGCCATCGTCGAACCCGAGGCCCGCTCCGCCATCTTCCTCACGCTGACGGCGGCGGCCATCGCGGTGCCCCTCAACCTGGTCTTCGGCCTGGCCGCCGCGTGGCTCCTGGCGCGGTTCCGCTTCAGGGGGCGCTCGCTGCTGCTGACGCTCATCGACCTGCCCTTCAGCGTGTCGCCCGTCATCGCGGGGCTCATCTTCGTGCTGCTCTTCGGGCGGCAGGGTTGGCTGGGGCCGTTCCTGGCCGAGCACGACCTCCAGGTCATCTTCGCGGTGCCGGGCATCGTCCTGGCGACGGTGTTCATCACCTTCCCGTTCGTCGCCCGGGAGGTGCTGCCGGTGATGCAGACGCAGGGCAGTGACGAGGAGGAGGCGGCGCTGACGTTGGGGGCTGGAGGCTGGCGCACCTTCTTCCGCGTCACGCTGCCGAAGGTGAAGTGGGGTGTTCTCTATGGCGTCATTCTCTGCAACGCGCGAGCGATGGGAGAGTTTGGCGCCGTCTCCGTGGTGTCCGGGCACGTGCGGGGTGTCACCACGACGCTGCCGCTGCACGCGGAGATTCTCTACAACGAATACGATTTCGCGGGTGCGTTCGCCGTGGCGTCTCTGCTCACGCTGCTGGCGCTCGTGACGCTCGTGCTGAAGAAGTACGTGGAGTGGAGGAGCGAGGTGTCATGAGCATCATCGTCGAGCAACTCACCCGGCGTTTCTCCCCGGGCGGCAGTCCCGCCGTCGCGGATGTCTCCTTCCACGCGCCCAAGGGCGCCATCACCTCCCTGTTGGGGCCGTCCGGCGCGGGCAAGTCCACGCTCCTGCGTCTCATCGCGGGACTGGAGGTACCCGACGTGGGTCGGGTCCTCATCGACGGCGTGGACTGTACGTCCCTGCCCGTGCAGCAGCGCAACGTGGGCGTCGTGTTCCAGAGCTACGCCCTGTTCCGGCACATGACGGTGCGGGAGAACATCGCGTTCGGCCTCAATGTGCGGAAGCAGCCTCGCGAGGAAGTGGAGGCTCGCGTGGACGAGATGCTGCGCCTGGTCCAACTCGAAGCGCTGGGCGGGCGTCATCCCGGGCAGCTCTCCGGTGGGCAGCGTCAGCGGGTGGCCTTCGCTCGGGCGCTGGCCATCCGTCCTCGGGTGTTGTTGCTGGATGAGCCCTTCGGGGCGCTCGACACCCGCGTGCGGGAGGAACTGCGGGAGTGGCTCCATGCGCTGCACGAGAGCACGGGGCTGACGACGCTGCTGGTGACGCATGACCAGCAGGAGGCGCTGGAGATTTCGCAGCACGTCGTGGTGATGAGCGATGGGCGGGTGGCGCAGTCGGGCTCGCCGGAGGACATCTACGACCGGCCCGCGTCGCCCTTCGTCGCGTCGTTCATCGGCGGGGCGAACATCCTGCGAGGCCATGTCCAGGAGGGCCGGGTGGCGGTGGGCTCGCTCGCGCTGGCGGTGCCTCCGGCCGCGCGTGAGGGCGAGGCCGTGCATGCCTTCGTGCGGCCGCATGACGTGAAGCTGGCTCGGATGGTGGTGGGGGGACGGGGGCCCTCGCCGGTGCTGGGCACGGTGGAGCGGCTGAAGTCCGTGGGCGGCTTCGTCAAGGTGCTCCTGCGCCTGCCTTCCGGAGACGAAGTCACCGTCCAGGTGCCTCGCACGGAGTTCGATGAGCTGGGCGTCACCGAGGGCGATGCGGTCCACGCGGATGTGCGCACCGCCACCGTCTTCGTGGGGGACTACGCCATCTGACGCGCGGGGCCTTCACGGCGGGCGCCTCTTCGGGGGCGCTCGCCGCCGAGGGCGCGGGGCTACAGCATCCACCGCCAGGAGAGTCCCGCGAGCGTGGTGTAGCCGACGACGGAGCGCTCGATGGTCCCTTCCGGGGAGAGGAAGAACACGGTGGGGAACATGTTGACCCGCCAGGCTTCCTGGACGGAGTCGTCGCCGAGCAGCACGGGGTAGTCGACCGCGTGCTCCTGGGCGAAGCGCTGGACGGCGGCCTCATCGTCGTAGGCGAGCGCCACGGAGATGACGTGCGCGGAGTCTCCCGCGAGCTTGCGCAGCTGCGAGATGTTGGAGGACTCCGCGCCGCACACGCCGCACCAGGGGGCCCAGAAGGCGAGCACCACGGGCTTGCCTCGCAGGGACTCGAGCGAGACGGTCTCTCCGGTGAGGGTGCGCAGCGTGAACTGGGGCGCGGGAGCGCCGGAGCCTGGCAGGTGTCGGGTCTGCCAGGCCGCGACCGCCACGAAGATGAGCGCCAGGAAAGCCAGGTCCACGCCCCACCGCACCCACCAGCGCTGACGCGCCTTCGCCCACGCTGCTCGCATGTTGCCGAGCACTCCGGACCCACCACCTTGCATCCCGTGCCTCCTCGAGGTGACGCGGGGGCGGGAGGGCCCTCGCGTCACGCATCATCCTGTCACCGACGAGGCCCCTCCAGGGGAGGGACCTCGCGTGGCTTCGAGACTACGTGGGGCTGGGCAGCTCCTCGAGCTCCCAGGGGGCGGTCCTCACGCTCTCACCGGCTTGCCGGTGGGTGCGGCCCAGGACCTTGCCCAGCGAGTGGCCCGCGCGCTCCAGGGCCCGGTCCACCGCGGTGGCGAAGCTGGCTTCCTCCGCCTCCGCCGCGAACTGCTTGCCGTGCTCGAGTCGCACCGTGACCTTGGCCACCTTGTCCACGCCGCCGCGTGGGCCGTTGATGTCCTCCAAGCGCACCGTCACGTCTCTGACCTGGTCCGACAGTCGACCCATCGCGAAGCGCACTCGGCGTTCGACGTAGGTCCGCAGGGTTTCGGTGAGGGCGATGTGACGGGCTCGGATTTCGATTCTCATCCTCGGCTCCTTCTGGCCCACCATGGGCCTATCTCCTATCTGTTGGGCCGGGGCTTTTGGCGCCAATAGGAAAACTCCCGCTGGTGCTTCGAAAAAACGAAGGGGTCCAAGCAGGAATGCGAGAGGGCCTTTGGTGTTCGCCCTAATCGGCCCATTTCCGGGGGACGATGGGGCGCGCGCTCGGATGGACGCTTGGGGGGCCTCAGGTCGGGATGTAGGTGGTGTCGCCCCCCTCCCCACGCGTCAGGCTCGCTCGCCTTGAATCCTTGCCCCACCAGGTGCCTGTGCCCGAAGCACGAACGCCGAGGCGGTAGGAGTCCCTAGCGAGCCACTCAGGGGGATGAGTCCCGTGCCGAAGAGGAAATCGTCTCGCCCACCTTGGTGAGGGTGGAGTCCTGGGCATGCTGGAGGCTGTTCTTGAAGTTGAGCAGCGCTACCTTCTCGGAGACAGCCGCTCCAAGCTCGGCATATCGCTCGATGTTGGCCAGGGCTTCGGTGGCCATCGTCTGGAGCGAGGGGCCCTTGTCCATGGGCCTCGTGTTGTAGGCCCCGCCCGGCTTGCTGCCCGTTGGCATTGTCGCCTTCCCGCCCGTTGGTGGGGAGTTCACCACCGTCTCGCGACCTGCGGCCTTCGCCACGAACTCACTCGCCGGAGGCTTCGGGACAGGGGTTGGGGACGGGCTCTTGGGCGCCTCGACTGACTTCCCTTTATCGACGGATGACGCATTGTTGGGCGACTGCATCGACGCGGTGGAGCCGGAGCGGGACAACGGGGATGCAGGCATTCTGGACCTCGGGGGCGAGCCCCTGGACTCTACAGCACCAGCGGGCGTGCCAGGTCTCGACCCAGAGGCGCACGAGTCCTGGCCCACCGACTGCCCCAACCTGACGCGCGCGCGTGAGGCAGAGGAAGATGACGGGCTTGGAGAAGGGCTGCACTGAGGCGGCTACACAGCCTTGTCCTGCCACAACTCCCCAGCAAGGACAGCACACCTCAGAGGCGCTTCATCACCAGGGGCTCGACGCGAGCGAACTTCCATCGCATCCATGGGGTGTAGAGAGACTCGTTGAGCAGCTTCATCTCAGCACTCACCAAGGCCACGTCCATCAGCAGTCCTCGGCTGGGTTCTGCTCACGTCGTCGAAGCACTTGCTGCAGGAGCACTCCGCCTTGTTTTGGATGCGACGCACGATATGCGGCTAAGCGGACGCGGAAAGGTCGAGCAGACGCGGTGGCAGGCGCGGGAAAAGGGTGCGAACTAGATTCGAGGCATGACAACGAAAAAGACAACCGAAGACGTGTTCATGCTTTCCTGGTGGACCGAGAACAGCACTGGTACTAGGTGGCAGGTGGTTGGCCGCCGCTCCTCCCATTTCGGGGTTCCGGGGAAGGGCATGGTCAAATGGCCGGAAATGACCGAGCGCTTCACCGTCGATCTTGTGGATAGCCTCGGCACACCCCGGGCCGAGAAGGTGCGTGATTTGGTGGCCAACTTCACACCGGAGAAGGACGACCCCGAGCGCTGACCTTGTTCGGTGCTGGGCCGCGCTACCCGTCGAGCGGCACCGCGGCCTCATTCCCAGCCAGTACTTTCCGTGCTACCCTTCGCCACCGCACTACCACTGCAGCGCGGAGGGGAACCATGAAGCTGCTCCTGACTGGCAGTCTGTTGGCTCTGGGTTTGGCGCTGGGGTGTGGACCTGCTGACGACGCCGAGTACGCGGCAGACGCGCAGCTTGCTGACGTTGAGCAGGGGTATCACGCGCCCGCCATTTGCGGAAAGACTGTCACCTGCGGACCGGGGCTGAAGTGCTGCGGTCCTCTGGCAGGGTCCTTCTGCGCGGTGCAGTGTGATGATGGGAGTGTGGAGTAGCCCTTGTCGGGCGGTCCGCTCCAGGACTCAGGAGCGGTCCGCGCTACGTTGCGAGCGGCAACACCCAGTAGCCCACGAAGTCGCTCCGGTACTGGGGGCTGGGCCTGTATTTCACCCGCGCCCCGGACTTGCGCGCCAACTCGGTGGAGAGCGTCTTGCTGCTGCCACCGGAGGCCCCCACCACGCGACCGTCACCAACGCATGTCATGACGTGGGTGATGCCCCCAGCAGGGGGCTCTCGGCCTACTCATGGGGCACACCTACCCCATCAACCGTCGGCTTTTCGCCACCTGTCGACCGCGCTAAAGGAGGTGCCAACCGACTTTCCAGGGGGCATCATGGTACGTGAGCAGCCGCAGAGAACCGGTGAGGCACCGGAGGCACCGACAACCCCAGGAGCAATTCGCCCCACCACGCAGAGCGGCGTGCCCAAGAATCCATACTCCTGGAGGCACCCTGTGCTCAGGGCTCGATGGGAGCAGCAGCGGGCACTCTACCGAATTCTTGACGTGCGCCGCGTGGACCTCAATGAGTTCGAGCGAGAGATGCTCATCCCGCAGATGCGCGACCGCGCCGCGTATATGCGAGAGACGTTCATCCGCATCCGCGACATTGCTGCCGACCCAGAGACGGCTTACCGAATCGCACCGGAGTTTCGCAAGATTGCCCCGGATGACGCACCTGGCGCGGAAGGCGACTCGACGAAGTCGTACCTGACGAAAATTAGGCGGCAGATAGATGAGGCTTTTGTCACGCCCTTGACCAAGCTGCTGGACGATCATCAGAACGTCTCTAGTCTGCGGGAGATGTATCGTTTCTTCAATGAGATCAGATACCTCTCGGATGTCGTAATGAATTCTGAAAACATCTTGTTTCGCTACAAATCCAAGATGACGTTCAGCGCAGTGGACAAGGTGAGTGGCAAGCGCATCTCTCAAGATCAGGAATGGGCCATCATCCTCACTCCGTTTGAACTCGCACTTGGGGAACTGAAGCGCATCGCTGAGACCACCGTCGAGTCCATCGAACATTGGACAAAGAAGGAGGACGAGGCGAAGAAACCGTTCCTGGACTACGTCGCTGCAGTCAACAATGCAGCGACGAGCCGCCGCACCATTTACCTCCAGATGTCCGCCATGGTGCTCGCCCTCTCTTTCTCGGCCTTCTTCCTTACGGCCCGGGACCCACTCGGCCTGAAGCGAGAGAACATCCATCTCAAGGCCGAGATCGAAGATGCGAAGGGCGAATCAGCACGGCTCGCCGCAGAGGTTCAGAAGCTTCAAGAAGAGTTGCGCGCCCGCCATGCGCAGCCTGTCCCCTGACGTCTCGCGATGAGGGCGCCGCTGCGACGCCCCTCACACACGAGACCGACCAGTCCGTAACTGGTGTTGCGTCGGTTTCGTTGAGTCCGTTCAACTGTGGACGAAGGACTCAACGATGCCGAAACCGAAGCCCTCATACCTGCCGGAGTTCCGAGCCAGGGTTGTCGAGCTGGTGAAGGCAGGGAGAACGGCGAGAAGCCTGGCCGAGGAGTTCCAGGTGACCGACACCACGGTGCGCAACTGGGTGCGCCAGGGAGAGATAGACGAGGGCGTCAGCCAGGGGGGGACGACGGACGAGAAGCAGGAGTTGGCGCAGCTTCGGAGAGAAGTGAAGGTGCTGAAGGAGGAGCGCGACATCCTCTCAGAAGCCGCGGCCTGGTTCGCTCAGGAAGGCGTCGGGACGCCCAAGACGCGTTCCGATTCGTGAGCGAGAACTAGGCCGAGCATGCGGTGGCGACCATGTGTCGGGTGTTGGGTGTGACCGAGGTGGGCTACTTCGCATAGAAGGGGCGGCCTGCCTCAAAAAGGGCCCTGGCGGACGCGCGATTGACCGAGAGTATTCGAGGCATCCATCGGATGTCGGACGGGACGTACGGCGCGCCCCGTGTGCGAGCGGAGTTGGCTGCGGAGCACCGGGTGCGAGTGGGAATGAAGAGAGTGGTTCGCATGGTGCGAGCTGCCAGCCTGGCGGGAGTCAGTCGGCGAAGGTACTGCGTGACGACCACGAGAGACGATGGGTCGCGCGCTCGGATGGACGCTTGGCGGGGCCTCAGGTCGGGATGTAATGTAGGTGGTGTCGCCCCCTCCGCACGAGTCAGGCTCGCTCGCCTTGAATCCTTGCTCCACCAGGTGCCTGTGCCCGGAGCACGAACGCCGAGGCGGTAGGAGTCCCTAGCGAGCCACTCAGGGGGACGAGTCCCGTGCCGAAGAGGAAATCGTCTCGCCCACCTTGGTGAGGGTGGAGTCCTGGGCATGCTGGAGGCTGTTCTTGAAGTTGAGCAGCGCTACCTTCTCGGAGACAGCCGCTCCAAGCTCGGCATATCGCTCGATGTTGGCCAGGGCTTCGGTGGCCATCGTCTGGAGCGAGGGGCCCTTGTCCATGGGCCTCGTGTTGTAGGCCCCGCCCGGCTTGCTGCCCGTTGGCATTGTCGCCTTCCCGCCCGTTGGTGGGGAGTTCACCACCGTCTCGCGACCTGCGGCCTTCGCCACGAACTCGCTCGCCGGAGGCTTCGGGACAGGGGTTGGGGACGGGCTCAGGACTCTACTGCACGTGGATGGGCCGTCGTCGTTGGGGCAGGGGTGCACGACAGACTCTGCGGTCTCGCGGCCCAGGGGTTTCCGTCAGCCATTGCCCGCGGCCAGAGAGGCACTCGACGGTCAGCAGGGCTATGGTCCCAACCTTCCTGCGGAGGTGCCCTTGAAGAAGGTCATGATTGTCCTCGCGGCACTGCTCTCCGTCGCTGGCCTTGTGATGGCAGTCGCCGCCATGCGCCAGGTGATGGAGGATTGGGAGAACGACGACCAGGGACTTCAGCCGGGCGGACTCCTCGGGTTCGCAATCCCCTCGAAGCCGCTCCCAGGCCAGGACACGCCCCCATGCACCTCTCCAGCGCTCGCGGTGAATGGCGGGTGCTGGGTGAAGGTGGAGCTGTGGCTCAGGGAGTGCGGCTCCGTCGGCTACGTCCACGATGACGGGTGCTATGTCCCCGCGAAGACGTCGCAGGCGCGTGTTCCGTCGGAGTAACCCTCCGTCACAACAACCAGGTCGTCGGGCGAGGGGGACCGCATCGAGGCCAGGAGCTGCTCGCCCGGTCTCGGTCCAGGTGAGGGGACTGGTGCGAGGGAGGACGCTCCTCGAACGCTCGGTGTGGGCAGGGGCTTCCGGGGCGAGGGTTGGTGCCCGGGATTGTTGAATTTCTCCAACAATCCCGGGCACTTCCACTGCGCGGGATACAGGATTCGAACCTGTGGCCTTTGGCTCCGGAGGCCAACGCTCTATCCAGCTGAGCTAATCCCGCAAGACTGCTCCGGCGAGGCGACAAGTAGCTGAACTCTCCGGCCGACGCAAGTCCACATTCCAGCGAGATGCCCACGAGAGGTCGAATGGGCGCCCGCGCCCGGTCCCAGGCCTGGCTCGGCGGGGCCACCCCCCCGTGGCTCAGCTCCTGGACGCGAAGGTGTCGCCGCTGGCGGACTCGGCAAAAGGGGAGCCCCGATCCCGGGCCGCAGGACTCCTGAGGCCGTGATTCAGTGACCGCGCCTCGTGTGCCCCGGTCTCATCATGGGCCGCCAGTTGCGCAATTCACTGCACACGTGTGTTGGTTCATTCACGCAATGACTGTCGCGTGGAGTGGAGAAGGGCGGTGGGGGTGGAAGTGAATGGGTGATGGCAGGGATTCGAGCGCACGACGTATAGGAAATGCCCGCTGTCTGGGGTGGAGCACTCAATGAACAACTCATGGAGTGAATCGTGCAAATGCGTCGAATGCTGATGGGTGTTTTCGCCGCGCTGGGCCTGGTGGCGTGTGGTCCCGCCGAGGACGTTTCGGAGAATGGCAGCCAGGATTTGGGAACCGAGGAAGCCCGTATCTGTGGCATGGGCTACTTCTACTGCCCCACGGACATGCGTGAGTTCTGGTACGAGTCGCTCGCGTGTCCTCGGCCTGTCTACAGAACTCCAGCCAAGGTTCTTCAGCAGTGCGAGGCGTACTGCGATGTCGAATGCGGCGACGGTGGCTGGCAAACGCCCGAAGACCCCTGAGTCCTCCGGGTGCTGTTTGGACCCAGGGACCTGATTGAAGGTTTCTCCTTGGATTGAAAGGTGAGCGCGAACAGCCAGAACTTCGGGGGCTCTTCGTATTGGAGATGCCCACGGTCGTGGGCTGCTCACTCAATGGACAACTCGAGGAATCAATCAATGCGAATCAATGGAGTGCTTGCGGGCGTCGTGGCGGCGCTGGGCCTGGTGGCGTGTGGTCCGGCGTCGGTGGGGGAGGAGAACGGCGAGGAGACCCTGGGGTCCTCGGAGGCGCGCATCTGCGGTCCGGGTTACTTCTACTGCCCCACGGACCTGGCTGAGTTCTGGTACGAGTCGCTGATGTGTCCTCCTCCTGTCGTCCGGCCGGCCACGGCCCAGGCGAACTGCGAGGCGTACTGCGATGTCACCTGCGTCGACGCGGGTTGGCAGCCGCTGTGACGTGAGTCTCCATCACGTTGTTTGATCCAGGCCCCCCCTGGTTCATCGGGTGGGACCCGCCGCGGTTGCGCGGTGGGTCCCACTTTTTGTCGTGCGTGCGCTCCACCCCCCAGCCGCACGGCATGCCGCCGGGCCGAAAAGAAATCCTGTCACGCCCCGGGCCCCTGGTGCCTAAGAGGGGAAAGAGCGGCACGAGGCCGCCTTCCAGAGGATTTCTTGATGCACCCCCCACGAACGAGGACGCACCCCAAGGGAGTGCCTGGCTGACCCGAGCCCGAGAGGGCATGGGGTCGTCCGTTGGGACGCCCCCGGGTTGGACGCGCTCGCGATGAACGTGCGACTGGACTCGGAGCTCGATGCGCTCATGGCGCGGCTCGCCGACGGCGACCGCGGTGCGTTCACCCGCGTCTTCGAGCTGCTCTGGGAGCCCATCCAGACGCTGTGCCGGAACCTCCTCAAGAACGAAGCCGACGCCGCCGACGCGGGGCAGGACGCCATGCACAAGATTCTCGAACGGGCCTCCGACTTCGACAGGACGCGTCCGGCGATGCCTTGGGCCCTCGCCATCGCGGGGTGGGAGTGCCGGACGCTGGCTCGCCGCCGTGAGCGAAGGCGCGAAGAGGACGCGGAGGCCATCCCCTCCCAGGCGGGTCCTCACGCTGAAGAGGCCTTCCTCCAGCGCGACCTGACCGCCGCCGCGATGGCCGCCCTCGGTGTGCTGTCGGATGTGGACCGCGAGGTGCTCGTCGCCACGTTCTGGGACGAGGCCGCCTCGGTCTCGGGCCCCACGCTCCGCAAGCGCCGTGAGCGTGCGCTCGACAGGCTTCGCAAGACCTTCAGGAGTCTCTATGGGCTCGACTGACCTCCTCTTGATTCAACGTCGGGTTCGCCGGACCTACGAGCTGGCCCGACTGAGGCGAGCCTTGATGGGGATTCTCCCCGTGGTCCTCGTCACCGGCGTGGCTGCCTTTGTCGCGACCCGGCCCACGGCGCCCCTCGTGTTTGGCCTGGTGACCGCCTTCGCGGGTGCGATGATGCTCTGGCACGGCAAGGACCCTCAGAAGGCCTTCCTCCCAGGTGTCATCGCGGGCCTCGTTCCGCTCGGGCTCGCGCTGGGGGCTGGCGCCCTGCACACCTGCGGCGCGGGCAGTTGCTCCTACGTGTGTGTTCCCGCCTGTGTGCTGGGCGGCGTGGTGGCGGGCTTCGCCGTGGCGGGTGTCAGCCTCCAGCGTCGAGCGGGCGTGTGGTTCTGGGTCTCCGCCTCGGGATTGGCATTGCTCACCGGTGCCATGGGCTGCGGCTGCATGGGTTCAGCAGGTGTCATTGGGATGGGCCTGGGCTTTGGCGCGGGGATTGTTCCTGGCCTTCTGCGCCGTGTCTTCGGTAAGGAAACCCGTCAGCAAGGCGACCTTCAGTGAAAAGGGAGAGGATGATGAAAGCGACGAGTTGGGCAGTGGTGGGAGTGATGATGTTCGCGGGCGCCTGCGCCAAGCGTGACGAGGCTGTTCAGCTGGCTCCGGCGAAGGTCGAAAGTCCCCAGGCCGCCGCACCCGCGATGCACATGAAACCCGCGTCGTCGGCTCCCACCGCGGCCATGGGGCAGCCGGGCTCCCTCACGCGTCTCGCCGACCCGAGCCTCGTCTGCATGGTGAACAACCAGATGATGGGCAAGCCCCAGATTCCCATCGAGGTCGCCGGGCAGACCTACTACGGCTGCTGTGACATGTGTAAGGACCGGCTCGCGAAGGACGCGACGGCGCGGACCGCGACGGACCCGGTGAGCCAGAAGCCCGTGGACAAGGCGAAGGCCGTCATTGGCATCACCCACGACGGCAACGCCATCTACTTCGAGAACGAGGAGACCTTCTCCACCTACTCGAAGCAGCTCGCCAGCGCCACGAAGTAGCCCGACGCTCCAAGCACAGCGCTGTTCCCCAGGTGGCTCATCCGCGTGATGGGCCACCTTTTTGTTTCACGCGGCCCGCGCCCGTCGGCACACGAGAAATGTCTCCAGGTGTCACGCCCGGCCCACGGCGCGCCTAGATGAATACCGAGTCATCTGATTTCAAGCACACGCATCCGCGAACGAGCGGATGCGCACGCCGTCGTGTGTCTCATCAAGGAGCCGTTGTGTATGGGGTTCGCATTGCTCTCGCGAGGCGCTGGCGCCGCGCTTTTCATCCTCCTCCAGCCCGCCGTGGCCTGGTCTCGAATGCTCACCTTGCGTGAGTCCTTGGACACGGCGCTCCAGAACCACGGCGCCATTCGCGCGAAGGAGTCCCGGCGAGACGCGGCTCGAGACGACCTCTCCCATACGAAACAAGCCTATCTGCCGGAGGTCGTGCTGTCCGCGCAGCAGGTCTACGGCACCGTGAATGCCATGCATGGGCCACTGTATTCACCGGGCGGACCCTCCAATGCCTCGACCAGCGCGCCTCCTCTGCCAGCGCAGAACTGGAATGCCTCCTTCGGTGCCCTGTACTCGGTGCTGGTCCACTGGAATGTCTCGACGTTCGGACGGCTGGACCGACAGATTGAGCTGTCGTCGAGAACGGAAGACCTGCGGCGCCGGGAACTCGAGCTCGAGAAGTTCAAGCACGGCGTCCGGGTCACCCACGCATACCTCAACCTCTCGACGGCTCAGCGTCTCCACCACATCCAGAAGGAGAATGTCTCGCGCCTCCAGGTCGTGCTCGAGACAGTCGAGAGCCACACCGGAAGTGGGCTCTCTCCTGGCGTCGATGCCTCCTTCGCGCGCGCGGAGCTCGCGAATGCCAGGGCCCTGTGGCTCAAGGCCCAGGACGCGGAGCTCCTGGCTTCGAAAGAGCTCGCGGTGCTGATGGGGGTTCCCTTCCGTGAGTTCCAACTGGAGCCCACCTTCCACCAAGCCACCCCCGAGGCAACCGACCCCGCGGCCGTCACCCCGAGCCACCCGATCCTCGCGGTGCACGAGGGGCAGGTCCTCCAAGGAGCGCAGGAGGCCAAGGTCGCCTCCGCCGAGGGCCGGCCCACACTCTCCGCCTTCGGCCTCTTGCAGGGGCGTGGCTCGGGTTTCCGCAATGACTACGGACAGAACCCAGCGGCATTCTCGCGCTCGTACGTCGACGGCGTCGGCATCGACCGAGGCAACTACGTGGCGGGGCTGGGCCTGAGCTGGAACCTCTCCGCCCTGGTCCGCAGCTTCTCCAGTGAAGCCGCTCGAGAGGGGCGCACTCGCGCGCTCCAGCAGGAGCAGGAGCTGGCGACGCAAGAGCTGGTGGCTCAGGCGCGCTTCGCCGAGCACAAGTTCCACCTCGCAACCGAGGTCTCCCGTGAGTCTCGGGTGCAGAAGTCCGCCGCGGTGGAGGGCTTCCAGCAGGGCACGGCCCGGTATGACAGCGGGCTGGGGACCATTGTCGAGCTCACCCAAGCGACCTTCGCGGTGACTCGGGCGGAGGTCGACCTGGAGCTGGCTCAGAACGGCATCTGGCAAGCCCTGCTGCTCAAGTCGGCCGCGGCGGGTGACCTCAATCCCTTTCTTCAGCAGGTCCGTGGAGCCCAGAACCCATGAGCATCCTGAAGGTATCCCTGCGCCGGCCCGTCACGGTGCTGGTGCTGGTCGTCGCCATGCTCTTCTTCGGCGTGCGCGCGGCCCAGGACATCAAGGTCGACGTCCTGCCGGAGATGAACCTCCCCGTCGTCTACATCGCCCATACCTTCAACGGGTACACGCCCGCGCAGATGGAGGGCTATTTCACCAAGATGTACGTGAACATGATGTTGTTCACCAACGGCATCAAGGGCATCGAGACGAAGAACTCCCAGGGCCTGACCCTGATGAAGATTGCCTTCTACGAAGGCACCGACATGGGACAGGCGGTGGCGGAGATCAACGCCCTGTCGAACCGCTCGCAGGTGTTCCTTCCTCCCGGCGCCCCTCCGCCCTTCATCATCCGCTTCGATGCCTCGTCGCAGCCGGTGGGCCAGTTGGTGTTCCGCAGCGAGACGAAGACGAACAACCAGCTCCAGGACATCGCCAACTTCACCGCGCGCCCGTTCCTCATCTCCATTCCCGGCCTCACCACTGCGCCCCCGTTCGGCGGCAGCCCGCGCACGATTGAAATCAACATCGAGCCCGAGAAGCTCCGCGTCCACAACCTCACGCCCGAGCAAGTCGTCGAGGCCATCGCCCGGCAGAACGTGACGGCTCCGTCAGGGAACGTCCACATCGGGGACACGACGTACCTCACACCCACCAACAGCACGATTCGCGCTGTCGAGGACTTTGGAAACATCCCCCTCTTCAAGGGCTCGGTGGCGAATCTCTACGTCCGAGACATCGCCACGGTGAAGGACGGGGCGGATGTCGCCACCGGCTATGCCCTGGTGAACGGCAAGCGCTCCGTCTACCTCAACGTCGCCAAGTCGGGGAATGCCTCGACGGTGCACGTGGTGCAGAAGCTCAAGGAGTCCATCCCTCGCATCCAGTCGAACCTGCCCGACGACGTCCACATCTCCTACGAGTTCGACCAGTCCGTCTACGTGGTGGGGGCGCTGAAAGGGTTGATGGCGGAGGGCATCCTCGGCGCGGTGCTGACGGGGTTGATGGTCCTCCTGTTCCTGAGAGACGGGCGCTCCGCGCTCATCGTCATCGTCACCATCCCCATCGCCATCATCTCGGGCGTGCTGTTCCTCAAGCTGTTCGGACAGTCCATCAACACCATGACCCTGGCGGGCCTGGCGCTCGCGGTGGGTGTGCTGGTGGACGAGAGCACGGTGACCATCGAGAACATCCACCAGCACCTCCATCGCGGGAAGACAGTGACGGTGGCCGTGTGGGACGCGTGCCGCGAGATTGCGTTCTCGAAGCTGCTCATCCTCCTGTGCATCCTCTCCGTCTTCGCGCCCGCGCTCACCATGGGCGGCATCCCCGGCGCGCTGTTCCGCCCGCTCGCCCTGGCCATCGGCTGCTCGATGGTCATCTCCTTCCTGCTCTCCCAGTCGCTCGTGCCGGTGCTCGCGAGCTGGATGCTCAAGAAACAAGGGGCCCATCCGAGCGGGGAGGGCGCGATTCCGCCCGTGGGACGCGTGCGCCGCGTCGTCGAGCGGCTGATGCCTGGGCGGCGGTGGCTTGTTTCAGTGGGAATCGGCGCCCTGAGCCTCCTGGCGGTGGTGTCGCTCCAGCGCATCGGCAAGGACGTGTTGCCTCGCGTGGACTCCCGCCAGCTCCAGCTCAGGCTTCGCGCGGCGGAAGGCTCACGTATTGAGAAAACAGAGCAGGTGGTTCATCAGGCGATGGGAGTCATCGAGGAAGTGGTGGGTGCCGACCAGGTCCGAATCTCCTCTGCGTACGTGGGACAACACCCCTCGTCATTCGCCATCAGCCCCATCTACCTCTACAACGCGGGGCCTCATGAAGCGTTGTTACAAGTCGCCTTCGAGGGAGAAGTCGGCGATACAGACACGCTGAAGGACCGGCTCCGTCATCGGATGAGAGAAGTGATGCCGGAGGTCCAGGTCGCGTTCGAGCCCGTGGAGATCACCGAGAGAATCCTGGGGCAAGGCTCGCTGTATCCCATTGAGGTCCGGTTCTCCGGGATGAAGAAGAAGGTGAATGAAAAATACGCGGGGATGTTGCTCGAGCGGCTGCGAGGCATTGACTCCCTCCGCGACCAACAGGTGCAGCAGTCACTGCGTTACCCCGCGCTGAACGTGGAGGTGGACCGCGTCCGCGCCGCGCAGCTCGGGGTCGACATGCAGGACATCACCCGCTCGCTGACCGCGTCCACGTCGTCCTCGCGATACACGTCCAAGAACATGTGGGTCGAAGGGATGATGGGCATCGCCTACGACGTGCAGGTCCAGACACCCGCGAGCGCGCTGAGCAGCGAACAGGACCTGGCCCAGGTGCCGCTCCTGAAGAACGCGAACCGTCCCGTGCTGGGGGACGTCGCGACCATCACCCCGGGCCTCGCCCACGGTGAGACCCACAACCTGGGGACCCTGGCCTTCGCCTCGGTCACCGCGAATGTCCACGGCACGGACCTGGCTCGGGCCCGGCGCGAGGTGCAGGCGGCCATCAAGTCCCTCGGTGAGCTGCCCAAGGGTGTGAATGTGCAGCTCGCGGGGCTCTCCGTGGTGCTCGACGACACCTTGGACAGCCTGGCGAACGGACTGGGGGTCGCCATCGTGGCGGTCTTCCTGCTCCTGGCGGCCAGCTTCCAGTCGTTCCGGCTGGCCATCGTCGTCCTCACGGCCGTGCCCGCCGTCGTGCTGGGGGCGCTCGGTGCGCTGCTGCTCACCGGCTCCACGCTCAACCTCCAGTCCTACATGGGCATCATCATGGCCGTCGGTGTCTCCATCTCGAATGGCGTGCTGATGGTCGCCAGCGCCGAGCAACGCCGCAGGGCGGGAGTCGGAGCCCTTCAGGCCGCGCTCGAGGGTGTGTCGCTGCGCGTGCGCCCCATCTTGATGACGACGCTGGCGATGCTCGCCGGAATGCTGCCCATGGCCGTGGGGCACGGCGAGGGCGGTGACCAGATGGCCCCGCTGGCGCGGGCGGTGCTCGGGGGCTTGAGCGCCTCGACGCTGGTCGTCTTGTTCGTCCTGCCGCTCGCGTTCGCCTGGGCGCAGGACTCCGTCCCCACGACTTCCAAGTCTCTTGATCCTTCCGATGTGGAGAGTGAACACCATGCGATGGGAGCTGTCTGAAATGCGCGCGCGAGCCAGGCGCTGGTCTGTCCTGTTGGCCGCCGGTGGGCTGGTGAGCGTGAGCGCCTGCCGGACCGCTGATGCGCCCGCGAAGACCTCCTCCGAGACCGCGAGGCCCGTCGCGCGGACCGCCACGGAGACCTTCCGTGTCGAGTCCTCCCGCCTCGAGTCCCACTTGCGGCTGCCCGCCGAGTTGATGGCGGACCAGACGGTGGACGTCTACGCGAAGGTGAACAGCTACGTGAAACACCTGCGCGTCGACATCGGCGCCGTCGTTCGAAAGGGCGACGTGCTGGTGACGCTCGAGGCCCCTGAAATCGAGGCGCAGCTCGCCTCGGCGAAGGCGCGTCTGGCCGCGATGGAGGCGCTGCACGTCGCGTCGAAGGCGACCTACGAGCGGACGCTGAAGACCAGCCAGACCGAGGGTGCCGTGGCCCGGGACGCCATCGACCAGGCGCGCGCCAAGGAGCAGGCGGATGCCGCGCAGGTGGTCGCCGCCAGGGCCACCCATGACGAGCTCGCGGCGATGAAGGGCTACCTGGTGATGAAGGCGCCCTTCGATGGCGTGGTGACCGAGCGCAACGTGGAGCTGGGGGCCTATGTGGGGCCCTCCGGCCGGGGCTCGAACAAGCCGATGGTGGTCGTGAAGGCCCTCCAGAAGATGCGGCTCACCCTGTCGATTCCCGAGTCCTACAGCCCCTACGTCCGGCTGGGCGGCGCGGTGACGTTCTCCGTGCGCTCATTGCCCGGCCGCGTCTTCTCCGCGACCTTCAGTCGAAGGGCAGGGGCGCTGGATGCGGCGCTGCGCTCGGAGCGGGTGGAGGCGGATGTCGACAACGCGGACGGCGCGCTGCTTCCCATGATGGTCGCCGAGGCGCGACTGACGCTCTCCTCGCCGGGGCCCACCGTTGTGTTGCCTCGCACGGCCGTGGTGGAGAGCGGAATGGGGACCTATGTCCTGCGCATCCAGGACGGCGCCGCCAGGCGCATCCCCGTGACGCGCGGCCTGCGTGTGGGCGAGAAGATTGAGGTCTTCGGCGCGCTGGAGGCGGGGGACGAGCTTGTGTTGAGGGCGACGGAGGAGATGAAGGAGGGGATGCGCGTCGCGGAGGGCTGAGCCTCCGGGACGTGTCGGCTACTCGCCCTCCGGCTTGGGCGGCGGCAGGTGGATGCGCACCGTGCGCACGCGCCGGGGAGTGGCCTCCAGCACCTCGAGCTCCAGTCCATTCTTGGTCTGGAGCTTCGTCCCAGGCTCCGGAATCGCTCCGCCCGCCAGCGCGATGCTCAGCCCCGCCACCGTCGAGTAGTCCTGGTTCTCATCCAGGTCCAACCCCAGCTCGCGGTTGATATCCCGGATGGCCGCGCTGCCCTGCACCACCGCCGCCACCGGGCTCTCCCTCACCACGAGTTCCTCGGGCGTCTCCGACTCGCTGAGGATGTCGCCCACCATCTCCTCGACCAGGTCCTCGATGGTCAGCAGGCCCACGACGCCGCCGCGCTCGTCCACGACGACCGCCAGCTGCATGCGCCGCCGCTGGAGCTCCTTCAGCGCATCCATGGCCCGCATCGTCTCGACGAGGAAGAAGGCGGGCCTCATCACGTCCTCCAGGACGATGAGGTGCCCCTCCCACGCCACGCCGAGCAAATCCTTGGCGATGACGTAGCCGACGATGTTGTCCATCGTCCCCTCGAACACCGGCATCCGCGAGTGCCCGTGCTCCAGCAGCGTCTGGCGAATCTCCTCCGCGCTCGCGTGCCGGCGCAGCGCGATGATCTGCTCGCGCGTCACCATCAGCTCGCCCACCGTGAGCTCGCCCATCTCGAAGGCCCGCGCGGCAATCTCTCCCGCCCGAGGGTCCAGCGAGCCCTGCTTCGCGGCCTCCTCCACCAGCGCTTGCAGCTCCTCCGCCGACAGCCGGCTCTCGCTGAAGTTCGTCTTGTCGCCGAACAGCCGCAGCACCACGTTGGAGCTCGCCGTGAGGAACCACACCACCGGCCGCATCAGCCACGACAGCCCTCGCAGCGGGGGACCGATGAGCAGCGCGTAGCGCTCCCCCGCCCGCAGCGCGAGCGACTTGGGGACCAGCTCCCCCAACACCAGCGACAGGTAGGACACGATGACGACGACGCCGGCCAGGGCCACCTCGTCCGCCGTCTCCGCGGGCAGGCCCAGGTTTGCCAGCAGCGGCGCCAGCCGGTTGGCGATGCTCGCGCCACCGAAGGCCGCGGCCGTGGCGCCGATGACGGTGATGCCAATCTGCACCGTCGCGAGGAATCGCTCCGGGTCCGCGCGCAGGGCCTCCACGGCCTTCGCGGAGCTGCTTCCCTGTTCCACCAGCTCCTTCAGCCGGGTGCGGCGCAAGGAGATGACCGCGAGCTCCGCCCCGGCGAACACACCGTTGGCCAGGACGAGCAACAAGATGATGAGCAGCTCCGAGACGATGACGGCCCTCCCTTCAGGAGCCCTCTACCGTACCCTTTGAGCTCCAGCGGCTCACTCACCAAGTGATTGCAAGAGGAGAGACAGTTGGTCCCGACTGGCCCCCTTGGGGAGGTAGTAGTGGGGGCCGGACATCAGGGCATGGCCCACGTCCTGGGCCGCCGCCGAGGTGAGGAACACCACCCGGGGCTGTTCCCCGCGCGGAAGGTGCTCCACGACCTCCAGGCCGCTCATGCCCGGCATGTTGAGGTCCAGCAGCATGACCTCGAAGCGCTCCCCGCGCCGCAGGCTGTCCAGGGCCTCCTGCCCGTCGGCCGCCTCGATGGCTTCATACCCCAGGTCCTCCAGGCAGAGCCGAAGGAATTCCCGCCAGTCCGCGTCGTCATCGACGACCAGGACTCTTTTCGCGCTTTCGTCCGCGTCCAGTCGCGCCAAGCATCCTCCCGACACGGGGAGAACCTCCCTGCACCCCCCTGGCATTCACGCTCCAGGAGGGCAGGCTCATGCTCGCGCAGCGAGGAGGCGGCCTCAGAACAGCGCCAGGCCCAGCTGTGTCACCAGATACTGGAGCGCGGGCCGCACGTTGTGACTGGCCGTGCGAGGGCGCACCGGCTGGGCCGAGTGGTACCACTCGGGCTCGCCCACCAGCCGGCCTTCCGAGTGCCGGAACAGTCGGAAGCGTCCCAGGTCCGTGGAGCTGCCCGCGTTGCACACCCGCAGGGCGCGGCCCCGCACCGGGTCCAGGACGGACTCTCCCGGACGGTGGCGGTGGCCATGCAGCACCAGGTCACACCGGCCCTGGATGCGCTTCACCAGCTCCGCGCCCAGCGACAGCTCCGACGCGTGAGGCCAGCCCAGCTTCGAGGCCAGCCGCTCCGGGAGGCTCTCCTCGGGCAGCGGCAGCACGTGGTGGTGCACCAGCACGGCCACCAGCGCGTCGCGCGGCGCGGCGTTCAGCGCGCACTCCACCTTCTCCACCGTGTCGCGGGAGAGGGTGCCGTGGCTCGCGAAGTAGTTGCGGTTGTGCTCGCCCGTGGAGTCCACGCAGACGAAGTAGACTCCGGGGCAGCGCACGGTGCGCACCTTGAGGCCATCCATCCACCCGCGCCCCACGTCGTTGCCGGGGCGGTCATGGTTGCCGGGGATGAAGGTGAGGCGGCCCACGTCGAGCAGCGGCGAGAAGATGTCCAGGAATCGACGGTACTCCTCGCGCAAGCCCTGGTGCGTCAGGTCCCCCGTCACCACCACATGGTCGGCGCCGCATTCAGTCAGGGCCGTCATCAACGCGCGCGCGGCGGTGTCGCTCGTGACGCTCAGGTCCAGGTGCAGGTCCGACAGATGCGCCAACGTCCGGATGGGCATAACAGGGAAGGTAGGCATTGCTCGCGGCGCCTTCACGTCCCCCCGGTGAAAGCGTTGCAAGCGAGATGAAACAGTTGTGCATCAGCCAGCGACCCACTCGTCCCGAGGTGTCAGTGCCGCGTTGGCGGTGGACAGGGCCACGCGCGGGGGGAGGAGACGCGTCCCCGGACCGACCCGCAGCCGCGTGCCTCGCCAGTCCACCGTGCGGAAGAAGACGCCGTGCCACCAGGCGACGAACAGCAGCACGTCCTTGGCCAGCACCGCGGGAGCGCAGCGCCAGGACACCGGCTGCGGGCGCAGCGCGCGGAACGCCGCCAGGTCCACCACCACCTTGCCCAGCACCACGGCCAGCGCCACCGCCACCGCTTCGTGTGTGGGGCTCAACAGCGCGCCCAGCACGGCGAGCGGCGAGGGGTTGAGCAGCGCCTGCGCCACGTAGGTGGGCGGCGTCACCGCCGTCCGGTGGATGACACTCCAGCGCAGGTAGCGCTGGAAGAAGGCGCGCACGCTCTTCTCCAGGGACACGTTGAAGACGGGCGTACACGCGACGTGGACGCGGCGGCCCAGCTTGCGCGTCACCCACTGGCCGATGACGTAGTCCTCCGCCAGCACGTCGCGCACCGAGTAGAAGCCGCCCAGCGCCTCCACGTCCGCGCGGCGCAGCGCCATGGACTTGCCCACGACGATGTCCTGGTCCGCGAAGCGCTTGGCGCCAATCATCCCCGCCGCCGCGCTGGACGTCAGGTAGAGGTTGTCCAGCAGCGAGCCGAAGGTGCGCTCCCCCATGCCGGCGACGGGGTGGGTGACGCAGCCCACCGCGGGGTCCGCGAAGCCCGCGGCAATCTCCTCCAGGTAGCCGGGCGCCACCCGCGTGTTGCTGTCGCTGATGACCAGCAGGTCGAAGCGGGCGCGGTCCGCCAGGGTGATGAGCTGGTTCACCTTGGGGTTGAGGCCCGGAGCGCCTTCCTGCAGCTCCAGCCGCATGATGCCGGGCCAGCGGCGCACGGCTTCCTGCGCCACCGGGTAGGCCGCGTCGCGCGTGTCCTTGACGCCCAGCACCACCTCGTATTCGCCCGGGTACTCCAGGCGGGCGAAGTGCTTGAGGTTCGCCTCCAGGTCATCATCCGCGCCGCACAGGGGCTTGAGGATGGAGATGCCCGGCCAGGCCATCGCGGCGGGGAGGGTGCGAGGCTGCTCACGCCGGTGGCGGAGCACGAGCACGTATTGGATGAGGAGTGCGGTGAGGCCGAAGCAGGCAGCGAAGAGGAGGAGGGCGGAAGCAAGCGACATGCGCGGGCGGTCCCCAGGGCTGTCGCGCGGTCATCGCGCGACCTGGGTGCCACGCTAGGGGGCTCGCGCGTCAGCGATGCGGAGCCCCCGGGTCGCCTGGGCCAATTCCGGGTGACGGCGCCGTGAAGCGCCGCCGTCCTCAGTCGCCCAGGTTGCGGCTGCGGGGATGGCGGATGTCCTTGCCCCGCACCATGTAGACGACCATCTCCGCCACGTTCATCGCGTGGTCGCCGATGCGCTCCAGGTGCTTGGCGATGAACATCAGCGCCGTGGCCCGGCGGATGTTCTTGGAGTCCTCCATCATGTACGCGAGCAGCTCGTTGAAGATCTTGAGGAAGAGCGCATCCAGCAGGTCATCCCCCTGGAGCACCTCCTCCGCCTTCGTCGCGTCGCCGGAGACGAAGGCATCCAGCGAGCGCTTCACCTGCTGCTGCGCCAATTCCGCCAGCCGAGGCGTGTCCACGTACGGCGCCAGCGGAGGGACCTGGTTCAGGTCCATGGAGCGCTCGGCGATGTTGACGGCCAGGTCGCCGATGCGCTCCAGGTCCGTGACGATCTTCAGCGCCGTGGTGATGAGGCGCAAGTCACTGGCGGCCGGCTGGCGCAGCGCGAGGATGCGGCGGCACAGCTCGTCGACTTCAATCTCCAGGCGGTTGACGTCCTTGTCCGCGTGGACGACCTTCTCCGCCAGCGCGCTGTCGCGCTCCGTCAGGGCCAGCATGCTCTGAGCGATGAGGCCCTCCACCTTCGCCCCCATCGCGAGCAACTTCTCACGCAGGTCCCTCAGGTCCTGCTCGAAGGCCTTGTCCGTGTGCGTCAAGGGCATCGCCGCCCATCCCTTCTCTTCGCTCACCCGAACTTCCCGGTGACGTAATCCTCGGTGCGCTTCTCGCGAGGGTTGGTGAAAATCTGCTCGGTGGGCCCGCATTCCACCAGCTCGCCCATGTAGAAGAAAGCGGTCCTGTCGCTCACCCGCGCGGCCTGCTGCATGTTGTGGGTGACGATGGCGATGGTGTACGTCGCCTTGAGCTCGTGGATGAGCTCTTCGATCTTCGCCGTGGCGATGGGGTCCAGCGCGCTGGCGGGCTCGTCCATCAGCAGCACCTGCGGCTCCACGGCCATGGCGCGGGCGATACACAGGCGCTGCTGCTGGCCACCGGAGAGGCCCAGGGCGCTCTCGTGGAGGCGGTCCTTCACCTCATCCCAGAGGGCCGCGCCGCGCAGGGACTTCTCCACGCGCTGGGACAGCTGCTGCTTGTCCTTCATGCCGCCCACGCGCAGGCCGTAGGCGACGTTCTCGAAGATGCTCTTGGGGAACGGATTGGACTTCTGGAAGACCATGCCCACGCGGCGGCGCAGGTCCACCACGTCCACGCTGCGGTCGTGGATGTCCGTGTCGTCCAGCAGGATGGTGCCGGTGTGGTTGGCGCCCGGAATCAGGTCATTCATCCGGTTGAGCGAGCGCAGGAAGGTGGACTTGCCGCAGCCGGACGGACCGATGAGGGCGGTGACGCGCCGGTCCAGGATGGCCAGGGAGACCTTCTTGATGGCGTCCTTGGTGCCATAGCGGAGGGTCAGCTCTCTCGCCTCCATCTTGGGGCGGGGGGCATTCGGAGAAAGGGACATGGAGGGGACCGTCAGTGGGCGCCCGCGGCCTTGCGGCGCGTGCGCGTGCGGATGATGACCGCGACGAGGTTGAGGGCGAAGGTGAGCAGCAGCAGCACCAGCACCGTCGAGTAGAGCAGGGGACGGGTGGCCTCCACGTCCGGCGACTGGGTGGCCATCACGTACGTGTGGTAGCCCAGGTGCATGAACTGCGAGTTGAGGTGGGTGGGCAGGTCCGGCAGGAAGTAGGCGGCGCCCGTGAAGAGGATGGGAGCCACTTCGCCCGCGCCTCGGGAGATGGCCAGCACCGCGCCCGTGAGGATGCCGGGCAGCGCGCCTGGGAGCACCACGCGGGCCAATGTCTGGGATTGCGTGGCGCCCAGCGCGAGGCTCGCGGTGCGGTGGTCCATGGGCACCGCGCGCAGCGCCTCCTCGGTGGAGACGATGACCACCGGCAGGGTCAGCACCGCCAGGGTGAGCGCCGCCCACAAGAGGCCCGGCTGCGCCCAGTACATCTCCTCATGGCCGAGCGCGCGGTCCATGCCCTGGCCCACGAAGAGGATGAAGAAGCCCAGGCCGAACAGGCCGAAGACGATGGAGGGCACTCCCGCCAGGTTGACGACGGCCACGCGCACGATGCGCGCGAAGAGGGAGTTGGGCGGCGCGTACTCGTGCAGGTAGACGGCCGTCAGCACGCCCACCGGCATCACCGCCACCGTCATCAGCAGCGTGAGGGCCGCGGTGCCGAAGATGGCGGGGAAGATGCCGCCGCCCATCATCCCGTCCGCGGGAGGCTGGGAGAGGAACGTCCACGTGACGCCCGCGGCCCCGTTCTCCGCGATGTTGAAGAGGATGATGACCAGCACCGCCACGATGAGGAAGGCGGCCAGGGCGGTGAGCGACGTGAGCACCAGGCCCACCGCGCGGCGTGTCCCGGGCTTCACGCGGCACCTCCGGTGAGCTTGCGGACGACTCGCCGGGTCCAGGTGGAGGCCATCAGGTTGAGCACGAAGGTGAAGAGGAAGAGCTGCACGCCGATGAAGAACAAGAGCGAGTAGTGCGGGCTGCCCACCACCACCTCACCCATCTCCGCGGCGATGGTCGCCGACAGCGAGCGCGCCGAGTCCCCCAGGCTCCAGGAGATGACGTCCGCGTTGCCGGAGGCCATGAGGACAATCATCGTCTCGCCGATGGCGCGGCCGAAGCCCAGCACGCACGCGGCGAGGATGCCGGGGGCCGCGGCGGGGAGGACCACCTTCCACGCGGTCTCCCAGGGCGTGGCGCCCAGCGCGAGCGACGCCTCGCGGTAGCTGCGAGGCACCGCGGTGAGCGCGTCCTCGGACACGGTGAAGATGACGGGGACGATGGCGAGCGCCAGGCCCAGGCCCGCCAGCATCGCGTTGAGCGGGCGGTCGAAGTGGAAGACGTCCTTGACCACCGTGGACATCACCATCAGCGCGAAGAAGCCCAGGACGACGGAGGGGATGCCGGCGAGCAGCTCGATGACGGGCTTGAGCAGCTCACGCAGCCGGCGGGGCGCGAACTCCGCGGCGAACAGCGCGCCGAAGACCCCCAGGGGCACCGCCACCAGCATGGAGACGACGGTGGTCTTCAGGGTGCCCACGAACAGCGGAATCATGCTGACCTTGGGCACCTTGGAGACGGGCTGCCAGCGGAAGGCCGGGCGGCCCGCTGGCACGTCCTGCGCCAGGAACATCTTGGAGAGGCTGGCCTCGTGGCGGGCCTCGGCATCCAGGAAGAGGCCGAGGGCTTCCTTGGCCACGAAGATGATGATGAGGATGAGCGCCGCGATGCCGGTGAAGGCCATGAGGGTGATGAGCCCCGCGATGACCTTCTCCCGAAGCTGCCGCCTCCGCGCGGCCGGCGACAACGAGGGCGCGACGAGTGGCTGACTGAGACCCTGCTCCATGATGGCCTGTCTATCCATAGTGGGTCGGGGCCTCGCGTGACATTCGTGTGACTGTCTCGGGACGGCCTACTTCACCGGGAAGTATCCGACCTTGGTGACCACGGCCTGACCTTCCGGCGAAAGCGCGAAGTCGATGAACGTCTTGGCATCCCCCGAGGGCTTGTTGCGCAGGTAGAAGTAGAGGTCGCGCGACAGCGGGTACTTGCCCGTCTTGATGTTCTCGGCCGAGGGGGCGACCTCTTCGTTGCCCTTCTTGATTTTGAGCTCCTTGATGCCCTTGGCGTACGCGGCGCCGCCGTAGCCGATGCTGTTCTTCTCCTTGGAGACGGCGTTCACCACCGCGGCGGTGCCGGGCAGCGTCTGGGCGGAGGCGACGTAGTCCTCGCCGTCCAGCACGTGGTCCTTCACGAAGACGTAGGTGCCGGAGGAGTTCTCGCGGGAGTAGATGATGATGGGGGCATCCGCGCCGCCCACCTGCTTCCAGTTGGTGATGTCGCCCACGTAGATGCCGCGCAGCTGCTCCACGGTGAGCGCGCTGATGGGGTTGCTCTCGCTGACGTAGAAGGTGACGCCGTCCTTGGCGACCGGAATCTCCACGCCCGTGGTGTTGTAGCGGGTGCGCAGCTTGGTCTTCTCCGCGTCCTTCATCTCGCGGCTGGACATGGCGATTTCAGTGGTGCCGTTCTGGAGCGCGGCGAGCCCCACACCGGAGCCACCGCCCGTCACCTGGACCTTGGTGCCGGGCGTCTTCTTCATGAACTCCTCGGCCCAGCGCTGGCCGAGGATGACCATGGTGTCCGAGCCCTTCACGGTGACATTGCCCGCCTGGGCGGCGAGCGGGAGGGCGAGCAGCAGGCCCGCGACGATTGAACCGAGGAATGCCTTCATGGCTGTCAGCTCCTGCGAACAAGTGGAATGTGGTGAGCGTTGCGGCGGAAGGTAGGGCCTAGTAGCGGGCCTGCATCTGAAGCGTGAACAGGTTGTCGTGCGGCTCCTGCGCACCGGAGGGCGCGGCCGTCATCGGCAGCTCGTAGGCGGCGGTGACCTTGAGGTTCTCCCCGAAGTAGTGGAGGAGCGACACGCCCAGGGTGCCCACCGTGTTGCTGGAGGCGGGGCGGCCCTCCACGGCCGCGTTCTTCTTGCCGTGCTCCGGGTCGAACCAGTCGTAGCGGACGGCCACGGCGTTCGTCAGGCCCACATTCTGGACAATCAACCCGTACCAGCCGCTGGCGGGCACGCCGAGCTGCTCCACCTTCACGTCGCCGGAGCTCTTCCAGTAGCCCTTGCCGACGATGTACTCGCCCTTGATGGAGGTGGCGCCGAAGGGCAGCACGTCCAGGTACACCTGCGCGTCCAGCCCCAGCCGGTCGCGCGTGTGGGCCTTGCGGTAGGTGTCCGACGGGGCCTTGGCGATGGAGTAGCCGTGCCAGCCGGAGACGCCGCCGGACAGCCAGCCCAAGTCGAAGCCCGCGCGGCCGATGAAGTCCTTCTCCTTGTCGTTGTCGGAGCCGACGTAGCCCTGGTTGAAGATGCCGTCGCCGTCGAAGAGTCCGACGCTGACGTTCACCTTGCCCTCCAGGAAGTTGCCCGCGAACTTGATGCCGCGGTCGCGCTCGTCCGGGAGGAAGGCGCGGATGACGCGGGTGCGCTCGGGCATCTCCCGGTCGCTGGAGGACTGGACGGCTTCGTAGCCGAACGGCCACTTCATCTGCCCCAGGGTGAGGGAGAGCTGCTGCTTCGTGCCGGGGATGAAGAGGGTGGCCTCGGCGTCGCGCACGGTGACGCCCGGGGCGGCGGGCACCGCGTCGATCTGCAGCATCATCTGCGCCCAGTCCGTGGTGTAGGTCGTCTTGAGGCGACCCCGGCGCACGCCGAAGCGGCTGAAGCCGCCCGTCCCCGACTCATCCAGGCTCTGCTGGTACTGGTAGCGCCCCTGCACGTAGCCGGAGAGCTTCAGCCGCTTGAGGGAGAGCAGGTCGTTCTTCGTCTCGGTGTTCTGCTCCTCGAGCGCGGCGACCTTCCCCTCGGCGATGGTCATCCTCTCGTCGATATCCGCATCCGCCGGGGCCGCGTCCGCCTCGGACGTCGTGGCGGGCGCGGAGCTGTCCGCGGCGGGGGCCTCCGAGGCGGGCGCCGGGGACGCGGCCTCATCGGCGGGGGGCGACGACTGCTGCGCCAGCGCGAGGGTGGGACACAGGGCGAGGACGAGGGAGGTGTGGGCGAGTCGGCGCATCGAGGAGGGTTTCAGGAGGGTCACGAAACTGGCTTCTAGGTAACGTCCGTGGCTGTTTCAGGTCCGCCAGGTGACATTGCTGTCACGAAGTCACGGGGACGGTTCGACGATGCGGTATCCCACCCCACGCACCGTCTCCAGGAGCGCGCGCGCGGGGCCGAGCTTGTCGCGCAGGCGCATGACGTGCGTGTCGATGGTGCGGGTCTCCAGGGATGAAGACAGGCCCCAGACCTCTTCGAGGAGCTGCTCTCGTGTCTGCACCCGGCCCGTGCGGGTCATGAGGTGGCCCAAGAGACGGAACTCCAGCGCGGTGAGGGGGACTTCCTTCTCCTCAACGTAGAAGCGGTGCGCGGTGAGGTCCAGTTTGAGGGCGCCCAGGGCCAGGGGGGCGGCCTGGGAGGAGGGGGGCACGCCACCTCGGCGGAGGATGGCCTTGAGGCGCAGCACCAGCTCCCGCACGCTGAAGGGCTTGACGACGTAGTCGTCCGCGCCGACCTCGAAGCCTCGGATGCGGTCCGACTCCTCGCTCTTGGCGGTGAGCATCACGATGAGGATTTCGCGCGAGGCGGACTGGGCGCGAAGCTGCCGGCAGACGTCGATGCCGGACATGTCGGGGAGCATCAAGTCCAGGAGGACGAGCTCGGGAGGGTGCTCGCGCGCGGAGGCGAGCGCCGTTTCTCCGGTGGCCGCCAGCTGCGTGGAGAAGCCGGCGTCACGCAGGTTGAAGTCGATGAGCTGGGCGAGATCGGGTTCGTCGTCGACGATGAGGACATGGGCCATGGCGGGCCGGAGTCTGCGCGGCCCGGTTTCCATGCACGTGACGCGTTTGCAACGTTTGTGTGAGCGCGGTTGCTCGGGCGACAAGCTGCCCCGCGGCGCATGGACTCACGGGCGCTGGGGTCCAGGTGACAACGCCCCCCAACCCAAGGGGGCCTTCGCGCTTCGACTCACGGTCACTACGTACTGCGCGCCGTTCGACGCGTCGTCGGAGGGCGGCTTCGGAGGTCGCATGTCCCGAGTGTCCCGCATGTCGTCAGCACAGCTCGCCTGCCTCGCAGTCCTCGTCTCCACCACCTCCGCCCTGGCCACGGAGGATATCGAAGCAATGGCCGCGCCCCCGTTAGCGACTTGTGTCGGCTCGCATCGTCAGACCTTCACCCCCGGCCTGCGCCTGTTCCCCGCGCTGGTCCACTACACCGAGGACGTGCTGCTGAGCACCTGTGTGTCCCAGGACCCGACGCTCGGCTCGGTGAGCTACCGGCTGGAAGGGGATGCGCTCGCCAACTGCGCGCTGGCCACGATGAGCGGTCGGCTCAACCTCACATGGAGCTCGGGTGAGACGAGTGTCGTCGAGCTGGCCGCGCCGCTGGTCATCAGTCCGGTGGGGCAGGCGGTGACGACGTCCTACGGGCGCGTGGCCTCCGGGAAGTTCGCCGGCGCGCTGGTCATCAACGTGGCGGATATCCAACCCAGTGCGCCCGCCGCGCTGGCGTGTCTGTCCACGGGGCTCGCGCTGTCCATGGGCGTGACGAGCATGACGTTCCTCCAGCTGGCGCCGCCCATCCCGCCGCTGCCGGTTCCGAACCCCACGCCCACGCCGACACCGACGCCTTGAAGCGCCCCGCAACGTGAGTTGCGGGCTGGAACTCCTGGCGCAGCGGGGGTGTGCCGAGTTGTGCCAGGGTGCGAGATGTCTGTGGTTTGGTGGACCGCCAGGGGTTCCGTTGTTCACGAAGCGACACACCCTGTCTACAGAGATGGATGTGTCATGTTGCTCATGGGTTGGAAGTGACTCATTTGAGAGGAATTGCGCCGATGTGAGGTGATAGATGGCAACGGAGTTCGTGGGTCCCCAGGGGGCTCGAGGGGACGCGTCAATCCAGACTGTATTTTCCGGCTTCCAGTGCCTGTCGTTGGAGGAGCGACGGGAGCGGATGGAGTCGGGACTGGGGTTGGACGCGCAGACACTCGATGGGCTCACAGGAGTGGAAGGACCGAGACTGGAGTCGACGCTGTCCACGGTGGAGAACGCCGTGGGCTTGTTCAGCCTTCCGCTGGGGTTGGGGCTCCCGCTGAAGGTCAACGGAAGGGACTACGCGGTCCCCATGGTGGTGGAGGAGCCGTCCGTCATTCCCGCCCTCTCGTTCGTCGCGAAGCTGGTGGGCGAAGCGGGGGGCTTCGTCGCGGAATCGGACCCTTCGCTGATGATTGGTCAGATACAGCTCACCCGCTACGGGCCGCCCAGCTTCGCCATGGCGCGCATCCTGGAGGCCCGAACGGAGTTGCTTGCGCTGGCCAACGCGATGCACCCGCAGCTGATGGATGAGGGCGGTGGTGCGCGCGACGTGGAGGTGCGCCTGTTGCCCGCGCCGGAGGGGCCGGGCATGGAGCCGCTCCTGGTGGTGCATGTGCTCGTGGACACGAAGGAGGCGATGGGGGCCCACCTGGTGAACACGATGATGGAGGGCATCGCGCCTCGCATCGAGCAGCTCACCGGAGGCAAGGTCTACCTGCGCATCCTCACGCACCTGTCGGACCGGAGGCTCGCGCGGGCGCGATGTTCCATTCCGGAGCGCGCGCTGGCGGACTTCGGCCTCGGCGGGGTGGAGGTGGCGGAGGGAATCGTCCAGGCGAGCCGCTTCGCGCAGGCGGACCCCTACCGCGCGGCCACGCACAACAAGGGCATCATGAACGGCATCGATGCGCTGGCGCTGGCCACGGGGCAGGACTGGCGCGCGCTCGAGGCGGGGGCCCATGCCTTCGCGGCTCGCACGGGGCGCTACGGGCCGCTGTCCGTGTGGCGGCGTGAAGGCGGCAACCTGCTGGGCGACATCCAGCTGCCGCTGGCGCTGGGCACGGTGGGCGATGCGCAGCTGACACACCCGGGCGTCCAGGCGGCGCTCAAGGTGCTGGGGCATCCGCCGGCGCGGGAGCTGGCGTGCATCTTCGCCTCGGTGGGACTCGCGCAGAACCTGGCGGCGATTCGCGCGCTGGGCTCGGCGGGCAACCAGCGGGGACACATGGCGCTGCAGGCGCGCTCGGTGGCGACGAGTGTCGGCGCGCCGCCGGAGTGGGTGGAGGCCATCGCCGCCTTGTTGGTGCAGGAAGGCGAGGTGAGGGTGGACCGGGCGCGGCAGGTGCTCGACCGGATGCGAGGAGGCGAGGGCTCTCCGCTGGAGCCACCCCCTTCCGGCGCCCGGCGGCAAGGAGAGCCGGTCTGAGTTCCGGTTCCCTCGCGCCCAAGCCCTGTGTCACAACGGTGGGGTGAGCACCTCGGACACCCCACCACCCCCGCCCACTTCGCCGCCACCGCGCACGCTGCCGGTGCCCACGCTGACGCCCACACCGGGGCAGCTGGCGCACGCACAGCGACGCGGTGGCCGCTCGGCGCTCCTGGGGTTGGGGTTGGTGGGCGTGGTGGCGCTCACCAGCCCCGTGCTCGGCTACCTGGAGGATGTGGGCAACGCGCGCGAGGAGCTGCTGGGGCACCTGTCCAACCAGGCCCGCGTGCAGGCGGACGCCTTGGGAGTGCACCTGCTCCTGCTGGAGGCGGAGCTGGCGCGCGTCGCGGAGCACCCCACGCTGTTCCCGGAGGACGGGGCTTCTCCCGCGGAGCGGGCGCTGCTCGACAGCGCCTTCTATCACTCGTCGCTCTTCTCCGAGGGCGTGGCGCTGCTGGGCCCTCGCGGTGAGCGCGTGTGGAGCGACCCGCCGGGCATGTCGCTGGGCGTGGTGCCCATCACCAGCCGCCCGTGGTTCCAGCGGATGTTGGAGCGCAAGACGCCGACCATCGACCTGCTCGAGGGCGAGGGCGGGCCGCTCGTCGTGGCCGTGCCCCTGGTGAAGGAAGGTCAAATCAAGGGCGTGCTGCTGGGCGAGGTGCGCACCGAGGCGCTGCCCACGCGCTCCACCGAGGAGACCGCGCTGTTCCTCATGGATGCGCGAGGGCGCCTGCTGCTGCCCGCGACGTCCCGGAGCTACCAGGAGGGCTTCGCGGAGTCGCTGCGCCCGCTGGCGCGCGCGCCGGGGCCCTTGATGATGGACGGCACGCGGATGATGGGCGCGGCGGCGTGGGTGGGCAGGAGCGAGCTGCTGCTCGTGGTTCTGGAAGAGGAGGAGACGGCCACGGCGGGCCTGCGCTCGCGCTTCCTGCGGCAGCTGGCCTTCCACATCGCGCTGCTCACCTGCACGTTGGGGCTGTTCCTGGTGCTGCTGCGCCACTCGTACCGCTCGCTGCTGGAGGCGGAGGAGCGGCTGCGCAGGCAGGAGACGATGGCCGCGCTGGGCACCGCCGCGGCGCTCATCGCCCATGAGGTGAAGAACGCGCTCAACGGCATCCAGGCCGCGCTGTCCGTGCTGAGGAAGACGCCCGCGGGCAGCGAGCTGCCGGTGCGGGGGCTGCGCTCGCAGGTGGAGCGGCTGGGGCACCTGGCGCGCTCGCTCTTGTCCTTCGGCGCGCCTCGTGCCGCGCTGCGCCGCAACTGTGAGATGCGCCTGTTGGTGGAGGACGCGCTCCAGGCGGTGCGCATGCTGCCCGAGTCGGAGGAGGTGGAGCTGCGCACGTCGCTGGAGGAGAATCTCACCGTGCAGGGTGACGCGGCGCTGCTGGTGTCGGCCATCGACAACCTGGTGCGCAACGCGGTGGAGGCGGGCGCGGTGGCCAAGGACACGGGCCTGCGGCCCTCGCCGTGGGTGGTGGTGAACCTGACGCGGGAAGGAGCGGACGCGGTGCTGGTGGTGGAGGACAACGCGGGCGGGGTGGACCCCAGGCTGGAGCCTCGGCTGTGGGAGCCTTTCGCGACGGGACGCGCGAAGGGCGTGGGCCTGGGGTTGCCCATGGCGCGCACGTCGGTGGAGGCTCACGGTGGAAGCCTGACCTATACGCGCCGTCCCCTGGGCAGTCTCTTCACGCTGCGGCTACCCCTGGAGTCCACGTCATGAGCACCCATCTGCTGCTGGTGGACGACGACCGGACCTTCGCCTCGCTGGCGGCCACGGTGCTGCGGCACGAGGGCTTTCGCGTGACGCTGGCGCACTCGCTCCACGACGCCCGCGCGGCGCTGGGGCGGCAGGCCCCGGAGGTGGTGGTGTTGGACCGGCGCCTTCCGGATGGCGACGGCATCGACTTCCTGCCGGAGCTGCGCGCGCAGTTCCCCGACACCGCGGTGATGATGGTGACGGCGCACGGCGACATCGCCAGCGCGGTGGACGCCATCAAGCAGGGCGCGCGCGACTACTTGTCCAAGCCCGTGGAGCTCGACGACCTGGTCCTCCGCGCGCGCCGGGCCGCCGCGGACCTCCAGCTCCACGAGCGACTGCGTCAGGCGGAGAGCGAGCTGGGCGGCAGGCGGCGCCTCTTGCGTCCGCGCGCGCCCGCCATGGTGTCCGCGCTCCAGATGATCGAGCGCATCGCCACCGCGCCGCGCAGCCCCGTGCTCATCACCGGCGAGACGGGCGCGGGCAAGGAGGTGCTCGCCAGGCACCTCCACAACGTGCAAGGCGGCCAGGGCCCCTTCGTCCACGTCAACTGCGCCGCGCTGCCGTCCGCGCTGGTGGAGAGCGAGCTGTTCGGCCACGAGCGCGGCGCCTTCACGGACGCCCGCGCGGCGAGGCGCGGACTGGTGGAGGTGGCCGACGGCGGCATCCTCTTCCTCGACGAGATTGGCGAGTTGCCGCTGAGCCTCCAGGCCAAGCTGCTCACCTTCCTGGACCAGGGCGCCTTCCGCCGGCTGGGCGGCACGACGGAGCTGAGCAGCAACGCGCGCGTGGTGACGGCCACCAACCGCGACCTCACGCGCGAGGTGGCCGAGGGCCGCTTCCGCGAGGACCTGTACTTCCGCCTCAGCGTCTTCCGCGTGGAGATTCCGCCCCTGCGTCAGCGGCGCGAGGACGTGCTGCCGCTGGCGGAGTCGCTGCTGGTGGAGCTGTGCGCGGAGCTGGGGCGCAGGCCCGTGGACTTCACCCCCGCGGCGAGGACGCGCCTGGAGCGCTATCCCTTCCCGGGCAACGTGCGGGAGCTGCGCAACGTGCTGGAGCGCGCGCTGGTGCTCGAGCCCGGGCCCGCACTGGAGCTCCAGGCCCTGGAGCCCCGGGGGCCCATGGGGCCCGCCGTCGCGGACCCGGATGCCTTCGTCGTCGGGGGGCCTCCGCGCGCGCTGGATGACGTGGAGCGCCTGTACGTGAAGCACGTCCTGGGCCGCCTGGAGGGCCGACGCATGGAGGCCGCCAAGGTGCTGGGCCTGTCGTACCCCACGTTCCTCCGCAAGCTCGAGGAGTCCTGAGGCGTCGGGCAGGCCCCCGGTCACCCGCCAGGCGGGCACTTCAAGTTCCTTGCTTAAATTTCTTGAAGTCCGCCGCGGGCACTTGAAGTTCCTTTCATTGCCCGCCCTCCGTCGGAGGCCAAAGTTCCCTTTGAAATCGGCAGGTTAGGCCAATCGCCTCATGGCACGAGCATTGCCATGACGCGCCGCGAGACTCAGCGCGCGCCACCGTGGGGTGGCGTCTTCTCGTGGAGGTGTATGGCGATGTCGACGAGTCATGGGAATGCTGGCTCGGCCTGGAAGAACCTGGCCGCTGACCTACCTGCTTCCCTGGTGGTCTTCCTTGTGGCGCTGCCCTTGTGCATGGGTATCGCGCTGGCGTCGGGTGCGCCCATCGTGTCGGGCCTCATCGCTGGCGTGGTGGGTGGCCTGGTCGTGGGACTGCTGGGCGGTGCGCCGTTGCTGGTGAGTGGTCCGGCGGCGGGCCTGGCGGTGATGGTGTTTGGCTTCATCCAGCAGATGGGTCTGGCGATGACCTGCGCGGCGGTGGTCGGCGCGGGGCTCGTGCAGATGGCGCTGGGGGGGATGAAGGTCGCGCGCGCCGCGCTGGCCATTTCCCCGGCGGTGATTCACGGCATGCTCGCGGGCATTGGCATCCTCATCGTGCTGGGCCAGGTGCACATCGTGCTGGGTGGCAGTCCCCAGTCGAGCGCATGGCAGAACGTGAGGGAGCTGCCCGAGCAGGTGATGTCGCTGCATGGTCCCGCGGCGATGCTGGGCCTGCTCACCATCGCGCTGATGGTGGTGTGGCCCATGCTGGCCAAGGGCAAGCTGAAGATGGTGCCCGCGCCGCTGGTGGCCGTGGTGGGTGCGTCGGCGGTCTCGGTGGTCTGGGGCGCGGACGTGAAGCGCGTGGAGCTGCCGGCCAACGTGTTCAGCAACATGCAGTGGCCGGCGCTGCCCACCGACAACTGGGGCCCGTTCCTGGTGGCGGTGCTGTCGCTGGCGCTGGTGGCCAGCGCGGAGTCGCTCCTGTCGGCGGTGGCCACGGACAAGATGCACACGGGGCCTCGCGCCAACCTGGACAAGGAGCTGTTCGCGCAGGGCGCGGCGAACACGCTGTCCGGGCTCGTGGGCGGTCTGCCCATCACGGGCGTCATCGTGCGCAGCGCGGCGAACATCGCGGCGGGTGCCAGGTCGCGCATGTCGGGGCTCCTGCACGGCGTGTGGCTGTTGTTGTTCGTGACGATGCTGGGCTCGGTGGCGGGGCTGGTGCCGCTCACGGTGCTCGCGGGCCTGCTCGTCGTCGTCGGCGCGAAGCTTGTCAACATGCACCACATCCGCGAGCTGTCGAAGCGCGGTGAGGTGATTGTCTATGCGGCGACGGTGGCGGGTGTCGTCGGCATCAACCTGCTGGCGGGCATCGGCCTGGGATTGCTGGTGGCCATCCTGCGGTTGTTGTGGCGACTGGGCAGCGTGAAGGTGGACGTGACGCAGGCGAACGGGGAGCACCTGGTTCGTGTGTCGGGCTCGCTCACCTTCGTGGGCGTGCCGCGGCTGTCCACCGCGCTCGCGCAGATTCCCGCTGGTTCGAAGGTGCGCATCGACCTGTCGGTGGATACGCTGGACCACTCGGGCTTCGAGGCCATCGAAAGCTGGAGTGACACGTATCGCAAGACGGGCGGCTCGGTCGTCATGGAGTCGCTCGAGGAGGTGTGGGTCCGCAGTGGAACGACTCAGGCCTCGCGTTCTGTTCTCAACACTTCTGTTTCCTCCAACAAACTCGCCTCCGAAGGTGCCCCATGAAGAAGCTCATCCGAGGACTGCTCGACTTCCAGCTCAAGGGCCGGCCCGCGTACCGGGAGACTTTCGCGCGGCTGGCGAACGGACAGAACCCTGACTGCCTCTTCATCTCGTGCTCGGACAGCCGGATGGTGCCCAACCTGCTCGTGACGACGGACCCGGGCGACCTGTTCGTGGTCCGCAACGTGGGCAACCTGATTCCGCCCTCCGACACCAAGGGCGTCTCCATGGGCGACCAGTCCGAGGCGGCGGCGCTCGAGTTCTCCCTGAGCAACCTGGAGGTGGAGGACCTGGTCATCTGCGGCCACTCGAGCTGCGGCGCGATGAAGGCGGTGCTCGCGGGCGGCGAGGTGCCGGGGGCTCCCAACCTCCAGGCCTGGCTGAAGCACGGCCAGGAGGCGCTGCGTGTCCTCAATGCGGGCAGCACGGTGGGCGAGGGCCTGGCCGAGTACGACCGGCTCTCCCAGCTCAACGTGCTCCAGCAGCTCCAGCACGTGTCGTCCTACCCCCTCGTGAAGGAGCGCGTCGCGGCCGGCAAGCTGCGGCTGCACGGCTGGTGGTTCGACATCGCGAGCGCCCAGGTCCACGTCTGGCGCCCTGGCCATGGCCGGTTCGTCCCCATGACGGAGCTGGTGGGCGAGGCGCTCCTGCGTGAGCTCAGCGGCGACATCCTCCACCCGGGCGAGGGCTCGGCGGCGAACCAGGAGGGGGGCACCCCTCGGCTCTCCGTGGCGGGCAGCCACTAGGCCTCGAGCCGCATGTAGGCCCCAGGCCACGGCCCCTTCGAGGCCGTGGCCTTTGATTGGAATTCGGTCGGCGGAGAGGAAGGATGCGGCCGGCGCCGCATGACTCCCTTCTTCTTCACCTTCGTCGTCTTGTGCTTCTCCGTGGGCGCGGGACTGTTGGGCTCGCTGCTGGGGATTGGCGGTGGGCTCATCCTCATCCCCGTCCTCACCCTGCTGCTGAAGGTGGATATCCACTACGCGGTGGGGGCCTCCATCGTCTCCGTCATCGCCACCTCCAGTGGCGCGGCGGCGGCGTATGTGCGTGAGCGCATGGCCAACCTGCGGGTGGCCATGTTCCTGGAGCTGGCCACCACCGCGGGCGCGCTCACCGGGGCCTTCCTCTCCGGGCGCGTGGGCGGGCGCGGCGTGTACCTCGTCTTCGGCGCCGTCATGGCGTACTCCGCGCTGGTGATGCTGCGCCGGATGAACGGAGGCGAGCCGGGGCCCGTGCCCGAGGACGCGCTGGCGGACCGCCTGGCGCTGCACGGCGGCTACTGGGACGAGTCCACCGGCCGCGAGGTGCACTACCGCGTCACCCGTCCCCTGGCCGGGCTGGGCTGGATGTACGTGGCGGGCACGGTGAGCGGCATGTTGGGCATCGGCTCGGGCGCGCTGAAGGTGCCCGCCATGGACCTGACGATGCGGCTGCCGCTGAAGGTGTCCACGGCCACGAGCAACTTCATGATTGGCGTGACGGCGGCGGCCAGCGCGGGGGTGTACTTCGCGCGCGGCCACATCGACCCGTTCATCGCCGGGCCCGTGTGCGTGGGAGTCACGTTGGGCGCGTGGCTGGGCTCGCGCCACCTGATGACGCGGGTGGATGCCGGGTGGCTTCGCGTGCTCTTCGTGGGCGTGCTGCTGTGGGTGGCTTTCGAGATGCTGCACAAGGGGTGGTCGTCATGAAGGAGCCTCCGTCGACCGAGCCGCGTCCGGAGGAGCCCCCGCCCCGCGTGTCGTCGCCGCCCGAGCCGGAGGCCGTCCCGCTGGTGCCGGAGCTGCTCATCAGCGACCTCTTGCGCCACGGTGTCGTGGCCAGCCTGTCGCTGGTGACGCTGGGCACGGTGGTGACGTTCTTCCGCCACCCCGACTACCTCGTGTCCTCGGAGGCGCTGGAGCGCCTCACCGCGCCGCACCCCGTCCCGCACGGGCTGGCGGAGGTGGTGGCGGGAGCGCTGGCCGCGCGTGGGCAGTCATTCGTCATGGCGGGGCTCCTGGTGATGATGGCCGTGCCGGTGATGCGCGTGGCGCTGTCGCTGCTCATCTTCCGGCAGCAGAAGGACAAGCTCTTCGTGGCCATCACCACCGCGGTGCTGGTGCTGCTCCTGGTGTCCTTCCTGGTGGGCGCCGCGGAGGGCTGAGGCTCACCGGTCCCCGTCGTAGCGCCGCAGCGCGCGGCCCGGCGAGGCCCACCAGACGAGCTGGAAGTCCCCGTCGTCCCCCGTGTGCTGCAGCGCCACGGTGGTGCCCTTGCGCAGCTTCTCCGGGGCCTGGAGGTCGTCTCCCAGCGCGAGCGCCAGGGCCTGCTCCAGCGAGGGGTTGTGGCCCACCAGCGCGAAGCCCGTGCCCAGCTCCCGCGCCAGCTTCAGGATGCGCCGCGCGCCGCTCCTGCGTGGAATCAGCGCGGGGTGCACCTCCACGCGGGACAGGCCCAGGGCCTCCGCCAGGAGCTCCGCCGTCTGGACGGCGCGGACCAGCGGGCTGGTGATGATGCCTCGCAGGGGCGTGAGCCGGGCGAGCTTGCGCGCGTGCTGGCGGAAGAGGGCGCGGCCCTCGGGGGTGAGTGAGCGGGCCTCGTCGCCCAGGACGTGGGTGTCCTCGGCCTCGGCATGTCGGACGAACAACAACGGGAGTTCTCGAGGGGACATGGTGGCCTGCCCTCAACCACCCGGGGCCATGCCTCGCAAGCAACGCCCTGGCGACAACGTCCTAGCCGTCCAGGTCGTTCAACACATCCAGGGGCAGCGGCGCGGCATCTGTCACGGTTCCGTCAAGGTCCGTGGGCAGCGAGGCGGGGTCCACGTCCACCGGCGCGCGGCTCTCCAGGGGCACCGCGGCGTTGCGCACGGGCGCGCCCGGAGGCGGCCTCAGCACGGGGCCCGGAGGCGGCAGGCCGGAGTGGCGGCGCGCGGCCTCCATCAGCGCGTGGTGGTGGCGGTAGCGCGCCTCCACCAGCTTGTGGATGAGCAGCGGGCCGCCGGGGACGCGGCGCGCGGTGAGCGCCTGGGTGGCCTTGCGCACCGGGTAGCGCACGCGGCGAATCTGCACGCGCCAGCCCTTGGGCGTGTACGTGAAGACGCCGTAGGCGGGGCGCAAGTCCCCGTCGCGAGGGATGCCCGCGCTGGCCACGTCGGCGATGAGCATGCGGCCCACGCGGCGGCGGTAGGGGAAGTGCAGGTGGCCGAAGGCACACGCGGCGGCGTCCAGGTGCGCGAAGTACCGGCGCACGGCGACGTCATCCAGCGTGGGGTCCAGCGACTCCTCGAGGTTGCGAGGGTTGGCGTGGCAGACGAAGAGGTCCTGGCCCTTGCGCGGCGTGTAGCGCACGGAGAAGGGCAGGGCGCCCAGCTTCTGCAGGTGCGAGTCACCCAACTGGTCTCGCGTCCAGCGCAGCAGCTCCGTCTTCCAGTGGTCTCGCTCGCGGTACGCACCCCCCAGGTAGTTCCCGGCGAGGTAGCAGTCCGTGTTCCCCATCAGCACCGAGTCGCAGCGGTCGAAGAGGAGGTCCACCGTCTCGCGAGGGTGCGCACCACGCAGCGCCAGGTCGCCGGCCGCGACGATGAAGTCCGGCGCCACGGAGCGGGCGATGTCCTCGAGGACGGCCTCGCAGGCGGGGAGATTGCCGTGGATGTCGGCGAGGATTGCGACCCGCATGGTCGCGACATCCTACCCTGACGCAGTGCCGGCGCGAGCCGCCTGGGGCAGAAAAATCGTGAACGTGCTCCCCTCGTTCGGTTGGCTTTCGACCTTGACCTCGCCGTCCATGGCCTGGAGCAGATGCTTGACGATGGAGAGGCCCAACCCCGTGCCGCCCATGTCCCGGCTGCGCCCTTTGTCCACCCGGTAGAAGCGCTCGAAGATGCGGGACAGATGACGCGGCTCGATGCCCACCCCGGTGTCCTGAACCCGCACCACGCACCGCCCGTCCTCATACGCTCCGTCCACGTCCACGCGCCCGCCCGCCGGCGTGTACTTCACCGCGTTGTCGAGGAGGTTGAGGAGCACCTGCTCCACCGCCCGCGGGTCTCCCACCGCGACCAGGTCCGGTGAGACGTGGAGTGAAATCACCTGGCCCTTGCTCTCCGCCTTGGGACGCACTGTGTCGGCGGCGCGGGCGGCGGCCTCGGCGAGCGGGACTTCCGTGAGTTTCAGGCTCACCTCCCGCGACTCCAGCCGCGACAGCTCCAGCAGGTCCTCCACCAGCTCGGACAGGCGCTCGGACTGTCGGTGGATGATTTCCACCATGCGTGGGGCCATCTGCGCGTCGCCCAGGGCACCGCCCTGGAGGGTCTCCGCATAGCCGCGGATGGCGGTGATGGGCGTGCGCAGCTCGTGGGAGACGTTGGCGACGAAGTCCTTGCGCACCTTCTCCAGCCGGCGCAGCTCGGTGACGTCGTGGAAGACGGCGGCGCTGCCGGGCAGGTCCTTGCCCAGGGGCGTGACGCGGATGGCCAGCGTGCGGGGGAACAGGCCCTCCAGCGACAGCTCCAGGCGGCTGGAGGCCCCTTCACGGCAGGCGCGGAGGACGGCGTCGTGGAGCTGGTCGTCGCGGATGACGGCGATGGGGCGCTGGCCGGGGATGGGCGCGCCGGGCTGGAGGATGTCCCGCAGCGCGTCGTTGTGGCGCACCACGGTGCCGTCGGCGTCCGTCACCCAGATGCCCTCGGCCATGCTGTCCAGCACGGCGGTGAGGGTGCGTGACTCCTGGACGAGCTCGGCGTTGCGCGCCGTCAGGTGGGTGTGCAGCGAGTCGATGGCGCCCTCGAGGCTGGCGACCTCCTCCAGCCGGTCCGGGTCGAGGGAGGGGCCCCCACCGCCCTCGGCGCGGCCGCGGGTGTTGCGCTCCAGCTGGTCCAGCTGGCGCTGCAGCGCGCCGCGGCTGAGTCCCAGCGCCATGAGGGAGCCGGCCAGGGTGATGAGGGCCACGGGCACCGCGCCGCCGGGCGTGCCCAGGGCGACCACGAGCAACCCCACCAGCGTGGCTGGCAGGAGCAGGGGCAGGAGCGTGTAGCGCAGGGGCATGTGTCGCGGGCCTTCTGGAGACGGACGGCGGCGGCGCTACGGGGGGCTGAGCTTGTAGCCCACGCCGCGCACCGTCTCGATGATGTCGCCGGAGGGGCCCAGCTTCTCGCGCAGGCGCTTGATGTGCGTGTCCACCGTGCGGGTGTGGATCTCCGCCTGGATGCCCCAGACATCGGAGAGGAGCACCTCGCGCGTCTGCACCCGGTCGATTCGCTCCAGGAGCGTCTGCAGCAGGCGGAACTCCAGGGCGGTGAGGATGACCTCCACGTCCTTGACGCGCACCTGGTGGCGCGAGGTGTCCAGGACGATGTCGCCCGCGGCGAGGACTTGCGCGGGGCCGCTGTCGTCCGTGTCGCCCCGGCGCAGCACCGCCTTGACGCGCAGGAGCAGCTCGCGGACGGAGAAGGGCTTCACCACGTAGTCGTCCGCGCCCAGCTCCAGGCCTTGGACGCGGTCCGACTCCTGGCCCTTGGCGCTGACGATGATGACGGACGTCTTGCGCAGCTCCGGGTCCTGCTTGAGCAGGCGCAGCACTTCGCCGCCGGCGATGTCCGGCAACATCATGTCCAACAGGAGCAGGTCCGGTGGGTTCGCCCGGGCGCGGGCCAGTCCTCCGGCGCCGGTGTTCGCGGCTTCGGTGTCGAAGCCCGCGGCGCGGAGGTTGTATTCGACGAGCCCGGCGAGGTCCTGCTCGTCCTCGATGATCAGGATGCGCGTCATGGATTCCTCTGGGAAAGGTGTAGCGGCGTGGCGCCAGACGCGCGGGGGTGGAAGCGCCCTCCCGCTCAGGGGGCGATGGACGGGTCGCAGGACTGCTCGGTCAGCACCAGGGGGGCGGCGACCACGGGGGCGTTGTCCCCGGAGTTGACGACCTTGAGGTAGTTGCAGGAGCTGCCGAGGAAGCGGGAGGGCGAGCCGACGGCCAGGGCCTCGATGACGAGCGCGTAGTCGCGCCCCACGGGGACGTCCACCGCGAGCGCCTGGCTGCCGCCGTTCTGCATGGCGGCCAGGTCCACGGTGAAGCGCAGCGCGCGGCCCTCGTTGCCGCGCGGGTCCTCGAGCACCACCAGGTCCTCGCGCTTCACCTGCGTGTTGAGGCAGGTGCGCTGCAGCTCCGTGCAGTTGCGGCGGGAGCCGTCCTTCACGACGCTGACCTGGAGCGCGTGGACCTCGTCGGCCACGGCGCGAGACATCACCACGTCCAGGCCGAAGCGTCCGGAGGTGGCCGACGTGTCGGGCCCACACGCGCACAGGCCGAGGGCGAACGGCAGGAACTTCAAGAGGCGTGAGCTCATGGCTGGGAAGGGTCCACGCGAATGGTGATGGGGACGCGGCCCCGGTCCTCGGAGGAGGAGAGGGCCACGATGCCCGCGGTGCCGCCGATGGCCACCGCGCCCACGGCCACCCAGAGCCAGGGGCTCTTGTACCAGGGGCGTCCCTCGGAGACCTCGGCGGCGGTGGTGGCCTGCACGCGCGAGGAGACCTGGAAGAGCAGGGGCTGGAACGAGTCGCCCCGGCCCGCGAGCCGGCGCTGCGCGGCGTCCACCACCTCGAAGTAGTACTCCACCTCGTAGGGCTCCGGCTCCACCGGCACGTCGTAGGCGGGCACCACCGCGCGGAAGTGCTCGCGGGCCTCGCGGTCCTTCACGAAGTCCACCGAGTTGTACGCCTGGTCGCCCGCGCGCCGGTAGAACAGGCGTGCGCGGGCGCCCAGCGCCAGCTCCTGGATGGTGGCCTCCACGGTGATGGGCTCGCCGCCGGGCGGGTCCGGAATCGGGTCCACGTCCAGGGTGACGGGGCGCACGCGCCGGCTGCGGATGTCCTCCTTGATGCGCGCGTAGAGCGAGCGCAGCTTGGGAGGAGCCGAGCGGGGCAGCTCGTAGTCGGGCCGGGCCTGGAGCAGCTTCTCGTAGGCCTCGCGCGCCTGGGTTTCATCGCCCAGGTACAGTGCGGTGAGGCCCAGGAGGCGGTAGAGCTCCACCAACTGGTCGTCGGTGACATCCGGCGCGTCCAGCCCGGCCTGGAGGGTGCGGCGGGCTTCCTCGAACTCGCCGTCGTCGATCTGCTCCCGCGCGCGGGTGATATCGGGGCTTGCTGGCCCGAGCTGCGAGAGGACAGGCGCGGGGAAGAGAGGACGGGCCAGCCCCGGAGGAGCCAGCAGGCCCACGACGAGGAGCATCGCTCCTACCCGCGACCGAGAATCGTGCCTGTGCATCAAATCGACCCTATCAAAGCGTTGTCTGGAGGATCCACGAAGGGCGCCCCACCGGAGGTGACGGCGCAGTGACATCTTCGGGGTGTTGTCGAACTGGGGCGTGTTGACGCTCGGGGGGCCGCCCTCTATGTTGCCCGCCCCCATTTGACCTGGAAGTCTCGTAAATGCTCGTAAAGGTTGAACAAATTCATGAATCGGGGCTCAAGCTGGATGAGCCCCTCGCCCAGGAGTTGCTGGGCACCGCGTTGGAAGGTGGGGAGTCCGGGCAGGACACGGGCTTCCGGGCCATGAAGCCGTCGCGGCTCAAGGCGACCCTTCGCCGGGTGAGCGGTGGCGTGCTGCTGGAGGGCCAGTTCACCGCCCACGTGGGCAGCCCCTGCAAGCGCTGCTTGAAGGACGTGGAGCTGGCGCTGCCCGTCTCCTTCAACCTCAACCTGGTGCCGGAGTCGCTGGCGCGCGGGGAGGGCTTCTCGGATGACGACGAGAAGTCCATGGAGAAGAAGGAGCGGCAGCAGGGCGAGACAGGTGGCTCGTTCGAGCTGGACGACGTGGACCAGGAGGTCTTCGATGGGAAGACCATCCACCTGGACCCCATCGTCCTGGAGCAGCTGCTCCTGGCGCTGCCCATGAACATCGCCTGCAAGGACGACTGCAAGGGGCTGTGCTCGCAGTGCGGCACCAACCTCAACGAGGCGAAGTGCCAGTGTGAGACGAAGCCGGTGGATCCCCGCCTGGCGCCGCTGAAGAACATCAAGCTCAGCAACTGAAGGAGCTGGGGCAGGGGCCTCGCCGTGAGCGGCGGGGCCCCCAAAAAGCAAGGGCCGCGACCTCCGAGTGGGAGGCGCGGCCCTTCGCATGACACGACGCTCCTGGACGGGAGCGTCATGAGCAAGTCATCAGGCTTCGGCTTGGGGCAGCAGCTCGCGGCCCTTGTACTGGCCACAGGACGTGCAGGCGCGGTGCGGCATCACCGGCTCCTTGCAGTTGGGGCACTTGGTCACCTGCACGGCGCTGCGCAGGTTGTTGTTGGCCGCGCGACGGCGGTCACGACGCATCTTGGAAGTACGCTTCTTGGGGACACCCACGGCTCACCTCTATCTCACGCGCTGTGCCGGGGTCCCCGGCTCCCTGCGCAACATGTCGGTCCAACACCAAGCCGGGAGGGTTCGCGAGTGACTCGCGTATTCCCTGTCCGGCTAGAAAGGCGGCGGAACCTAGCGGCTCGCAAGGCCCGAGTCAATGCGCGTGTACGAGCGCCGGGAGGACCACCGTCCACCGCCCTGATACCCCACGCGGCGGGTCAGGACAACGCCCTTGGCGACCGCGGCATTCGCCTCCCGCGCGGATCATCCGCCTGGGCCCGCGCGGCGGCGAACCCACGCACCGGGGCAGCGAGTCGTTGCCCCCCTGGGAGGTTCCTGGTGTGCTGCGCGCCGCCTGGCCCGGGAGATGTAGGGACAGGGTCGACATGGCAGGCGCACGCAGAAGGGGACGGTGGGGATGAGGCTGGTCTTGGACGCGATGGGTGGCGATCACGCGCCGGGGGCCCCGGTGGAGGGAGGTGTGCTCTTCGCCCGGGCCCACCCCGACCACGAGGTGGTGCTGGTGGGGGACACGGCGAAGGTGACGCCGCTGCTGGGCAAGGGACTGCCCCCGTCGAACCTGCGCATCCACCACGCCTCGGAGGTGGTGGAGATGGACGACCACGCCTCCACGGCCTTCCGCCGCAAGCGCGACTCCTCCTTGAGGGTGGGGTTCGAGCTTGTGCGAGACGGTCACGCGGACGCGCTGGTGTCCGCGGGGAACTCGGGCGCCGTCATGGCGGGCGGGCTGTTGACGCTGGGACGGCTGCCGGGCGTGGAGCGTCCCGCCATCGCCGCGCTCTTCCCGGCGCTCAAGGGAGGGGGCCGCTCCCTGCTCCTGGACGCGGGGGCCAACGTGGACTGTCGCCCCTCGCACCTCGCGCAGTTCGCCGTCCTGGGCGAGGCGTACGTGCGCCTGCGCCTGGGCGTGGCGCGCCCTCGGGTGGGCGTGCTCTCCAACGGCGAGGAGCCCTCCAAGGGGACGCCCCTGACGCGCGAGGCGAGCGAGCTCTTGCGCCAGTCGGACCTGGACTTCGCCGGCTACGTGGAGGGCAAGGACCTGTTCTCTGGCGACGTGCAGGTGGTGGTGACGGACGGCTTCACCGGCAATGTCGTCCTCAAGACATCCGAGGGCGTGGGCATGGGCGTCGTGGGGCTCCTGCGCCAGGCCATCGAGAAGCGGGGCGGCCTGTCGGAGAAGCTGGGGGCGCTCCTGCTCCAGCCCGCCCTGGCGGGCCTGCGGCGGATGGTGGACTACGCCGAGTATGGAGGCGCTCCGCTCCTGGGCCTGCGCGGCGTGGGCATCGTGGCGCATGGGCGCTCCAGCCCTCGCGCCATCCACAACGCCCTGGGTGCGGCGCTGGCCACGGCCCAGGCGGGACTCCAGGAAGAGTTGACGCGTTGCATTGCCAACGCGGCCGCCTGGCTCCCTACCCATCAGAGGGGAAAAAAGGGGACAGACGAAGCTGTTTCCGATTAGAGAGCGGGGTCCCGTCATGCCCGGCAACTCAACGCCCGCTCCGAGGAGGCGCTGCTGGAGCGGCAGGAGATTCCTCGCGACAAGTGCCGGCTGAAGCTGCACAAGTACGGCAACACACCGTCCGCGTCCCTCCCCCAGGTGCCGGATGGAGCCCACCGCGCCAGTCGGCGCGAGCCCGGAGTCGCCGGGAGGTGGGCCCGCGCTGGAGACCTGGGGCGGCGCGAGGCTGCGCTGGAGTTGTCACGGGACGGGACGATTCAGGAGGCAGAGACCGCACATGGCGAAGGTCGCATTCGTGTTTCCCGGGCAGGGCAGTCAGACCGTGGGGATGGGCAAGGACCTCTTCGAGCAGTTCCCGGAGGCTCGCGCTGTCTTCGAGGCCGCGGATGACGCGCTGGGCGAGAAACTCTCGAAGCTCTGCTTCGAGGGGCCAGAAGATGCGCTGAAGCTCACGGCCAACACCCAGCCGGCCATCCTGACGGTGTCGGTGGCGGCGCATGCGGTGTTCTCCACGCGGGGGCCGGTGGCGTCCTTCGTGGCGGGCCACTCGCTGGGGGAGTACTCCGCGCTGGTGGCGGCGGGCGCCCTGTCCATTGGCGACGCGGCCCGGGCGGTGCGCGCGCGCGGCACCTTCATGCAGGAGGCGGTGCCCGCGGGCGTGGGCGCCATGGCCGCGGTGCTGGGCCTGGAGCCGGGCAAGGTGAAGGCGGCGTGTGACGAGGCGGCCGAGGGGCTGGTGGTGTCCCCCGCCAACTACAACTCGCCCGAGCAGACGGTGATTGCCGGCAACGCGGCGGCGGTGGAGCGCGCGGGCGCGAAGTGCAAGGAGGCCGGCGCCAAGCGGGTGATGCCGCTTCCGGTGTCCGCGCCCTTCCACTGCGCGCTGATGGAGCCGGTGAAGCCGCGGCTGGCGGCGGTGCTGGGCGGCATCGCGCTGTCGGCGCCGTCGGTGCCGGTGGTGACGAACGTGGAGGCGCGGCCCAACTCGGACGTGGCGCGCGTGGTGCCGCTGCTGCTGGAGCAGGTGAGCTCGCCGGTGCGCTGGATTGAGTGCGTGGAGGCGCTGAAGGCGGAGGGCGTCACGCGCGTGGTGGAGCTGGGGCCGGGCAAGGTGCTGTGTGGCCTGGTCAAGCGCATCACCAAGGACATCGAAACCTTCAACGTCGAGGACTCCGCGAGCCTGCAGAAGGCCCTCGCGGCGCTGGGGTGAGCGCATGAGCTTCAAGGACAAGGTGGTGCTGGTGACGGGCGGCTCGCGAGGCATCGGCCGCGCGTGCGCGGTGGCGTTCGCGAAGGCGGGGGCCTCCACGGTGGTCATCAGCTATGCGGGCAACGAGGCGGCGGCCCAGGAGTCGGTGGCGCTCATCCAGGCGGAGGGCGCCAAGGCGGAGGCCCTCCGCTTCGACGTGGCGGACACCGCCGCGTGCGCGAGCGCGGTGGAGGGCATCCTCAAGGCGCACGGCCGGCTGGACGTGCTCGTCAACAACGCGGGCGTCGCGGTGGACGGCCTGGTGATGCGCGTGAAGGACGAGGACTGGGACAAGCAGCTGGACACGAACCTGAAGGGCGCCTTCGCCCTCATCCGCGCCGTCAGCCGTCCGATGATGAAGCAGCGCTCGGGCGCCATCGTCAACGTCACCTCCGTGGTGGGCGACATGGGCAACGGCGGACAGGTGGCCTACTCGGCCTCCAAAGCAGGGCTCGTGGGCCTGACGAAGTCGGTGGCTCGCGAACTGTCCAGCCGTGGGATTCGCGTCAATGCCGTGTCCCCGGGCTTCATCGGGACGGACATGACCTCCCACCTCAATGACGACCTGCGCCAGAAGATGCTTGAGGGCATTCCGCTAGGTCGACTGGGCAACCCGGAGGAGGTGGCCCAGGCCGTCCTCTTCCTCTCGGGAGACGCCTCGTCCTACATCACCGGCGAGGTCCTCAAGGTCAACGGCGGCATGTACATGTAACCCAGCGGTTGGATTGCTGGCGGTCGTGGGATATACCGCCGCCGCTTTCGACAGGGCTCGGGAAGCCTTCCGGGCCTTCATCTGGTTCCTGGAGGATTCAGCACTTATGTCGACGAACATTGAAGCCAAGGTCAAGAGCATCATCGCGGATCAGCTCGGCGTGAGCGATGAAGAGATCAAGCCCGAGGCTTCCTTCATCGAGGACCTTGGCGCCGACAGCCTCGACATCGTGGAGCTCGTGATGGCGATGGAAGAGGAGTTCGAGGTCGAGATTCCCGACGAGGAGGCCGAGAACATCAAGACCGTTGGCGACGCCGTCAACTACATCAAGACCCACAAGCCCCAAGCTGAGTAGGCAGCACCACGGCGTGCCGGGGGGCGGGGTGACGCTGCGTCAAGCGGCGTCCCCGGCGTCCCATTCGCCACCGGAGAGGACCGTGTCACACCGTCGAGTTGTCATCACCGGTACCGGGCTCATCTCGGCACTGGGTACAGGAACCGAGAAGAACTGGCAGGCGATGATCGCCGGCAAGTCCGGTATTTCCCTCGTCACCCGCTTCGACACGAAGAAGATAGACACGCGCATCGCGGGCGAGGTGAAGGACTTCGAGCCGGAGACGTTCATCGACAGGCGCGAAGTGCGCCGGATGGACCTCTATGCCCAGTACGCCATGGCCGCCGCGTCGATGGCGATGGAGGAGTCCGGGCTGCCGGTGGGCCTGGACAAGCCGAACGGGTACGCGCCCGAGCGGGTGGGCGTCATCGTCGGCTCGGGCATCGGCGGCATCTCTTCCCTTGAGGAGCAGCACCGCAAGGGGTTGGAGAAGGGGTTTGACCGGCTGTCGCCCTTCTTCATCATCCAGATGATCGTCAACATGGCGCCTGGCCTCATCTCCATGCGGTACAACTGCAAGGGTCCCAACTGGGCCCCGGTGTCCGCGTGCGCCACCAGCGCCCATGCCATTGGCGAGGCGTGGAAGTCCATCAAGCTGGGGGAGACGGACGCGGCCATCGCCGGAGGCGCGGAAGCGGCCATCACCCCGCTGGGGCTGGGTGGCTTCTCCGTGATGAAGGCGCTGTCCACGCGCAATGACGACCCCGCGGGGGCCAGCCGCCCGTTCGACAAGGAGCGGGATGGTTTCGTCATGGGCGAGGGCGCCGGCATGCTGGTGCTGGAGGAGATGGAGGCCGCGAAGAAGCGCGGCGCCAAGATCCTGGCCGAGGTCGTCGGGTACGGGGCCAACTCGGACGCGTACCACGTGACCCAGCCGGCGCCGGAGGGCGAGGGCGCGGCGCGCTGCATGCGGCTGGCGCTGGCGTCCGCCGGGATGCGTCCGGATGAGGTGGGCTACATCAACGCCCACGGCACCTCGACGCCCTTCAACGACGCGAACGAGACCAAGGCCATCAAGGCGGTGTTCGGCGACCACGTGCGCAAGCTCGCGGTGTCGTCCACCAAGTCCATGACGGGCCACATGCTCGGCGCGGCGGGTGGAGCGGAGGGGGTGGTGAGCGCGCTGGTGCTGTCTCGCAACATCCTGCCGCCCACCATCAACCAGACGACGCCGGACCCGGACTGCGACCTGGACTACGTGCCCAACCAGGCGCGCGAGGCCCGGGTGGACGCGGTGATGAGCAACTCGTTTGGATTCGGCGGCACCAACGCGGTGCTGCTCTTCAAGCGCTTCTAGGCGACCCGAGGGAGATACCGCGTGAAAGTCATCCTTGCTTCGGACCACGCGGGCCTGGAGCTCCGCCAGGAGTTGGTGGCGGTGCTCCGGGAGCGGAATGTGGCCCATGAAGACGTGGGCCCGTTCGCGAAAGACTCGGTGGACTATCCGGACTTCGCCGCCCGAGTGACTCGGGCGGTGGTGTCCGGCGAGGCCACGCTGGGCGTGCTGGTGTGCGGCACCGGCATCGGCATGAGCATCGTGGCCAACAAGTACCAGGGCATCCGCGCGGCCCTGTGCACCACGGAGTTCGAGGCTCGCATGTCGCGGGCCCACAATGACGCCAACGTGCTGTGCCTGGGCCAGCGCGTGGTGGGTGCCGGCGTGGGCCGGGCCATCCTGGAGGCGTTCCTGGACACGGCGTTCTCGGGCGGTCGCCACGAGCGTCGCGTGCAGATGATTCGCGAGGTCGAGTCCCAGCGCTAGCTGGCGGCTTGTCGCCGTCCCCCTTTCGTCGTGAGGAGATCCGCCATGGAGAACATTCGCACGCTGGCCCAGGTGGACCCCGAGATTGCCCGGGCCGTCCACGAAGAGACGCAGCGCCAGGAGCATGGCCTGGAGCTGATTGCCTCCGAGAACTTCGTCAGCCCCGCGGTGATGGAGGCGGTGGGCTCCGTGCTCACCAACAAGTACGCGGAAGGCTACCCCGGCAAGCGCTACTACGGCGGTTGCGAGGTGGTGGACGTGGTGGAGAACCTCGCCATCGACCGCGCCAAGCAGCTCTTCGGCGCCGACTTCGTCAACGTGCAGGCGCACTCGGGCAGCCAGGCCAACATGGGCGCGTACATGGCGCTGATGAAGCCGGGTGACACGATGCTGTCGCTGGACCTGAACTCCGGCGGCCACCTCACGCACGGCGCCGCGTTCAACTTCTCCGGCAAGCTCTACAAGGTCGTCCACTACGGCCTGACGCGCGACACGGAGACCATCGACTACGCGCAGGTGCGTGCGCTCGCGCAGGAGCACAAGCCGAAGGTGCTCGTCGTGGGCGCCAGCGCCTATCCGCGCACCATCGACTTCGCGAAGTTCCGGGAGATCGCCGACGAGTCCGGCGCGGCCATGTTCGTGGACATGGCGCACATCGCGGGCCTGGTCGCCGCGGGGGTCCACCCCTCGCCGGTGCCCTTCGCGGACATCGTCACCACCACCACGCACAAGACGCTGCGCGGTCCGCGCGGCGGCATGGTGATGGGGCGCGAGGCCTACGCGAAGACCATCAACAGCCAGATCTTCCCCGGCATCCAGGGCGGCCCGCTGATGCACGTCATCGCCGGCAAGGCCGTGGCGTTCCGCGAGGCGCTGACCCCGGAGTACAAGGCCTACCAGCAGCAGATTGTCGCCAACGCGAAGGCGCTGGCGGAGGCGCTGAAGTCCGCGGGCCTGCGGCTGACGTCCGGCGGCACCGACAACCACCTGATGCTGGTGGACCTGCGCCCCAAGCAGCTCACGGGCAAGGTGGCCGAGGCGGTGCTCGACAAGGCCGGCATCACCGTGAACAAGAACATGATTCCGTTCGACCCGGAGAAGCCGATGACGACGTCCGGCATCCGGGTGGGCACGCCCGCGATCACCACGCGCGGCATGCGGGAGGCGGACATGGCGATGGTGGGCAAGCTCATCGGCGCCGCGCTGGATGCGGCGCAGGACGACGCGGCGCTTTCTCGCATCCGGGGCCAGGTGAAGGAGCTCGCACAGGGCTTCCCGCTGTACGCCTCTCGGCTGAAGTAACCCGGAGCCTCGCGCCGCACCTGTATGCGCTGCCCGTTCTGCCAGGACGCCGAAAACAAGGTCATCGACTCACGCGAGTCGCACGAGGGCTCCGTCATCCGACGGCGCCGCGAGTGCCTGGCCTGCAAGCGCCGCTTCACGACGTATGAGCGGGTGGAGGAACTCTACCCGCTCATCGTGAAGAAGGACGGCCGGCGCGAGGCGTTCGACCGCGAGAAGATCGTCAGCGGGCTGAAGAAGGCGTGTGAGAAGCGGCCGGTGTCGGCGGAGCAGCTCGAGGAGACGGTGGTCGCCATCGAGCGGCTCCTGCAGGGCATGGGCGAGAAGGAGATCAACTCGTCCGTCATCGGCGAGGAGATCATGCGCCGGCTGCAGCAGATGGACGAGGTGGCCTACGTGCGCTTCGCCTCCGTGTACCGCAGCTTCCGCGACATCTCCGAGTTCATGCACGAGCTGAAGGATTTGCTCGAGGACCAGGAGCGCGAGCGCAAGGCGAAGCCGCTCCTCCCGGGCCGAGGAAGCTGAGGGAACACATGCGGCTGCTGACGCGGGCACGGCTGGAAGCCACCCGGGCGCCCCGGGCGAAGCGGGCGGCGGACTTCGACCGCGCGGTGGCCGAGTTCTTCATGCGCATCGCGCTGGAGGAAGCCGCCAAGGGCCTGGGCCGCACCAGCCCCAACCCCGTGGTGGGCGCGGTGCTGGTGAAGGGCGGACGCATCATCGCCCGCGGCTACCACAAGAAGGCGGGCACGGCGCACGCCGAGGTGGTGGCGCTGGAGGCGGCGGGCTCGAAGGCGCGGGGCGCGGACCTCTACTCGACGCTGGAGCCGTGTGACCACTATGGCCGCACGCCGCCGTGCAGCCTCGCCATCATCGAGGCGGGTGTGCGCCGCGTCTTCTGCGGCTCGGCGGACCCGAACCCCAAGGTGAGCGGCAAGGGGGTGGCGCGGATGCGCCGCGCGGGCGTGAAGGTCGTCACGGGCGTGCTCCAGGCGGAGGCCGACAAGCTCAACCGGCCCTTCTTCAAGGCCATCAACACGGGCCTGCCCTGGGTGACGCTGAAGGCCGCGGCGACGCTGGATGGCAAGCTGGCCACCGCCACGGGCGACTCGCGCTGGGTGACGGGCGAGAAGGCGCGTGAGTGGGTGCACCGGCTGCGCGACTCCGTGGACGTCATCCTCGTGGGCGCGAACACCGTGCGCCAGGACGACCCGAAGCTCACCACGCGCCTGCCGGGCGGCAAGGGCAAGGACGCGCTGCGCGTCGTGGTGGACAGCCACCTGCGCCTGTCGCCGCGCTACAGCGTCTTCAGCCAGAAGAGCTCGGCGCGCACCATCATCGCCACGCTGGAGGACCCGGAGGGCCGCAAGGCCAAGCGCTTCCTGGCCCAGGGCGTGGAGGTGTGGCAGCTGCGCGCGAAGGCGGACCGGGTGGACCTGAAGGCGCTCCTGCGCAAGCTGGCCCGCTCGGGCCTCAACCACGTGCTGGTGGAGGGCGGGGCGGAGATGTACGGCTCCTTCCTGCGCGAGCACCTGGCGGATGAGCTGGCCCTGTTCCTGGCGCCGAAGCTCTTGGGCCGCGAGGGGCTGTCCTGGGCGGGAGACCTGGGCGTGAAGGAGATGGCCCAGGCCCTCTCCGTCAAGGACCTCACCTTCGAGCAGCACGGCCAGGACATCCTGCTCCAGGCCCTGCTGTAGCGGCCTGCTCCCAGCCCCAAGCCGTCCTGATGCCCCGGTTCAGCGTGTCGGTGCATGGCGGACACCTGGGGCTCGTGAGGGTGGCGGCTCGGGACACTCGGGTATATGCCCGAGGCATATGTTCACCGGGCTCATTCAGGACATCGGCAGGGTGGAGCGCGTCATTCCGGGCGGGATGACGGACTTGTGGATTCGCACGTCGCTGGGCGCGGCCTCCTTCGCGCTGGGCGAGTCCATCGCCGTGGATGGCGCGTGCCTCACGGTGGTGGAGCGCACGGGCGACACGTTCCGCGTGCAGGCGGCGCCGGAGACGCTGCGGCGCACGACGCTGGACGCCGTGCGGCCGGGCGACAAGGTGAACCTGGAGCGGGCCCTGGCGCTGGGGGACCGGCTGGGCGGGCACCTGGTCTCCGGGCACGTGGACCAGGTCAGCGCGGTGCTGGAGACCCGGCCGGAGGGCGGCTCGTGGGTGATGGTCTTCGGGCTGCCGGAGGCCCTGGCGCCGTACTTCATCGAGAAGGGCTCGGTGGCCATCGACGGCATCAGTCTGACGGTGAACACCGTGGGGGCGGACCGGTTCAGCGTGCAGCTCATCCCGGAGACGCAGGAGCGCACCACCCTGCGGGCCAAGGCGGTGGGGGCCCGGGTCAACCTGGAGGCGGACCCCATCGGAAAGTACGTGGCGCGCCTGTTCCTGCTCCAGCGAGGGCAGGCGGGGGGACTCCAGACGGGTGGGGTGACGGAGGCGGCCGTCCGGGCGGCGGGGTTCGGCACGCCGTAGCAGGCGACGCCGGGGCCCGGGTGGTGTAGGAAGCGCCGCATGCCTCGCTACATCGAAGGTGACTTCCTGCCCCCCAAGGGCCGCTTCGCGATTTGTGTCGCCCGCTTCAACGGCTTCATCACCGAGGAGCTGGCCAAGGGCGCCGTGGACACGCTGGTCCGCCATGGCGTCGCGGACGCGGACGTGGACGTGTACCGCTGCCCTGGCACCTATGAGCTGCCCGGCCTCGTGCGCCGTGTGACGGAGTCCAAGCAGTACGTGGGCGTCATCGCGCTGGGGGCCGTCATCCGGGGCGGCACGCCCCACTTCGACTACGTGGCGGGTGAGTGCGCCAAGGGCATTGGCGCGGTGGCGTTCAACGCGGCGGCGGCCAACCCCTCGACGTCCGTCACCTTCGGCGTGCTGACGACGGACACGGTGGAGCAGGCCATTGACCGCGCGGGTGTGAAGGCGGGCAACAAGGGCGCCGAGGCCACGCTGGCCTGCATCGAGATGGTGAACCTGTTCTCGCGGATGACCACGCTCGACGCGAGGAAGGGGTAGCGATGGGCGCGCGCAGAACAGGCCGTGAGCGGGCGTTGCAGGCGCTCTACCAGATGGAGATGGCGCAGGGCGCGTCGGTGCATGACGCGCTGGAGTCGGCGTGGTCCGCGTCGGATGAAGACAAGCGGGACCCGGACGCGGTGCGGTTCGCTCGCGAGCTGGTGGAAGGCGTGCAGGGCCACCGCGCGGAGATCGACCGGCTCATCGAGTCGCACAGCCACAACTGGCGCCTGGACCGCATGTCCCGCATCGACCGCAACGTGCTGCGCGTGGGCATCTTCGAGCTGAAGTACCGTCCCGACATCCCTCGCAAGGTCACCATCAACGAGGCGGTGGAGCTGGGGAAGAACTTCGGGACCGAGGAGTCCAGCGCGTTCGTCAACGGCCTGTTGGACCGGGTGGCGGTGGCGTTGAACAAGCAGTGAGGGCCTGAGTCTCCACCGGAGGAGCACGCGCCGTGAGCCAGACGACGACGCACGACATCGGGATGGAGGGCCTGGACTCGCTCAGCGGCGTGGACGCCCTCTGTCTCTTTGTTGCGGAAGATGACCGGCCCTTGCCGGCCACGGCGGGCTACGTGGACTGGCGCTTGTGCGGCGCGTTGTCGCGGGTGCTCAAGGGCGGGTTCTTCTCCGGCTCGAAGGACGACTGGCTGCTGCTGCCCTCCGACGGGAAGCTGGGGGTGCCTCGCATCTTCGTCGTCGGGCTGGGGCGCCGCAGCCAACTGGACGCAAGCGGGCTGAGTGAGGCGCTCGCGTCGGCGGGCAAGGTGCTCAGCCGGGCCCGGATGGAGTCGGTGGCGCTGGAGATTCCCGCTGGAGGTGCGCTGGATGACGCGGCGCGGGCGGAGGGATTCCAGAGGGGCTTCACCCCAGCGTTCAAGGGAGGACGCGTGGCCCTCCTGGTGGACAAGGGGCTCGTCCGGCTCCTACCAGCCAGGAAGGGTTGAGACACAGCGACCAGGCGGGGCTTCTGCTAGAGTAAGGGACCGTCCGGGGCGTGCGCACATGCGTGTCAAGGTGCTGATTGTCGAGGACTCCAAGGCGTCGCGCGAATACATCGCGTCGACGGTGGAGGCCGTGGAAGGCATCGAGGCCTTCGTGACGTCGAGCGGCTTCGAGGCCCTGAAGCTCCTGCCGCGCCACCGCTTCGACCTCATCATCACCGACATCAACATGCCCGACATCAACGGGCTGGAGCTCATCAACTTCGTCAAGAAGAACCCCAACTACCGCGACGTGCCGCTCTTCATCATCACCACCGAGGGGCACGAGCAGGACCGCGACCGAGGCATCGCGTTGGGGGCGGCGGAGTACCTGGTCAAGCCGTTCGAGCCCGGGAGCCTGGAAGGGCTCCTGCGCCGGTACCTGAAACTGCCGTGAGTCCCCCGAGCAAGGCCCTGGCCGAGTTCGTGGCCGAGGCGACGGAGATCCTGGACTCGCTGGGCAAGGACCTGCTCGTGCTGGACGAGCGGCGGGGCCAGGAGGCGGACCCGGAGCGGGTCAACGGCATCTTCCGCGCGGCGCACTCGCTCAAGGGATTGGCGGGGTTGTTCGGCCAGGAGCGCATCTCCCGGCTGGCGCATGGGACGGAGGACCTGTTGGACCGGTTGCGGCTGGGCAAGCTGCTGCTGGACGACTCGGTGCTCGACACGTTGATTGAAGCGCTGGACGCGTTCCAGTCGCTGCTGGCGGAGACGGCGCGAGGCTCCGAGACGGAGGTCCTCACCCAGCGGGTCAACGGCATGGCGGAGCGGCTGGCCCGGCTGGGCGAGCCTCCTCCCGCGCAGGACGAGGACCCGCTGGAGCGGCTGGAGTTGGAAGCGCAGGTGCGCTCGGTCTTCACCGAGTACGAAGAGCACCGGCTCCGCGAGAATGTGCGGCGCGGCGTGGCGCTGTGGCGCGTGCGCGCGGCGTTCGACCTGTCCGACTTCGACAAGGGGCTGGCGGACCTCAACACGCGCCTCAAGCCGATGGGCGAGGTCATCAGCACGCTGCCGTCCGCGCGGCCCGGAGGCGCGCATGGCATCGCCTTCGACCTCATCTTCGGCACGCAGGTGACGTTGACGGACCTGGAGGCGGGCCTGAAGGGGACGCCCGCGGAGCTCTCCCAGCTCACCGTGCGGCCGCCAGAGCCCTCCGCGTCGGCCCGGTCCGCGGAGGCCCTGCACCGCGCGGTGGAGTCGCCGGCCATCGTGCTGGGCACGCCTCCCTCGGTCGGGGCCGTGGTGCCGCCCGTGAGTGCGACCCCCGCGAAGCGCGGAGGCAAGAAGCGCGGCGCACGTGCGCCGGTGGCGGCCTCGCCTGGAGGACAGCCGCAGCTCCCACTCGAGGATTCCGTCGCCCAGGCGGCTCGTGTTCCCGGGGCCACGAGCACGAGCGCGGTGAAGGCGCTGGAGGACCTCGCGCTGTCTCCCGAGGCGCGGGCCGCGTCCGGGCGCTTCCCCTCGATGGAGGGGCTGACGTCCAAGGCGGCGGGCGCCGAGGCGAGTGGGCCCACGAGTGGAGCGGGGCCGTCGCTCGTGACGTACCTGCAGGGCCCTGGTGGGCGTGCCTCCGTCCGGAAGGCGGAGGCTTCGGCGAAGCAGCCTCCCGCCGCCGTGGCCGCCGCCGCCGTGGAGCCCTCGCTGCGTTCGCTGACGCAGACGGTGCGCGTGGACATCGGCAAGCTGGATGGCCTCATCAACATGGTGGGCGAGCTGTTGCTCATCAAGGCCAACCTCCAGCGGCTCGCGGAGTCCGCGCGGCAGGACGGCGTGGTGCCGTTGTCGAAGCTGTTCGGTCAGGAGCTGGCGCGCGAGACGCGGGGCCTGGAGCGCAAGCTGGAGGCGCTCCAGGAGGGGCTCCTCGAAGCGCGCATGGTCCCCGTCGGCCAGGTGTTCGACAAGCTGGCGCGGCTGGTGCGGCGCATCACCCGCGACGCGGGCAAGGAGATCGACTTCGTCATTGGCGGCGGCGAGGTGGAGCTGGACAAGCTCATCGTCGAGGAGCTGAGCGACCCGTTGATGCACCTCATCCGCAACGCCATCGACCACGGCGTGGAGGCCCCCGACTCGAGGCTGGCGTCGGGCAAGTCGCGGCGGGCGGTGGTGGCGTTGCGCGCCGAGCAGAAGGGCAACCACGTCGTCATCGAGGTGCGCGACGACGGCGCGGGCATCGACGAGCTGCGCGTGCGCGAAGTGGCGCTCTCTCGCGGACTCATCACCTTCGCCCAGGCGGAGGAGATGGGGCGTCGGGAGCTGCTCAACCTCATCTTCCTGCCGGGGTTCTCCACCGCGCGCAGCGTGTCGGAGCTGTCCGGCCGGGGCGTGGGGTTGGACGTCGTCAAGAACAACCTGGGCAACCTCTCCGGCATCATCGACGTCTGGAGCGAGCGCGGAAAGGGCACGGCCTTCCACCTGACGCTGCCGGTGACGCTCGCCATCATCCGCGCGCTGGTGGTGGGGGTGAGTGCTCGCACGTACGCGGTTCCCCTCAACAGCGTGCTGGAGATTCTCTCGGTGCAGCCCCAGGAGATTCGCACCGTGGAGCGGCGCGAGGTGCTCGACGTGCGCGGCCAGACGCTGCCCTTCGTGCGGCTGTCGCGGCTGTTCGGCCTGCCGGAGCGGCCGGTGAGCCGGTACTTCGTGGTGGTGGTGGGCCTGGCGCAGGAGCGCCTGGGCATCGCCGTGGACGAGCTGCACGGCCAGCAGGACATCGTCACCAAGCCCCTGGGAGGCCGGCTGCAGTCCGTCCGGGGGATTTCCGGAGCGACGGACCTGGGCAACCGAACGCCCGTGCTGGTGCTGGATGTCGCGGCGCTGCTCGAGGACGGACTCTCATTGGAGCGCAGGCGGGCCTGACGCGAGAGGCGGCCGGCTGCTATCCTCGATGACCGTGTCCCGGTTCGCCGAACTCCTCGACGACTTCTTCTTCCGTCCGGACGAGGACGTCGGTGGGCTGCAGGATTTCGCCGCCGGCAGCGACGGCCTGGCGTCCCTCACGCCGGAGGAAGTCCCGGAGGAGTATCTGTCCTTCCGCCTGGAGGGCGAGTCCTACGCGGTGCCCATCCGCGCCGTGCGCGAAATCTCGAAGGTGCCTCCGCTGACGGAGATTCCGCGCGCGGAGCCGCAGCTCCTCGGCGTGATGAACCTGCGCGGCGAGCTGCTGCCCGTGTACGACGTCAAGGTGCGCCTGGGGTTGGCGGAGCGCGCGCCGCTGGTCGCCGGGCCCGATGCCCCCACGCCTCCGAAAGACGCGCGCATCCTCGTGCTGCGCACGGAGACCGGCCCCGCGGGGGTGTGGGTGGACAGTGTCGCGGGCGTGGTGAAGCTCAAACCGTCGATGCTGGAGCCGCCACCGCAGGGGCTGAGGTTGGGAGACCGGGACTGCGTCGTCGCCATCGGCCGGCGCGGCCCCTTGCTGTACATCCTGTTGGACGCGGAACAGGCGCTGGCGTCATGAGGGACTCGGTGAACCTGCTGGCGCGGCTTCCCTCGGCCGGGCCGGATGCGCCGGGAGAGCACGCGGACGCCGTCGTGCAGTTGTGCGCCTTCTTCGTGGGGGCCGACGAGTACGTGCTCGACATCCAGCGCGTCGAGGAAGTGCTCCCGCTCCAGCGCGTGACGCCCATTCCGCATGCCCCCTCGTTCGTCGAGGGCGTGCTGCACCTGCGCGGCGCCATCCTCCCGGTGGTGGACCTCCGCCGACAGCTTCAAGGGACGCCGTCGGTGGAGTCGCGCAAGGGGCGGCTGCTGGTCTGCAAGCTGGGGACGAGGCGCGTCGCGGTGCGTGTGGAGCGCGTGGCGGAGGTGATGCGCTTGCGGCGGGCCGACATCAAGCCCGCGCCCGCGCTGGTGGTCGCGGGACGTTCCCCCTTCGTGGTGGGCGTGTGCGGCCCGCCGGACCGTCTGCGACTGTTGCTGGACTTGAAGGCCTTGCTGCGCGCGGAGCTGGAGAAGGAAGCCGCGCGGCCACTCAGGTGAGCGCGAAGGAGACACCCATGGAGCGCAGTGACGTGGAAGACCACCGCCGCACCCAGGACCTTCGCTTCGGCCTCTTCGTGGAGGGGCGACGGACCCCGCTGGGCCTGTTCCCGAGCACCCACGCCAGCGGGTTCAACGAGCGGCACGGCTCGGACCCGGTCTTCACATGAGCTACCGGCAAGGCTCGCCCGCGGAGGAGGCTCGCTACCGCGCGCTCCAGGACCTGGACCCGCGCGGGGACAACCTCGTCGAGGTGCTCATCGCGGGCCTCCATGACGAGAGCTGGCGTGTGAGGCACGCGGCGGCGGAGGGACTCCAGCGCCTGTCCACGCCTTCGTCCGAGCAGGTGGCCACGCGGCTGGTGAGCGTGTTGGGCGAGCGGGGCGAGACGGGCGCACGCAACGCGGCGGCGGAGGCGTTGGCGGGGCTGGGGCTCGCGGCGCTCGGTCCGCTGGTGACGCTCCTGGGGCATGTGGACCCCGACCAGCGCAAGTTCGCGGCGGACATCCTGGGGCAGCTCCGGCGACATGAAGCCGAGGCCCCGCTGGTGCATGCGCTGAGTGACGCGGACCTCAACGTCCGCGTGTCCGTGTCGGAGTCCCTGGGGCGCGTAGGCGGCGAGCACGCGGCACGCGCCCTGGAGCGCTTGCTGGGAGATTCGGAGCCGCTCCTCCGGCTGTCCGCCTTGGAGGGTCTGGCGAACCTCGAGCGTCCGCCTCCGCTGCCGGTGGTCGAGTCGCTGCTGGAGGATGCTCGGCTGCGGCGGAGTGCGTTCCGCGTGCTGGGCCTGATTCCCGAGGTCGCTGCCACCGAGCGTCTCTGCGGGGGCCTGAGGTCGGAGCTCCGCTCGATGCGCGAGGCCGCGCTCGCCGCGCTGGGAACGCAGGCGACGCGGGTGGCTCCCGAGCAGCGCGGCGAACAGGACGCCGTCATCCGAGACACGCTGCGACGCCTGCCGGACGCACGAGAGCGACTGGCGCGAGCACTGGAGGCCGAGGACGTCGCGGTGCGAGCGGGGGCGCTCGTCGCGGTCGCCGCGCTGGGCGACGCGTCCTTGGCGGTGCCGGTGGCGGAGGTGGCGCGCGAGGACCGGCTGTTGCGAGACGTGCTGGCCACGCTCGGGCGGCTGGGCTTGGAGGGCGGACGCGCGTTGCTGGCGGCGATGGCGGAGCTGTCCGTGCCCGCGAGGGCCGCGGCCGTCGAGGCGCTGGTGGACCTGGTGGACCCGAGCTCCGTCACGCCGCTGTGCGCGTTGCTCGAGTGGGCGGAGGACGACCTGCGCGGGGTGGTGGTGCGGGCGCTGGGGCGCACGCGCTCACCGGAGGCGGCGAGCCCGCTGGTCGACCTGCTGCGGGATTCGGTGACGGCGGGCGCGGCGACACGGGCGCTGGGCGTGCTCGCTGGAAGTTGCAGGGCCGCAGTGGTGGCGACGCTCCAGGAGGCGGTGGAGCGGCGCGCCACGCCCGCGGCGGTGGCGGTGTTGGCCCGCGTGGGAGGCAGACCCGCGCTGCCGTTGCTGCGGCGCCTGGCCAGGGACGTGGACCCTCGCTGGCGTGCGGCGGCGGTGGATGTCGCGGGCGAGGTGGATGGTGGCGTGGGGAAGGAACTGGCGCGCGCCGCGCTCGCGGACGAGGCGACACCCGTGCGGGCGGCGGGTGTGCGCGCGATGGGCCGTCTGGGTGGGTCGGACGCGGGGGCCCTGTTGCGTCCCGCGCTCCAGGACGAGGATGTCTTCGTGCGGAGGGTGGCGGTGGAGGCGGTGGGCGAGAGCGGTGCGAGCGACCGGGCCGCGGACCTGGAGGCATTGGTGCTGCACCCGGATGGTGCGCTGGCGACGGCGGCGGTGCGGGCGCTGTCGCGGTTGGGGCTGGTGGAGCTGCGCATGTTGCGGGAGGCCTCGGAGCATCCCGACCCGGAGGTGGTGAAGGCGGTGTTGTCGGCGGTGTCGGGGGAGGGGCTGGTGCTGGCGGTGTCGCTGTTGGAGCATTCTCATTGGGATGTGCGCGCGGCGGCGGCTCGGGTGCTGGGGGAGTCCGGCGGAGCGGAGTGCCTGGGGGCGGTCCGTCGCGCGCTGGAGGCGGAGACGGACGTGCTGCCCCGGCAGGCGATGGCGGACGCGGTGGCGCGCTTGTCGCGGCGCTGAGTGGGGGACTCGGGTGGCTCGCTTCGACGACAGCCGACCGGAGATGTCCGCGGAGGAGTTCCGGCTCCTCCGAGACCACGTGTACTCGCACTGCGGCATCCTGGTGCATGAGGACATGAAGTTCGTGATGGAGCGGCGCCTGTGGCCTCGCCTGGAGGTGCTGGGTGCCCCGGACTTCAGCGCGTACCACCGCTACCTGCGCTACGACGCCAACCGGCACGTGGAGCTGGAAGCCGCCGTTGAATCCCTCACGACGCACGAGACGTACTTCTTCCGGGAGCCCTCGCAGCTGAAGGCGTTCCGCGAGGAGCTGCTCCCGACCCTGGAGAAGCGCAACGCCCGCACGCGTCGGCTGCGGCTGTGGTCCGCGGGCTGCTCCTCCGGCGAGGAGGCGTACACGCTGGCGATGCTCCTCAAGGAGGAGCGCCGCTTCGACGACTGGGACGTGGAGGTCTACGGCACGGACATCTCCCGGCGCGTGCTGGCGATGGCTCGGCGCGCGGAGTACGGACCCTCCGCGCTGCGCGCCACGTCGGCGGACCTGCTGGAGCGCTTCTTCCTTCCGACGGGGCACGCGAAGGTGCGGGTGCGCGACGAGGTCCGCGCGATGGTGTCCTTCGGCCACCACAACCTGCTGGACGAAGCGGGCAGTCAGCTCGTGGCGAAGATGGACGCGGTGTTCTGCCGCAACGTGATGATCTACTTCGACCAGTCCGCGCGCCGGAAGGTGCTGCGCATCCTGCGGGACCGGTTGGTGCCTGGAGGATATCTGCTGCTGGGGCACTCGGAGAACCTGCTGAACCTGGGCGCGGACTTCGAGCTGGTCCACCTGCGAGGAGACTTGGTGTACCGCCGGCCCGAGCTGCCAGGGCTGCTGGGGAGCGAGTCCCGATGAGCGAGCGGACTCCTGTCTCGGTGCTGGTCGTCGACGACTCGGCGCAGAACCGCTACACGCTGACCCGGTTGCTGGAGTCCACGCCCGACGTGCGCGTCCTCGATCGGGCGGCGGATGGTGAGGAGGGGCTGAAGAAGGTCCTGGAGCTGAAGCCGGACGTGGTGACGCTGGACCTGGAGATGCCCAAGCTGGGGGGCTTCACGTTCCTCCGGCTCCTGATGCGCACGTCGCCCACGCCGGTCATCGTCATCTCCAGCTACGCGCACCGCTCGGATGTCTTCAAGGCGCTGGAGCTGGGGGCCTTCGACTTCATCGCCAAGCCCGCGCGAGGCACGCAGGAAGAGCTCGAGAAGATGCGCGTGGAGCTGCTCGAGAAGGTGCACGCGGCGCTGCACGTGCGGCCCGGACAGCGTCACGCGTCGCCGGGGGCACGTGCGCTCGCGGTGGCGGGGGAGCTTCCGCTGGTGGTGGCGGTGGGCGCGTCGACGGGAGGTCCGCCCGCGGTGCAGCGCGTCCTGGAGGGGCTCGCCTCGGAGCCGACACCTTGTGTGCTGGTGAGTCAGCACATGCCCGCGCAGTTCACCCGGGCCTTCGCGGAGCGGCTGGACCGCATCGGCCCGTTCACGGTGACGGAGGCGAGCGAGGGGGATGTGGTGCAGCCGGGCCACGTCTACATCGCCCCGGGAGGCCGACACCTCGTGGTGGTGGAGCGAGGCACTCGCCTGGAGCTGCACACCCCGCCCCCCACGCCCTTGGACAAGTACGCGCCGAGCGTCGACCGGCTCTTCACCAGCGTGGCTCAGGTGCTGGGCAATCGAGCGCTGGCGGTGGTGCTGACGGGGATGGGCGCGGATGGAGCCCAGGGGGCGCGGGAGATTCAGCGCGCGGGCGGCGAGGTCTGGGCCGAGTCCGAGGAGACGGCGGTGGTCTTCGGCATGCCGGGGGAGGCCGTCGCGGCGGGGGCGGTGAAGCGGGTGCTCCGGCTGGGAGAGATTGGACCCGCCCTGGCGGCATGGGCCCGGAAGCGGCGGTGAGAACACCGGGCGGCGGCGGAGCCCTGGGTGTTAGTGTGCGCGGGCCATGACGCAGCAGATTCGAGCCCTGGTGGTGGACGACTCGCAGGCCATGCGGCGCAGCATCATGTACGCGCTGCAGCGCATCAGCGGGATGGTCTGCACGGAGGCCCAGGACGGTGCCGAGGGGCTGAAGAAGTTGACCCAGGGGCGCTTCGACCTGGTGCTCACCGACATCAACATGCCGTTGATGGATGGGCTGAAGCTCATCCACCACATCCGGCAGGCGACGGACCATCGGGGCGTGCCCATCGTCGTCATCACCACCGAAGGCGCCGCGGCGGACCGCGAGCGGGCGATGAACCTGGGCGCGAGCGCGTACCTGGTGAAGCCCGTGCAGGCCAAGGTGGTGATGGACACGGTGCGCGACCTGTTGAAGCTGGACTGAGGCCCGTGCGCGAATGGACTTCGTCCTTCGAGTCGCGAACCTGGAGAAGAGCTACGGCGCGCTGAAGGCCGTGCAGGGGCTGTCCTTCGCGGTCGCTCCGGGAGAGGTCCTGGGGCTCGTGGGGCCCAACGGTGCGGGCAAGACGTCCACGCTGCGCTGTCTCGCGGGCATCCTTCCGCCCACCTCGGGGCGGGTGGTGGTGGCGGGCTACGACCTGGCGAAGGACTCGGTGGAGGCGAAGCGGGAGCTGGCCTTCCTTCCGGACGAGCCCCGCTTCTTCGACTACCTCACGGTGTGGGAGCACCTGAACTTCACGGCGCGCCTCTACAACGTGGAGGACTGGGAGGCGCGAGGCCGCGCGTTGCTGGAGGAGATGGAGCTGACGGGCAAGGAGAAGGCGCTGCCGAGCGAGCTGTCGCGCGGCATGAAGCAGAAGCTCTCCATCGCCTGCGGCTTCCTCCACTCGCCCAAGCTCATCCTCCTGGACGAGCCGCTCACGGGCCTGGACCCCATCGGCATCCGCCGCATGAAGGACTCGCTGCGCCGGCGCGCGGAGGAGGGCGCGGCGTTGGTGTTGTCCTCGCACCTGTTGCCGCTGGTGGAGGAGCTGTGTCACCGGCTGCTCGTGATTGCCGGTGGACGCGCCATGGCGCTGGGCAGCCTGGATGCGATTCGGGCGCGGCTGAGCGGTCCGGATGCGGCGAATGCGTCGCTGGAGGACCTGTTCGTGCGCATCACCAGCGGCGCGAGGACGGAGACGCCCTCCCCGTGAGCTTCGAGCGCGCGGTGGCCTTCCTGTGGCTTGCGTCCACGCGCAATCGCTTGAGGGTCCAGCTCCAGCGACTGCGCAGGCCGCGCTACCTCCTGGGCGCGCTGGTGGGGCTGGGCTACATCTACTTCTTCTTCCTGCGGCGCTTGGACTTCTCGCCCGGCATGAGACAGGTGCCGGACGGGGTGCGCCTGTTCGCGGAGCTGTCGCTCGTGTCCTCCGCGCTCGTCACGGTGTTCTCCTCGTGGACCCTGGGGCCGGACCGTCCCTCGCTGACCTTCTCCGAGTCGGAGGTGGTGCGGCTGTTTCCCGCCCCCGTCACACGGCGCGCGCTGCTGCACTACAAGCTGGTGCGCGGCTGGATGGGCGCGGGCGTGGGCGCGCTGTTCGCGACCCTGTTCGTGGGGCGGCTGGTGGGCTCGACGCAGGGCTTCTTCTTCGTGGGCGCGTGGCTCTCGCTCGGGACGCTGTACCTGCACACGACGGCCGCGTCCTTCGTTCGCACGCGCCTGTTGGCCTGGGGGACGCGAGGGCAGGTGCTTCGCTGGAGCGGGGTGGGGCTGGTGCTCGCGGGGGTGGTGCTCGCGGGCTTCTCCGCGCTGGAGTCACACCCATTCCCCAGGACGGTGGGCACGCAGGGGGTCCTGCGGAACTGGATGCAGGCGCTGCTGGCCACGCCAGAGTTGGGCATCGTGCTGTGGCCTGGGCGCCTGTTGGTGGCGCCCGCTCTCGCGCGGACCTCCGGGGACTTCGTCTCCGCGCTCCTCCCCGTGGGCGTGCTCCTGGTGGCGCACTACGCCTGGGTGCGCGCGGCGGCGGTGCCTTTCGAGGAGTCCGCGGTGGAGCAGGCCGAGACGCGCACGCGCGAGCGCGCCCAGCAGGGAGAAGGTGCTCCCGCGCGCGGGGTGTCGCTCTCCTCGCGGAAGACGCCCTTCCGGTTGTCGGCGCGGGGACGTCCCGAGGTGGGGCTCATCTGGAAGAACCTCATCATCCGCAGGCGGATGGCGGGAGGCATGGTGTCGGTGCTGGCCGCGCTGCTGGTGGGCACCGTCGTGGTGGCGACGATGGGAGAGGTCCGCCTCTTCACGGACACGCGGCGGGTGCTGGGGCCCATGGCGCTGGCGCTGGCGGCGATGCTCGCGGTGGTGGGGCCGAGCGCCTTTCGCATGGACCTGCGGATGGACCTGCCCAAGCTGGACTTGCTGCGCGCGTTGCCGCTCGCGGGCTGGCAGGTGGTGGGCGCGGAGCTGGCGGCCTCCGCGCTGGTGCTGGGCGCGCTGCAACTGGGCCTGCTGGCCGTCGGCCTGGTGAGTGGCCCTGGCGCGGAGGACGCGTGGCTGGTGACGTGGTGGTGGCCGGGAGGACTGGCGCTGGTGATGGTGCTGCCCTCGGTCGCGCTGGCGGGGCTGTTCGTGCAGAACGCGGCGGTGGTCCTGTTCCCCTCGTGGGTGCCCGCGGACAGGGCAGGGGGCTCCCGGGGCATCGAGGCGCTGGGGCAGCGCCTGGTGACGCTGATGGGCTCGCTGGTGGTGTCGCTGGTGGGGTTGTTGCCCGCGGTGATCGTGGGGAGCCTGGTGGGCTTCGTCCTCGCTGGCGCACTGGATGTCTGGGCCGCTCCCATCGCGGGTGCGGCGGCGTCGGCGGTGCTGCTGGGGGAGGTGGTGTTCGGCGTGTTCTGGCTCGGCCGCGCTTTTGAACACCTGGATATCTCCGAGGAGCGTTCTTAGTAACGGCGAGCGTCCGCTGCCGGACGCGTGCCCCCGGAGCGCTTGTGTCGCCTGGGCCGCGCGCGCACGTTGGCGCGGACCCAAAGGGACAGGAGCGCGACATGAAGCTGGGGTTCGTGGGACTGGGCAATATGGGCTTGCCCATGGCGAAGAACTTGCTCGCCGCGGGGCATGAGGTCGTGGTGTGGAACCGCACCGCCGCGAGAGCCGAGCCCTTGGTCCAGAAAGGCGCCCGCGTGGCGGCCACGCCCGCGGAGGCGGCCAAGGGCGCGGAGGTCGTCTTCAGCATGCTCGCGGATGACCGCGCGGCGGAGGCGGTGGCGCTGGGGCCTCGAGGCATCATCGAGGGGCTGGCGAAGGGCGCGGTGCACGTCTCCTCGAGCACCATCTCCGTGGCGCTCTCCCAGAAGCTGACGGATGCCCACGCGAGCGCGGGGCAGGGCTATGTCTCCTCGCCCGTGTTCGGCCGGCCCGAGGCCGCTGACGCGAAGCAGCTCTGGGTGCTGGCCGCGGGCGCGAAGGCGGACGTGGAGCGCTGCCGGCCCGCGCTGGAGGCCCTGGGGCGGGGGCTGACGGTGCTCGGTGAGCAGGCGTCGCTGGCCAACGTGGCGAAGCTGTCCGGCAACTTCCTCATCGCGGCGATGCTGGAGACGCTCGCGGAGGCGTTCGCCTTCACGCGCAAGTCCGGCATCGAGCCGCGGCAGTTCATGGAGCTGTTCCAGAACGTCTTCGCGCGCTCGCCCATCTTCGAGCGCTACGCCCAGGCCATCGCCGACGAGAAGTACTCGCCCGCGGGCTTCGCCATGCGGTTGGGGCTCAAGGACGTGGGGCTGGTGCTGGAGGCGGCGCGCGCGGCGGAGGTGCCCATGCCGCTGGCCAGCCTCGTGCGGGACCAGTACCTGGGGGGCGTGGCTCAAGGGCACGGGGACCTGGACTGGTCCGCCTTGGGGGCGCTCGTCGCGGAGCGCGCCGGCCTGCCCGGGCCTCGGTGAGACAGACGACGGGGCCTCCAAGGTTGAACCTTGGAGGCCCCGGGGTGAGCTACTTCCGGCTGTCGATTTCAGCGACCGGAATGGGGAACCACGGGTGCGGCGGGAAGTCCGGGCTCAGGTTGCGCGGAAGCGTGTCCAGCCGCCCGAAGCGACGCATGTCGAGCCACCGGTGGCCACCCTCGAACATCAGGGAGTAGCGCCGCTCGTACAGGAGCGCGTCGACGATGGTCGCCTCGGTGAGCGCCTTCTCCGGCAGGCGGCCGGAGCGGGTGCGGATGTAGTTGATGTCCTCCGCCGCGGGGCCGAAGTTGCGCAGCCCGATGTTGGCCTCCGCCCGCAGGAGGATGAGCTCCTCGTTGCGGATGATGGGAATCGAGGTGTCGGCGGTGGGGTAGAGCGAGAAGCGCAGGTCCGTCGACAGCCGGCCGCCTCCGCCCGTGGCGGCCTCCGCCAGCTTGGCCACCTTGCGCTTGAAGCGATCATCGGCCACCTCGGTCCCGTTCTTCTCGGCGTCGGCCTCCAGAGAGGGGTGCGCGTAGACGTTGCGGGAGACGAGGCCGTTGTCCGTGTCACCCGAGGACGGGCGGAACACGTGGTACACGCCGACGCTCAGGGACGCGAGCGTCGCCGCCTTCGAGGCCTCATCGGCCGGAGCGTTCGCGCTGATGAAGGACTCACTCAGCGCCGCCAGGGCCTCCTCGTGCTTGCCCGCGTACACGGACGCGCGCGCCCGCACCGCGCGGTTGAACTTCCGGAACGCCGCGGGCGTCTCGAAGCCCCGGAAGCCCGTGCTCAGGCGGAAGGAGAACGCCCCTCCGGCATTGGCCAGGTGGCTGTTTCCCTCATCCAGCAGCTTGAGGATGTGGTTGAGCACCGCCTCCTTGCCCTCGATGGGGGCCAGCTGACCCAGCGGCCGGTCCACGTCGATGGGCGCGCCGTTGGTGTCCCGGGTGTTGATGATGACCAGGAAGTCCAGCGCCATGAGCGTCTTCGCGAAGCCCCGGATGCCTTCCTTCTCCGGGTCGCTCGGACGCGCCCCGACCCTGTCCAGCGCCGCCAGCAGCGTGTTGGCGTTGCGGATGTTGGCGTAGGGCGCCGCCCAGTGGTTGCCGCCGTAGGCGCCGCCACCCGGGTCCATGATGGGGCCGAGCATCTCGTCGATGGCGCGAGGGTCCGCCGGGTCGAAGACGTAGGCCTCGCGCCCGATGACACCCAACTGCGCGACGTAGCCGTTCGGCGGGGACACGTTCGCGCGGTGGCCGATGATGAGGCCCGTGGCGGCGCTGTTGACGCCGGACTCGGTGGGGTTGTTCCTGAAGTCATCCAGGCTGGGGTTGTTGAGGTCCCCGATTTCCATGCTGCCGCAGCCGCTCAGTCCGAGCGCGGCGACCAGCGCCACCATTGCCTTCTTCGTCTGGGAGATATTCATGGCCTTAGAACCCGACGTCGAGCGACGTCCAGAAGCTGCGGCTGGGGGGGAAGGGGGCGACGTCGATGTTGCGGGCGATGGCCTGGTTGCCGAAGTTGCTCACCTCGGGGTCCAGACCCGAGTAGCCGGTGAACGTCAGCAGGTTGCGGCCGCTGATGCTCAGCCGCGCGCTCTGCACCTTCGGAATCGCGGACACCCACTGCTTGGGCAGGTTGTAGCTGAACGTCACCTCGCGCAGCTTCAGGAAGGACGCATCCTCGATGTAGACGGCGGCGCTCCGGGTGCGGTCCTGGACGCGCTGGCGGCCGGCCGTCTCGAAGTCCTCGGACGTGCCCGCGTCGTCGTAGAGGTAGCGCGTCAGGTTGATGATGTCGCTGCCTTGCTGCCAGTGCCACAGGAAGGACAGGCTGAAGTCCTCGTAGCGCAGCGTGTTGGCGAAGCCCATGGTGAAGGTGGGCTCGGTGTCGCCAATCTTCCCGACGATGGGGACGTTGTTCGCGTCGCGGCCGATGTTGCCGACAATCTGCGTCGCCGACTGGCCCTCCTCGATGTAGAACGAACCCAGGGAGTTGCCGAAGCCACCCGCCTGGAAGGGCGCGACCGGCAGGTCCGTCACCTTGCTGCGGTTGAGGGCGAACGTCGCGGAGCTCGTCCACTCGAAGGCGCCGCGCACCGGCGTCACCTGCACCATGGCCTCCAGGCCGCGGTTGCGCAGCGAACCCCCGTTGACGAACTGGGTCGTGAAGCCCGTGGAGCCCGGCAGGACGCGCTGCAGCAGCATGTCGCTGATGGCGCGCTGGTACACGGACAGCTCCAGCATCACGTCGCCGTCGAAGAGGAGGGCGTCGATACCTGCCTCGATTTCGCGCTGCCGCTCCGGACGGATGTTCGGGTCACCCGCGACGCCCGTGCCGATGAGGCCCGGTGAGCCCTGCACGTTGGAGCGCGAGTTCATGCCGTTGAACCGCATGCCGTACTGCGGCTGGTTGCCCGTCTCACCGTAGGCCACGCGCACCTTCAGCTCGTGCACGAGCGGGATGGTCGCCGGGATGCGGTAGGCGGTCGCCAGCTTCGGGTAGAAGTAGAGCTTGTGGGGGTTGCCGTTGGCGCTGGTCTGCTCGCCACGGATGGCGCCCACCACCGTCAGGCGCTCATCCAGGAGGAGCAGCTCCTCCTGGAGGTAGTAGCCGCGGTCCCGGACGTGCGACTCGTTGTCGCGAACGTTGATGACGGTGCCGGAGTCGATGCCCGGCTGACCCGCGTTGAGGTTCTCGCTGACGACGTACTTGGAGTCGACGCGGCGCTCCTCGTACTGGAAGCCGGCGGACGTCGTGGCCGACATGAACTTCGAGGCGGGCTTGTACGAGTGCACCAGGTTGATGCCGCTGTTGATGTTGCGCACCTGGCTGGTGCCGAACAGCGACGTGCCCGGGAGGGTGTCGTCGACCGGCTCGAAGTTGAGCTCGGGCGGGAACAGCAGCTTGTTCTCCTGCTGGAAGCGGTCCACGCCCGCGTTGGCCAGCAGGCGCAGGTGCTGCTCATCCGTCTTGAACAGGTGGAGGGTGGCATCACCGGAGCCGATGAAGCGCCACACGTCCTCGTCGTTCTTCACCATCGCCGCCGTCTGCAGCGGGTTGGCGCCGTTGCCGAGGAACGGGTTGCGCGGATAGATGCCGGCGGCGTCCGGGTCCATGTTCAGGAACTCGGGCACCGTGGGCATCACCATGTAGTTGGTGATGGTCTGGTTGTCGTTGTTGGTGAGGCCGCGCTGGCCCAACGTGTGGATGAGGTTGGTGGCGACGTTGACCTCCACCGCGTCGCCCAGCCCCTGCGTCAGGTTGAGGCGGAACGACTGCTTCTCGTAGCCCGTGTTGGCGATGATGCCCTCGTCGTTGCGGACCATCGCGGAGGCGAAGTACTTCGTGTTGCCGCTGGCGCCGCTCACGCTGGCGAGCGTCTCCGAGGACAGGTCCCGACGGCCGGACAGCTTCGCCTCGTGGTCATACGTCTTGCCCGTGTAGAACTCCGCGGCGCGAGGGCCGAAGACCTCCACGGCCTCCTCGACGGTCTCGAAGCGGCGGGTGCCCAGCTTGTTGGCCAGCGTGTACATGCCCAGGCGCTGGGTGATTTCGACCTTGGGGTCGCCGGCCTTGCCGCGCTTGGTGTTGATGATGACGACGCCGTTGGCGGCCTTGGAGCCGTAGATGGCGGCGGCGGACGCGCCCTTGAGGACCTCGATGCTCTCGATGTCGTTGGGGTTGATGTCCGCGATGCGGTTGACCTGGTTGTCCTGCGTGGCGTTCGGGTTGGAGCCGCGCACGGACTCGGTCACCACGAACATGCCGGAGGCGATGGCCGCGTCGCTGACGAGCACGCCGTCGATGACGTAGAGCGGCGCCGTGGAGCCGTTGATGGTGGACACGCCGCGCAGGCGCATCTGGATACCGCCGCCCGGGGCGCCGGAGTTGGCCTGGATGTTGGCGCCGGCAATCTTGCCCTGGAGGGCCTGGTCGACCGTCTGGGCCGGAGCGCGGTTCATCTCCTCCGCGTTGACCGTGGCCACGGAGTTGGCCAGGTGCTTACGGGCCAGCTCACTGGCGCGACCCACGACGACCATCTCCTCGGAGAAGATGTTGTCGAGCGCGACGTTGAGCTCCCGCTGGGTGGCGCCCAGGCGCACTTCACGCTCGCCGTAGTCCTGGCTGGAGAAGAGCAGCGTGACGGAGCCCGGCGGGACGTTGGGCAGCGAGAACGTGCCGTCCAGCTCCGTCTCCACGCCCTGCGTGGTGCCCTTGATGATGACGCGCACCAGGGGCAGACCTTCGTTCGTGAGCCGGTCCGCGACGCGACCCTTCACGGTGCGCCCCAGCACGGGCGCGGCCGCGGGGGCGGCCGCCGTGGGAGCAGGAGCGGCTGGCGTTGCCGCGGCCGGAGTCTCCGCTGCTGGCGCGGGCGCCGGAGTGGCAGGAGCCTGAGCCGCTGGCGCCGGCTGTGGCTCCGCCGCGGGTGGGTTGCCTTCCTGCGCCATTGTTTCCAACGAGAAGAGTGCGATTACGCACCCCGGAATCAACGCTCTCTTAAGCGTCATTCGGATAGTTCCTCGCAACGGTGGGAACGGCCCCCCCAGCAGGTGCCGTGGGCGCGAATCGTCACTGCCTGAACTGAATCAAGTCAATGGCAGTCCCAGTATTTCAAGAACGTTGGCCAAATCCATCCAAACGGAAATATTCCGATCTCGTATCGAGCCCGGCTGACGCGCAGCGCGATGAACGCGTGGATGGGAGGAGCGCGAGGCCCTACCTGTCCGGGCCCATGGTGGATCTCCCCGAGCCCGACCCAGGGGGATGGGTGTTGCAACCGGTTTCAGGGCACGGCCCGCATGACAGGCTTTGCCAGCCCGCGTCAGCGCAAAGCCTCAGCAGGCGCGTCGCGGCATCTGCGGGACACTCAGTCCGCGCGCGTGCGGGTGCGCGAGAGATATCCGCGAAGCAGCGCGGCGAATTCGTCGTGGACCGCGCGCGAAGCGAGGGAGGGGCGGCTTCTCAAGGGAAAGACTTTCTCGTCCTGGAGGCGCAGGGCCAGCGTGTGCATCGGGAGTCCCTTGGCGCGAGCAGGCGTCACCTGGACGATGACGTCCGCGATGTCCTCTGTTCCGTGCACGTGCTCGAAGCGCCCCCGGAGCGAGCGACGCTCCACCTTCACCTGTCCGGTGAGGCGGTCCACGGTGCAGAAGGTGGAGACGCAGCCGTGGAGGAAGACGAACCAGAGGAACGCGGCGACCAGGAGGAAGACGAGGGGGGCTGGCGTGGAGAAGGGGTTGGAGGCCTCCCAGAACACGCCCCCGACGAAGAGCGTGGCGATGAGCGCGAGCGCGAGGACGAGCCAGGACGGTCGCTCCATCCGCACCCGCAGCCGGGAAGATGTCTGCTCCAGGACCTTCATCCGCGTTGCCCCCCATGTGCCGCCAGGACGTGCTCGGCCCTGTCTAAGCGCGGAGGCGGGGAGGCGGAAACAGTCCTGTGTCGGCGGGGGACGGAACTCCCGGGTTTCCATGTGGGATAGGGGCTGGCGCGTCGACTGGGGGGAGGCGGAGCGGCCGGGCCTGCCCCTGGGTGGGGCACAGAGGGCGCGAGCCGTGGGTTCTCCCGGGTCAGCCCGAGAAATCGGGTCCCGTCGGCCCTTGGGAGGGCCACGTCCTGGCCGGTGGTCGGCGAGGACGACGGGAGCCCGGCAAGATTGGTTGCCCCCAGGGCCAGCCCTCCCATAAGAGGCGCAGCGGACATGGCGATGAACGAGCGTTACGAGCCCCAGGCGATTGAAGGTAAGTGGCAGGCCCGTTGGGACGAGGCCGGCATCTTCCGGGCGGGCAAGCGCCCCGGCGCACCCAAGAAGTACGTGCTCGAGATGCTGCCGTACCCCAGTGGCAAGATGCACATGGGGCACGTCCGCAACTACCTCATCGGGGATGTGTACGCGCGCTACTTCCTGATGCGCGGGTATGACGTGCTGCACCCCATGGGCTGGGACGCCTTCGGGTTGCCGGCGGAGAACGCGGCCATCAAGGAAGGCGTTCACCCGGCCGTCCGCACCGCGGAGAACATCGTCTCCTTCAAGAAGGAGATGAAGAGCCTGGGCTACAGCTACGACTGGGAGCGCGAGGTCAACACCAGCGCGCCCGAGTACTACCGCTGGAACCAGTGGTTCTTCATCCAGATGTTGGAGCGCGGGCTCGTCTATCGCCGCTTCAGCAAGGTGAACTGGTGCACCGGCTGCCACACCGTCATCGCCAACGAGCAGGTGAAGGACGGCGTCTGCGAGCGCTGCTCGTCGCCCGTGGTGGACAAGGAGATGCCCGAGTGGGCGTTCCGCATCACCCGCTTCTCGCAGGACTTGTTGTCCTCGCTGGACACCCTCAAGGAGTGGCCGGACCGCATCACCTCCATGCAGCGCAACTGGATTGGCCGCTCGGACGGTGCCGAGGCGGACTTCCGCGTCCAGGGGCATGACGCCTCCCTGCGCGTCTTCACCACGCGCGTGGACACCATCTACGGCTGCACCTACGTGGTGCTCGCGCCGGACCACAAGCTGGTGGCCCAGGTGACGACGCCGGAGCGGCGCGCGGAGGTCGCGGCCTTCGTCAAGCGCATGGCGGCGCAGTCCAAGACGGAGCGGATGGGGGAGGGGACGGAGAAGGAGGGCATCTTCACCGGCGCCCACGCCATCAACCCCTTCACGGGGCAGCAGGTCCCCATCTGGATCGCCAACTTCGTGTTGAGCGACTACGGCACCGGCGCGGTGATGAGCGTGCCCGCGCACGACGAGCGGGACTTCTCCTTCGCGCGCAAGTACGCGTTGCCGGTGAAGGTCGTCATCCAGCCGGCCACGGGCGACAAGCTGCCCGCGGGCGAGGCGCTGGAGGCCGCGTCTACCGAGTACGGCGTGCTGGTGGACTCGGGTGAGTACACCGGGAAGACGTCCGAGGTGGCTCGCCAGGAGATGGCGAAGAAGCTGGAGCAGGAGGGCCGGGGCAAGGCCACGGTGACGTACCGCCAGAAGGACTGGGGCTTCAGCCGCCAGCGCTACTGGGGCACGCCCATCCCCATCGTCTACTGCGAGAAGTGCGACCCGGAGCGCCAGGGCATCCCCGTGCCCGTGGAGCAGTTGCCGGTGCGCCTGCCGGAAATCGACGTCCAGGAGGTGTTGACCGGCAAGGGCGAGCCCCCGTTGGCGAAGGTGCCCTCGTGGGTGAACACGACCTGCCCGAAGTGCGGCGGCCCCGCCCGGCGTGAGGCGGAGACGATGGACACCTTCGTCGACTCCTGCTGGTACTTCGCGCGCTACCTGTCGCCGCACTACGACGCCGCGCCGTTCGACCCGAAGGAGGCCCAGCGCTTCCTGCCCGTGGACATCTACGTGGGTGGGCCCGAGCACGCGGTGATGCACTTGCTCTACTTCCGGTTCTGGACCCGCGTGATGAAGCTGTTGGGTTTGAGCCCGGTGGACGAGCCCGTCACGCGCTTGATCACGCAGGGCATCGTCAACGGTCCGGATGGCCGCAAGATGTCCAAGCGCTGGGGCAACGTGGTGGCGCCCGCCTCCATCGTCCAGAAGTACGGCGCGGACACCGCCCGGGCCTACGTGATGTTCGCCGGCCCTCCGGAGCGCGACTTCGACTGGTCCGACGACCAGGTGGAGGGCGTGTTCCGCTTCCTCAAGCGCGTCTGGACGCTGGCGTCCACGCACCACGCCGCGGTGGCGGGTGCCACCCACGCGGGCCCCTTCGAGGGCAAGGCGCTGGAGATTCGCCGCGCCGCGCACAAGGGCCTCAAGCGCGTGAGCGAGGCCATCGAGCGGCTGTCGTTCAACACGGCCATCGCCGGCACCATGGAGTGCGTCAACGCGCTCTACGCGACGGGGACGCCGGAGACGCCCGCGGAGAAGGCGGCCATGGCGGAGGCCGTGCGCCTCCTGGCGGCCATGCTCACGCCTTTCGCTCCGCACATCGCGGACGAAATCGCGGAGGCGTACGGGAGCAAGGAGCTCACCGTGGCCCAGGCGTGGCCGGACTTCGACCCCGCGCTGGTGGTGGACGACGTCATCCCCTACGCGGTGCAGGTGAACGGCAAGCTGCGCGCGGAGATTCAGGTGCCCGCCAACGCGGTGGAGGCGGATGTTCGCGCCGCGGCCGAGGCGGACGAGCGGGTTCAGGCCGCCATCACCGGCAAGACGGTGCGCAAGTTCGTCTTCGTGCCCAAGCGCCTGGTGAACTTCGTCGTCGGCTGAGCGAGGACCCGGGTGCCCACCGAGGTCCTCGTCATGTGCCCCGCGTGTGGCCACCCCCAACCGGCGGGTGGCCCCCGGTGTGGTGTCTGCGGCGCCTCGCTGCCAGAGGCGCCCGTGCCCCCCGCGCCGCCCTCGGGGCCCTTCGTCTCGGTGGACCTGGGCGCGGGGCACTCCCTCGTGGGGGAGCACGGGCGGCTCACCTACCGCATCGCCCCGGGGCTTCCGCCCAGTGTCGTGGAGCTCGCGCAGCTCCGCGCGCTGACGCTGGAGTCGCGTCCCTTCTTCGAGGCGCTGCTGCTGACGGCCTTCGGGGTGCTGGGCGTGGTGGACTCCACCCTCGCGCTCAAGGTCGTCGCCTTCGCGCTCGCGGGGCTGGGCGTGCTGCTGGCCGTGGTGTGCCAGGTGCGCGCCCTGGTGCTCGAGATGGACTCGAGCGCGAGTGTTCGCTGGTCGCTGGGGCTGGCCCGGCGAGGCTCGGAGCGGGACGCGAAGCTCCTGGGGGCCTGGCGGGCGCTGGCCCAGGCGCTGCGGGCGCGGAACGTCGTGGTGCGGGACGCGGACGGAGCGGCATCGCTCCCTCCGCCGTCGGAGCCCCCCGACGGGCCTCGCGCTTGACGGAGGGGCGCGGCCGGGTAGGGTGCCGCGCATGTTGCTTCCCTTCAGGTCCGCTTCACGGCGTCTCCGTCTGGCCGTGCTGCTGGGCGGCGGGACGTGTCTGGCGCTCTCCTCGGGGTGTGGTTATCGCCTGACGCCTCGGGGCGAGGGGCTGCCCGGCGGCGCGAAGACGGTGTGCGCCCCCATCTTCACCAATGAAACGCCGGAGCCCGCGCTGGAGACGCTCTTCACGCGCTACCTGCGCCAGGAGCTGACGCGGGTGGGGAAGCTCGGCGCCGGCACGTCCTGCGACGCGAAGGTGGAGGGGACGGTGCTGCAGGTGTGGAGCTCGCCGACCATCGTCGGGCGCTTCTTCCGCGTCCATGCGCAGGTGCGGCTGCGCTGGGTGAAGGAAGGGCAACAGCCCCAGGAGACGGTCGTCTTCGGCACCGAGGACTATCTGCCGGGAAGTGGCGACGTCCTCGAGGCGGAAGCGAATCGTCAGGCCGCCATGGACCGGCTGGCAGCGGTGTTGATGCGCGACGGATTTGATCGGCTGGCCAACGCCTGGTGAGGAGGCGTTGGCCTCCTCCCAGCGAGCCTGCTTCTGAGCCTGCGAGGGGACTTCGAGAAGTCCCCTGGGTGCATCAGGCCTGACGCGCGCTCTTGGCGGCGGCCTTGGCGAGGCGCGAGATGCGGCGCGAAGCGGTGCGCTTGTGCAGCACGCCCTTGGAGGCGGCCTTGTTCAGCGCCTTGGAGGCCGCCTTGACCGCGTCCGTCTTCTTGGCGGTGTCCTTGGTGCCAATGGCCTCACGGGCGGACTTCACCGCGGTCTTCACCTCGGTGCGGACGGTGACGTTCCGGGCGCGGCGCTTCTCGGACTGACGGTAACGCTTCTCTGCGGACTTGGTGTTGGCCAAGAGAAATCTCCAAGCAAAAGGCAGGCTAAAAAGAGGGGGCCGTCCTTACTGCGACGCCTCGAAGGCGTCAAGGCGGGCGTGCGCATCCAGCCGGGTTTTCTGGACTCGGGCTGCGATCAGCGGGCTGCGCGGGGGCAAAATCATCGGGCGATGGAGGTGTATTCCCACATCAGGCCGGCTGGATCACGGAAAGTCAGGCTTCCCGCGGCGGAATCCACGACGGAGCCAGGGTGGGCTTGCTCCATCACCTGCCGCAGCCGGATCACCGCCAGGGCGGAAGGGGCCTCCAGCGTGAAGGTGGTCCCCGAGGCGGGGTGCTCCGCGCGGTGGAACACCAGGCGCACCGGGCCGCTGTCGTACCGGGCCGTGTCGGGCTCCGACCGGGCGGGGCTCCAGCCCAGGGTGGTGGCCACCGAGTCCCAGAAGGTGCGCTGGGCCTCGAGGTTGGAGACGCCCAGCCGCAGGGTGGAGAGGGGGGCGCGAGGCAGCGACCTGGGCGGGGGCAGGGACTTCTCCTGGGCCTTGGCGGCCTGCCAGTGCCGCTCCATGTGCTCCAGGGTGGCACCTCCGAAGGGGACGCCCTCGTCGTGGAGGGCGGACTCGATGTGCTGGAAGCGCGTGGTGAAGCGGCGGATGGCCATGCGCAGCGCGTCCTCGGCGGGGGTCTTCACGAAGCGCGCGAGGTTGGCGAGCGAGAACAGGACGTCGCCCAGCTCGTGCTCGATGGCGTCGCGCTCCCCGGTGGCGATGGCGGCGTCCAGCTCGGCCAGCTCCTCGGCCAGCTTTCCGCGCACACCCGCGAGGTCCGGCCAGTCGAAGCCGATGCGGCTGGCTTTCTCCGTGAGCCGTTCGGCGCGCAGCAGGGCGGGGGCGGCCGTGGGGACTCCGTCGAGGACCGAGCCCTCCTTGCCCGTCTTGCGCTTGCGCTCCTCGGCCTTGAGCTTGGCCCAGTTGGCCAGCACCTGCTCGGCGCCATCCAACCGCACCTGCTGCTCGCCGAAGACGTGCGGGTGGCGGCTGGTGATCTTGTCGCTGATGGCCTTGCTGACGTCGGCCATGGTGAACTCACCCAGCTCCGAGGCGAGCTGGGCGTGGAACACGATCTGGAAGAGCAGGTCGCCCAGCTCCTCGCAGAGCGGGTGCCAGGGGCCTCCCTGGGCCACCCGGTCCATCTCATCCAGGACCTCGAAGGCCTCCTCGACGAGGTAGGGCCGCAGGGAGCGCAGGTCCTGCTCCCGGTCCCAGGGGCAGCCGCCCTCGGCGCGCAGCCTCTGCATGATGCCCACCAGACGTTCCAGCTCCGCCCCAGGGGTCCCCATTTCGTTCACTGCTCCCTCCGTGTGGGGGTGCTCCCCCGGCGTGAGTTCCTCTAACACGCGCCCCCCCAGCCGCATCCGGGAAAGGCGGGAGTGGACCCGGGAGGTGTCGTTCCTTTCGTGCCTGGGCCCGGGTCGCCTATCATCCAGGGCCTGGATGATCCGCCTCCCGCTTGCCGCCTTGCTCCTCTGGGGCTTCCTACTCCTGACTCCGGCGTTGGCATCCGCGCAGCTCGAAGCGCCCACCCGCCTCCAGGAGGTGGATCCCGGTCCGCTCGAGCCCGACCTCCAGGAAGAGCCCCTGGACACCCAGGAGGCGGATGACGCCGGTGCGCCCGATGACGAGGAGTTCGAGCGCGACGAGGTGCCCCGCAAGTCCGCGCGTGGGGCGAAGGCCAGGGAGGAGACCCCGTCGGCGCAGGCGCGCCCGACAGGAGGTGCCCAGCCGGCTCCAGCGGGGGCCGCTGCTCCCGTCGTCGTTCCGCCCCGGCCCGTGTTGAGCCCCGTGCTGGTGCCGCGCATGACGGATGCCGAGGTGCTTCAGGTCTGGGACCGGTGGCGCAAGGCTCGAGCGACGAATGACGGGGTGTCGGCGGAGAAGGCGCAGCGGGAGCTGGCGACGCTGAGGCAGGAGCTGCTGGCGGCGGACCTGGAGCCCATCAGCGTCGGCTTCGTGCGCGAGGCGGGCGTGCGCGGACGGGCAGGGGACATGACTGGCGCCCTCCAACTGGCGGAGCTGGCGGTGGAGCTGTCGCCCAGGCTGCCCCAGGCTCGCTTCGAGCTGGCGGAGCTCTACGCGCTGTCCGCGCCCGAGAAGGTGGGCCGGGTCTTCGCGCAGCTTCGCGCGGCCTTCGTGTCCATGGCGTTGGATCCTCGCTACCGGGGGCCGGCGCTGGCGGACCTGGGCTCGCTCTTGCTCCTGGCGTGGTCGGCGACGGCGGTGGCCCTGGTGGGGCTGCTGTTCGTGCGTCGGGTGCGCTACGCGCTGCATGACTTCCACCACCTGCTGCCGCGCGCGGTGGCCCGGTGGCAGTCGGGATTGTTGGGAGTGCTGCTGCTCGGCCTGGCGCTGACGCTGGGGATGGGGCTGTTGCCTCGGCTGCTCGTCCTGCTGGCCGTGGTGGTGCCCTACCTCACGCGGCGCGAGCGGGTGCTGTCGGCCGTCCTCCTCGCGGGGCTGGGGCTCGCGCCGCTGGCGGCCGGACAGCTCACGCGGGTGACGGCCTTCGCGGGGACTCCCGCCGAGGACGTCTTCGTGCTGGAGCGCGGTGGCTTGTCCGCGGAAGGGGCGATGGGCCGCGTCAAGGCCCGCCTCGAGTCGCGCGCGGCCACCTACGCGGAGCTGATGGCGCTGGGGTACTACGAGTCGCGGCGCGGGCTCCTCGAGGATGCGCGGACGCACTTCAAGGCGGCCGCGGCCCTGCGCAGCGGCGACGCGCGGCTGTTGACTCGCTTCGGCAACACGCTGGTGGGATTGGGCGACGTGGACGGAGCCGCGCAGCTCTACGTCCAGGCGTCCCAGGCGGACCCGCGGATGGCCGCGCCGCACTACAACCTCGCGCAGATCTACCGGCGCAAGGCGAAGACGCTCCCGGATGAGGAAGTGGGCAAGGAGCTGGACCGCGCGGCCGCGGCCACGGCCTCCGCGCAGGCGCTGGATGGCTCGCTGCTGCTGCGCGAGCCGCCCCCGGATGACCGGCTGCTGCTGAACCTGCTGATGTTGTCGCCGCAGGTTCCGGAGTCGGAGTGGCTGTCGCTCGCGGATGGGCGCGTGGCGGGCCAGCGGGTGGAGGCGCAGCTTGGACGCTGGCTGTTGCCGGGGGTGACGCCGGGCGGCCCGGTGGCCTGGGCGCTCCCCGCGGTGGTGGCGGTGCTGCTGGGCCTCTGGGGCATGCTGGCGGAGAAGCTGAAGGCGGCGAACGGGTGTGAGCGGTGCGGCCGGCCCGTGTGCAGTCGGTGTGACCCGGAGCTCGTCAGCGGCGGAACCCAGTGTGGTCAGTGTGTGAACGTCTTCTCGCGGCGAGGACTGGTGCCGCAGAACCTCCGCCAGCGCAAGGCGGACCAGGTGGAGCGCCACCAGGCCTGGGCGGGGCGCGTGGCCTATGCCGTGGGGGCGGTGCTCTCGGGCGCGGGGCACGTCTTCTCGGGAGGCGCGGTGCGCGGTGCGCTCTACGCCTTCCTCTTCCTGTTCGCGCTGGCCGCGACGCTGCTGCACCACGGCCTGGTCCGAGCGCCGCATGGAGATGCGCCGCTGTACTTCAAGCTGGTGCCGGCGGTGGTGTTGCTGGTGGGCGTGCACCTGATGTCGCTGCGTGGCCTGCGTCGGCTGCGCCGAGGGGAGTAGAGACCATGTCCCTGAAAGGAACCCTCAAGGACTTCGGCATCGGCGACATCCTGCAGCTCATCGGGCAGCAGCAGAAGACGGGCTCGCTCCAACTGGACAACAAGGACCAGGAGGTGCGCATCGGCTTCCAGGACGGCCACATCATCAAGGTCGAGAGCGTCACCCGGAAGCGCAAGGACCTCATCGGCGCCATGCTCGTGCGCGCCGAGCTCATCACCGAGACGCAGCTGGAAGCGGCGCTGGAGACGCAGCGGCGCACCCTCAAGCGGCTGGGGGACGTGCTCGTCTCCAGCCAGGCGCTCACCGCGGACCGCTTCCAGTCGATGATGCAGCTGCAGGCGACGGAGACGCTCTACCGTCTCTTCACCTGGAAGGCCGGCACGTACGAGTTCATCCAGGGACCGGTGGAGCCCGAAGCGGAGGCCATCCATCCGCTGCGCGCCGAGACGGTGCTCATGGAAGGCTTCCGGATGGTGGATGAGTGGCCCGTCATCCGGAAGTCCATCCACCGCGACGACCTCGCCTTCGAGCGCCTCAAGGCGCTGCCTCCACCGCGCGAGGGCGAGGAGGGCGGAGAGCTGGGCTCCATCGGCGGCACCGAGCGCCGCGTCTACGACGAGATCGCGGTCGGTCGCGACCTGCGCAAGCTGGTGGATGTCTGCTGCCTGGGTGAGTTCGAGACCTGCAAGGCCCTGCACAACCTGGTTCGGGGCGAGTACGTGCGCGTCGTGCACCCCGAGGGGGCGCCGGCTCCCGCGCCGGGGGAGGAGCGGCTGGTCTCCCGCATGGGGGGCGTGGTGGGGCGGGTGGTGGCCACCATGGGAGTCCTCGCGGCGCTGGCGGTGGTGGTGTCCCGGGTGGCGCTCGCCGACCCGGAGCACACGCGAGCGGCCACCGCTTTCGCCGACGCCGCGGCGCAACGTCATGTTTCCGATGCCCAACGCGTCCGAATCGAGTCCGCCCTGGAAGTGTTCCTTCTGGAACGAGGGGAACTGCCGGAGCGTCTGGACGCCCTGGTCCAGGCTGGATTGTTGAGTTCAGACGAACTCAGATACCCGTGGCGGGAGGAATTCTACTACCGGCGGTTGCCCGCTCGGCGGTTCGTCCTCCTGCCTCCCCTGCGCTAGCCTTCACGCGAAGTCGTGTTTCGGAGGCAGGGGGGCGGCGTTACGTTGAAGACAGCGGTACCGACCGAGGAACGACACGCATTGCGAAACCCCGCCACGTTGGAAGCGCCCGCAGCCGTCACCGCCTCCGCCAAGGTGGACGTCCGTGACAATGAGACGGCCCTTGCGCTGTGCGGCAACCAGAACGAAAACCTCAAACTGATGGAGCGACGCCTCGGGGTCCGGGTGGGACAACGGGGGACGGAGTTCCACTTGTCCGGCCCCTCCGACGCGGTCGCCTTCGCGGTGCGTTTGCTGGAGAACCTGGAGGGGATGATTCGCGCGGGGCGTCCCGTCTACCGCGAGGACGTCGAGCAGGGCATCAAGGTGCTCGGCCGGGGCGCGGAGTCGCTCCAGGAAGTCATGCTGGGGCCGGTGCTGAAGAGCTCCGGCAACCGGCAGATTGCGCCGAAGAGCATCGCCCAGAAGCGCTACGTGGACTCCATCCGAGCCCACGACATCGTCTTCGGCATCGGTCCCGCGGGTACGGGCAAGACGTACCTGGCCATGGCCATGGCTGTTGCCTTCCTCCAGGAGCGCAAGGTCAAGCGCATCATCCTGGCGCGGCCCGCGGTGGAGGCGGGGGAGAAGCTGGGCTTCCTGCCCGGCGACTTGCAGGAGAAGGTGAACCCCTACCTGCGGCCGCTCTACGACGCGCTCCACGACATGATGGCCGCCGAGCGCGCGGCGCATCTGGTGGAGGAGGGCGTGGTGGAGGTCGCTCCGCTGGCCTTCATGCGTGGCCGGACGCTCAACGATGCCTTCGTCATCCTCGACGAGGCGCAGAACACCACCGTGGAGCAGATGAAGATGTTCCTGACGCGCCTGGGCTACAACAGCAAGGCCGTCATCACCGGCGACGTGACGCAGGTGGACCTCCCCACGGGGAAGCTGTCCGGCCTGTCCCATGCCCGCGCGGTGCTCAAGAACATCGAGGGCATCCACTTCTCGGAGTTCTCCGACCTGGACGTCGTCCGCCACCCGTTGGTGCAGGAAGTCATCCGCGCCTACGACAAGGCGGAGGTGGCCCAGAAGGAGGCCCAGGCCGCTCGCGAAGCCGCCTCGTCGGCCAGCGTGGCGGCACCTGAGTCCCGCGTGGCTCCGGTGCCCCCGGAGGCTGCTGTCGGCTGAGCCAGTCAACGTTGCACACGTATGCCCACCCGCCCTCACCCTGGCGGGCGGGCATACGTATTTCCGGCCCCGTGAATTTTCCGGCGCGCTGCGGCCTTGATGGAGCCACGGCCCCTATCTAGGGTGAGGACCTCCATGGACGAACCGGAACCGCAGTCCCCCGCGCCCAGTCCGTTGGACGCGCTCGCAGCACGCTTGGGTCTAGGAAACGGCGTCTGGGGGCGGCGTGCGGTCCAGGTGTTCCTTCTCCTGATGGTCTCGGTGGGGGCGGGGTTTGCCATCTCCCCCGGCCTCTACAGCCAGCAGATTCCCGCCTTGACGGGCGAGAACCTGGGCAAGCCCTTCCGCGCCAGCTCGCCCGCCGGCTTCAAGGCGGCTCGAGACTACGAGGTCGTCCACCGGTCCATGACGACCCAGCGGCGCCAGGATGCCCGGGCCGCCGTCAAACCCGTCTATGACTTGAACCCGGCCGTGGTGGGACATCTGCGCACCGTGGTGCGTGCGTCCTTCGCCACCATGCGTGAGCGGCTGATGGAGCTCGCCGACGCCAAGGCGGAGAGCGAGCCGGACGAGGGCCGGAAGTCCCGGCGCAACCCACCGCCCACTCCTGAACAGGTCGAGCGCGACCGCCGCGCCCGCGAGGAGATGCAGTCGGAGCTGCAGGAGCTGCTCTTCGGCCAGCGCGACGCGGGGCTGGAGGCGGAGGACTTCCAGGCGCTCTTCGCGAAGGGCTTCTCGGACGAGGTGGAGGTGGCCACCCTGGCGTTGCTGGAGCGGGCCTACCGCTCCGAGCAGGGCCCGGTGCACGTGGCGGGCTCCCGCGAGGAGCTGGCGCGTGAGGCCCCTCAGGGACTCACGGTCCGGGACGTGGTGAACAAGGGGGAGGAGACCCTCCCCAACGGCGCGCCCCAGGTGGTAGACGTGCGCGAGGCGCACCAGGAGATGGACCGCTTCGCCTCCATCCCGGGCAACCTCCTGCCGGATGCGCCGGGTGTGCAGCGCCGGGCCGTGCTTCGGCTGGCCAAGCGGCTGGTGCGGCCCAACCTCACCATCAACATCGCGGAGACGGATGCGCGCCGGAACCAGGCCGCGCAGGCAGTGAAGGACGCCGTCATCTCCATCAAGAAGGGGCAGCGCGTCATCGGCGATGGCGAGCTGGTGAACGAGGGCCACCTCGTCGTCCTGCAAGGGATGCGGGCGGAGACGGACGGGCTGGACCTGGTGCAGGTCCAGTTGGGCGGCACGGGGCTGGTGGCGCTGCTGGTCGTCTCCTCGTACTTCTTCTGCCTCACCGCGTTCCGGCGCTTCCGGCCCACGCGCAAGGACGGGCTGTTGCTGGGCATCTTGCTGGTGGGGATGCTGGCGCTGTTGCAGCTCTGGGTGTCCATCGCGGACGCCATCCAGGACCGCTATACGGCGCTGCCCATCGAGGCGCTGTACTACGTGTTCCCGGTGGCCGCGGGTGCGATGCTGGTGCGCTTCATCCTCACGCAGGAGCTGGCGCTCTTCTTCGCCGTGGTGTTCGCGAGCCTCGCGGGCGTGATGCTCGGCAACTCGCTGGCCTTCGGCATCTACACGCTCGTGGGCTCGCTGGTGGCGGCCGACCGCATCGTCAAGGCGAAGGACCGCGTGGGCATCTTCCGGGCGGGCCTCGTCACCGGCTCGGCCAACACGGTGGCGGTGCTCTTCCTGTTCCTGGTGGAGGGCAAGGGGCTCTCGTCGGACACGGCCATCACCGCGGTGAGCGCGTTCATCGGCTCCTCGCTCGCGGTGCCCGTCATGGTGATGGCGCTCACGCCGCTCATCGAGATGACGTTCGGCTACGCGTCCGACATCAAGCTGCTGGAGCTGGCGAACCTCAACCACCCCGCGCTCAAGGAACTCATCGTCCAGGCGCCGGGCACCTACCACCACTCCATCATCATCGGGACGCTGGTGGAGAACGCCGCCGAGACGATCAGCGCCAACCCGCTGCTCGCGCGTTCGTGCGCGTACTACCACGACATCGGAAAGGGCCGGAACCCGCTCTACTTCGGGGAGAACCAGAAGGGAGAGAACCGGCACGACGGGCTCGCGCCCGCGATGAGCGCCGTCATCATCAAGCGCCACGTGACGGAGGGGCTGGAGATGGCGCGGCAGTACCGGCTGCCGAAGCTGGTGGCGGATGCGATTCCCCAGCACCACGGCACGCGCACGGTGGGGTATTTCTACCACAAGGCCCTGAAGGAGCAGGAGGGCAAGGAAGGCGCGCCGCCCATCGACGAGAGCATCTACCGCTACCCGGGCCCCAAGCCGCAGTTCCGCGAGGCGGCGCTGGTCATGATCGCCGACGCGGTGGAGGCCTCCACGCGCTCGATGTCGGAGCCCACCACGTCCAAGCTCCAGGCCCAGGTGCAGAAGATCATCAACCTCATCTTCTCCGAGGGGCAGCTCGACGAGTGCGACCTGACGCTGAAGGACCTGAACCTCATCTCGCAGTCCTTCCTGCACACGCTGGAGGGCATCTATCACACGCGTCCCGTCTACCCGGCGGGCGCGGTGGGCGGTGGCAAGGTGCCGCCGCTGGTGGTGGCGGGAGGCAAGGCGATGGATGTGAAGGACAAGGCCCGTTCGGCGGGGGCTTCGTGAGTCGGACGCGAGGAGTGACGGCGTGAGACTGCGCAAGGGCAAGGTCATCCCCCGGGATGACGGCAAGCGCATCGAGGAGTTCGTGGGCGCGGCGACCACGGGCACGGATTCAGCGTCGGTGGCGCGGATGCTCGCGCCCCCCGGCTGGTCCGAGCCCGCGCAGCGGCCGGAGTTCGACGAGGTCGTGCTCGTCCTCAAGGGCGAGCTGACGCTGGTGGTGGAAGGCCGCCGGGAGCGCATCGCCGCGGGCGAGGTGGGCCTGGTGCCGCGCGGCAAGCGCGTCGTGTATCGCAACGACGGCAAGGGCGCGTGCGACTACTGGTCCATCTGCGCTCCCGCCTTCAAGCCGGAGCGCGCGCACATCGAGCCGCCCGCGCCGCGTGCGCAGGAGAACGTGGTGACGGTGCAGGTGGCGCACCCGCAGGGCAAGGAGTGGGGCCGGCAGCTGACGGCGTGGTCTCGCGACTACCTGCGGCGCCTGTCCCTGTCCGACTGCGAGCTGTCCCTGTCCGTGGTGGATGACCGGGCCATCCGCCGCCTCAACCGCACCTGGCGGGACAAGGACAAGGCGACCGACGTGCTGAGCTTCCCCGCGGGAGAGCTTCCCCGAGGGACTCCCGGCCCGCGTCCGCTGGGGGACGTCGTCATCTCGCTGGACACGGCGAAGCGGCAGGCGAAGGAGTACGGCCGCACGCTGGAGTCGGAGATGGCGCGTTATCTGGCGCACGGCCTGTTGCATCTGTTGGGTCATGACCACGAGCGCCCTCGCGACGCGAAGCGCATGGCCGCGCTGGAAGAAGAGCTCCTGGGCGAGCGAGGTATGGTGGCGGACTCTCTCCAGGTGGATGCGAAGGCCCGGAGGGCGAGAAGTCTGATGTAAGGGCCTCGCATGGCCCCCTGGCGGACATTCCGGCATCCTGCCGATTGAGTCGCGCGGCGTGCATGATAGGTAGTCCGCCTCCCGCGTGTTGGACATCGCCATGCTCCGCTTGTCGCTCATCGTCCTTTGCCTGCTCGGCTCATTGCTCGCGGTGCCCGCACGTGCGCAGACGAACGCCGTGCCGCCCTGGGGAACGGGCGAGAGTCAGGCCGAGGACCTTGTCGTCTCGCTGGTGACCTTCAGCCCGGGAGACGACGTGCCGTCCTGGTGGGGACACGGCTCGCTCGTGGTGGAGGACCGCCGGCTGGGCGTGGCCCGTGTCTACAACTACGGGATGTTCTCCTTCGACGACGCGATGCTGGCCCGCTTCGCGATGGGGCGCCTGGAGTTCTGGGTGGGGCAGGCCCGCGTGGACGGCACCTACCGCTACTACCGCGCCGAGGACCGCGACGTCCGCATCCAGGAGCTCAACCTCACCACGGAGCAGCGGCTCCAGGTCTCCAAGCGGCTGGCCGACAACGTCCTGCCGGAGAACCGCGAGTATCTGTATCACCACTACAACGACAACTGTGTCACGCGACTGCGCGACATGATTGATGTGGCCACCAGCGGCCAGCTCCGCGAGGCCGACCGGGCGCCGGGGCGGATGACGCTGCGCGAGCACACGCGGCGGTACACGGCGCCGAGTCCGCCCATGAGCGTGCTGCTCGACTTCATGATGAACGACGAAATCGACCACCCCATCACTCGCTGGGAGGAGGCCTTCCTCCCGGATGAGCTGGAGGCGCAGGTGGCGTCGCTCCAGGTGAAGGACGCGCAGGGACAGTCGAGACCCCTGGTGGCGCGGCAGTGGAACTACTACCTGTCTCCCGACCGCGCGCGCCCTCCCGCGGAGCCGCCGCCCTGGGGGCCGTGGATTCTCGCGCTGGGGCTGGCGCTGGGCGGAGGGGCTCTGGGCCTCGCGGCCTGGGCGCGACAGGGCAGCCGGCTCGCGCGCGTGTTCCTGGGGTTGGAGAACGCGCTCCTCGGGTTGGTGCTGGGGATTCCCGGCACGGCCCTCTTCGTCATGGGGTGGGTGACGGACCACACGGTGACGTACCGCAACGAGAACCTGTTCCTGGCCAACCCGCTGACGCTGATGGCGGTGCCCTGGGGCCTCTCGCTCATGCGGGGCAAGAACCCCAAGACGCGCGCGCGCCTGTTCAAGCTCTGGGGCGTGCTCGCGGCGCTCGGGGGCCTGGGCGTGGTGCTCAAGGTCCTGCCGCCCTTCGACCAGGACAACTGGCGGCTCATCGCGCTCATCCTCCCCATCTCCGTGGGCATGGCGGGAGCGTTCGGCCTGGACCGGATCCTGGCGCGCTTCACGGGCGCGGCCCGCGTGTCAGCGCCACGGGACGAGGCCGTGGTTTCGCTCAAGTCCCCCTGACGGCTCTTGGTTTCAACCCCTTCGCGCGCGGTGACCGCTGGAGGCACCGCGCGCCCGACGAGGAAGCACGCACATGGCGAACGATTCGATGGAGAAGATCAACGGCCTCAGGGAGCGCGTGTTGGCGCTCCGGGGGCATCTTTGACCTGGACCGCAAGCGGTCCCGCATTGCGTTGATTGAGCGTGACAGCACGCTGCCGAACTTCTGGGACGACAACACCAAGGCCCAGGCGATGTTGAAGGAGAAGTCCACGCTGGAGCTCAGCGTGGGCGCCTACGACAAGGTGATGCGCGGCCTGGATGACGCGCAGACCTTGCTGGAGCTGGCGGCGGAGGCCGCGGACGAGGCCACGGCCCAGGAGGCGGAGTCCTCGCTGGAGGGGCTGGACGGCGACGTCGCGAAGCTGGAGCTGGCGCGCATGCTGTCCGGCGAGCAGGACCGCAGCAGCTGCTTCATGGACATCAACGCCGGCGCCGGTGGCACCGACTCGATGGACTGGGCGGCCATGCTGCTGCGCATGTACTCGCGCTACTGCGAGGCCAAGGGCTGGAAGGTCGAGATCAGCGACGAGGTGCCGGGCGAAGAGGCGGGCTTCAAGAACGTCTCCCTGCGCATCGAGGGTGACTTCGCCTACGGCTACCTCAAGGCCGAGGTGGGCGTGCACCGGCTGGTGCGCATCTCCCCGTTCGACGCCAACGCCCGGCGCCAGACGGCCTTCGCGTCGGTGGACGTCTATCCGGAAGTCGACGACACGATTCAAATCGACATCCCGGAGAAGGACATCGACCTGAAGTTCATCCGAGGCGGCGGCGCTGGTGGACAGAAGGTGAACAAGACGTCCTCCACCGCGCAGCTGCGCCACCTGCCCACGGGCATCATCATCACCTGCCAGACGGAGCGCTCGCAGTCGGCCAACAAGGACATGGCCTTCAAGATCCTGCGCGGCCGCCTGTACGAGCTGGAGATGAAGAAGCGCGAGGCCGCGCGAGACGCCGCCGAGGCCGCGAAGAAGGACATCTCCTTCGGCTCGCAGATCCGCTCCTACGTCCTGGCCCCCTACCGCATGGCGAAGGACCTGCGCACCGGCGTGGAGACGGGCAACGTGGACTCCGTGCTGGATGGAGACCTGGAGGAGTTCATCACCGCGCAGTTGTTGGGCGTGAAGAACCCCAACCGCAACGCGGCGTTGGACTGAGCCTCCCTACCGGCGGAGGCGGGCACCCCCCCGCCACGCCGGCCCTCGACGAAGTCCGGGAACCTTTTTCCCGCCGCGGTGTCGGACGCGCGGCGGGGAAGGGGAACGGATAGGCTTCAGGGCAAGGCCCTTCCTTCTGGGAAGGCCGTCGCGGGAGGACACCGGTGCAACCGGGCGGGGTGCTCGAAATCGGACAGGACGGGTCCGCTGGCGAAGCGGCCGAGGCTCGGCGCGACGACGCGGCGCTGCTGGCCCGGCTGCGCCAGGGCGACTCCGAGGCCTTCGAGCAACTGGTGCACCTGCACCAGGACCGGCTCTACGACTTCTGCGTCCGCATGGTGGGGGACCGGGAGGAGGCGCATGACCTGGTGCAGGAGATCTTCGTCAGCGTGCACCAGAACGTCCGCCGCTTCCGCGAGGACTCCCGCCTGTCCACCTGGCTGTTCCGCATCACCAAGAACCACTGCATCAACCGGCTGAAGTACCTCAAGCGCCGGGGCCGGGGCCGCTCGGAGGAGTACGACGAAGCGAGCGCTTCCTGGGTGGACGGCCCGGGGGCGCCCCCCACGCCGGACGTCGCGCTGGAGTCCGCGCGCGAGCGGGCCCGCGTGCAGTGGGCCATCTCCCAGCTCGAGCCCGACGCACGCATGCTCGTGGTGCTGCGCGACATCGAAGGGCTGAGCTACGACGAAATCGTGGACATCACGGAGCTGCCGGAGGGCACGGTGAAGAGCCGGCTCCACCGGGCCCGTGAAAAGCTGGCGAACCTCCTGGGGCGGCTTGAGCCATGAGTGGTTTCCATCGCAGACTTCCGGACGTGGACCCGCGAATGAACCACCGCGAGGCGAGGGCCCTGTTCCTCGCGCTCGCCGACGACGAGCTGCCTGCCCCTCAGGCGCAGGCGGTGCGCTCGCACCTGGACGGCTGCGATGAGTGCCGCCATGGGTGGGAGGGATATTCGCGCACGGTGCGACGTCTTCAGAACGTGGAGCGCGAGAAGGCACCGCCAGCGCTGGCCTCGGTGGTGATGACTCGCGTGCGTCGGCAGCGGCGCTTCGGTCTGCGGGGCCTGCACATGGCTCATATGCAGCACCGCTTCCCCGTCGAGATTCTCATCCCCATCCTGCTCGCCGTGGCCGTGGCCGCCTTCCTGGTGTTGGCGGCCCCCTGAACCTTCCCGATGTGTTGCGTTGCGTCCCGAGGGAGGCTTGGCTACGGTGCCGCGCCTCTTGGAAGGGCGCGCGATGGCTGACGACCAGAACAACGACCTGGGCTCGAAGGAGCAGGAAATCTACGACCAGCGGCTGGAGAAGGCCGCCAAGTGGCGGGAGGCGGGCTTCAACCCGTATGGCAACGGCCACCGCCCCCAGCACCTCGCCGCGGACATCCTCGCGAAACACGCTGATGACACCGCCGAGTCGCTCGAGCAGACGCCCGTCACGTACGACGTCGCCGGTCGCCTCATCGCGATGCGCTCGTTCGGCAAGGCCGCCTTCATCAAGCTGCGGGATCGCTCCGGAGAGATCCAGGTCCACATGAAGAAGGACGCGCTGGCGGAGGCCTACGAGGTCTTCAAGCTGTGCGACCTGGGTGACTTCCTCTCCGCCACGGGCACGCTGTTCCGCTCGAAGACGGGCGAGCTGACGCTGGCCGCGACGAAGTTCGCGCCGCTCACCAAGTCCCTGCGCCCGCTGCCGGAGAAGTGGCACGGCCTGACGGACGTGGAGATCCGCTACCGTCAGCGCTACCTGGACCTCGTGTCCAACCCGGACGTGAAGCAGACGTTCCTCCGGCGCAACAAGCTCATCCGCTTCATCCGCAACTTCCTCGACGCGCGTGACTTCGTCGAAGTGGAGACGCCGATGATGCACCCGCTCGTGTCGGGTGCGGCGGCGCGTCCCTTCTCCACGCACCACAACGCGCTCGACATCGACCTGTACATGCGCATCGCTCCAGAGCTGTACCTGAAGCGACTGGTGGTGGGCGGCCTGGAGCGCGTCTACGAGGTGAACCGGAACTTCCGCAACGAGGGCATCAGCACCCGGCACAACCCCGAGTTCACGATGCTCGAGTTCTATCAGGCGTACGCCACGTACGAAGACCTGATGGACCTGAGCGAGGAGATGATCTCCGAGGCGGCCAAGGCCGTCACCGGCGACACGAAGGTGAAGTACGGCGAGCACGTGCTCGACTTCGGCAAGGGCTGGAAGCGCATCTCCATGACGGAGGCCATCCGCGAGGGCGTGGGCGGCGCGCTGTCCGACAAGGACATGTCGGACCCGGACAAGCTCCGGCACGAGCTGCTCAAGACGACGCGCGGCGAGGCCGAGCGTCGGGCCATCGAGACGATGAACCACGGCGAGCTGGTGGGCGCGCTCTTCGAGGCCCACGTCGAGCACACCCTGATTCATCCCACCTTCATCACCCATTTCCCCACCGCGGTCTCCCCGCTGGCCCGCAGGAACGACCAGAACCCCGACGTTGCGGACCGCTTCGAGCTGTACGTGGCGGGTCGCGAAATCGCGAACGCGTTCTCCGAGCTGAACGACCCCCTGGACCAGAAGGGGCGCTTCCAGTCTCAGCTCGACGCGAAGCAGCGGGGGCAGCAGGAGACGATGGACTACGACGAGGACTACATCCGAGCACTCGAGCACGGCATGCCGCCCACGGCCGGCCAGGGAATCGGGATTGATCGGCTCGCGATGTTGTTCACGGATTCTCAGAGCATCCGCGACGTCATCCTGTTCCCACTCCTCAAGCCACTGGCGAAGTAGCCAGGAGGCCGCGTGCACTCGGCAGAACGGCAGACCGTCCACCGCTGGAGCTTCATCTGGGCCGGGGCACTCGTCGCCTTGGTGGGGTTCACCCTCTTGGGGGTGTCCATCTCCGCGTCCGGTGCCTGGGCGGAGGTGGGCTCCTTCCTGGGCCTGTCCCTCTTCGGGTGGGGTGGGGTGGTCCAGGCGGTGAACGGGACGGCGCTCCTGCCGGCGCAGGCGGCCGTGAAGGAGTCCCTGCTGCTGGGTCAGCCGGGGTTCCTGCTGCTGGGGGCCGTGGTCTGGGTGGCGGGCTGGAGCCTGGTGGCCCTGGGAATCCGGCGCGCGCCGGAGCCCACCGGAGGGCCGAGCCCCGCGGCCGGGGCGCCGCTGTACCCGCGCCTGGCGCGCTACCGTGACTTCTACTGGAGCACGCTGGGGGCCTACGGCGGCGGTGTCCTGCTGGCGGAGCTGGTCTACATCTTCCTGCAGACGATGCTGTCCAGCGGCGTGCCCTCGACGGAGCTGGGCATCGCGCGGGACGCGGGCGGGGGGCTGGCCATGCCGCCCACCGTCGCGTTCGGCATCTCGCTGGTGGGGGCGGCCTTCGTCGCCTTCGTGTCCGGCTTCATCGGGGCCTCCCGGGCGCAGCGGCTGGCGCTGCCGGAAGCCACCATCGGCGTCTTCTACCTGGGCCTGCCCGTTCCCATCCTCCTCACGTTGATGGAGCGCATCCCCGCGCTCCAGCTCGCGCTGGGCTACCGGCTGCGCGAGGTGACGTACGTGGCGGGCCTGATTGGCCGGCCGGAGCTGGCGTACTGGCTGACCTTCACGGGGCTGGTGCTCGCGCTGGTGCTGGGCATCAACACGGGCTTCATCGCCGCGGGCAGCGGGCGTGTGGACCTGAAGCTCGGCTTCGAGCTGTTCGTCGCGCGCCGCCACGTGGCGGTGTTCCGACCGTCGCTGCTGTTGGGCACGCTGGCGGTGCTGATGTTCGGCATCATCCCGCCGCTGCTCGTCTACTTCATCATCCGCTCGGCCGAGGCCGCCGTGGAGCGCACGCGCATCCGCGCGCTGGGCATGGCGGATCCGCTGGCCGCATCGGAGGCGCTGCACAACCTGAAGCTGCGCGAGCAGTCGCCCACCATGATGATGACCGCGCTGTCGGTGGGCGGCGTGGGCGTGGGCGTCATGGCGCTCATCATCGTGCTGTCGGTGATGAGCGGCTTCGAGGCCGACCTCCAGAAGAAGATTCTCGGCACCAACGCCCACGTGGTGGTGACCCGGTACGCGGGGGACCTGCCCGAGTACTCCAAGGTGATGGACACCGTCGGCAAGGTGCCTGGTGTCGAGGGGCAGACGCCCTTCATCATCAACCAGGTGATGATTGCCTCCGAGGGCAACGTCGACGCCGTCATCATCAAGGGCATCGACCCGGCCACGGTGGGCGAGGTGACGGACCTGCCCAAGAACATCCTGGGCGGCGGCTCGCTCGACATCCTCCACACCCCGGAGAAGATCCTCTCGCGCGGCCTGGATGAAGAGTCGGCTCCGTCGGAGGGTGGGGCAGGGGAGGACGCGGGAGACGACATCATCCGCCGCTCGGGCAAGCCGAAGAAGACGCCCGTGCTGCCCGGCATCATCATCGGCCGCGAGCTGGCATCGCAGCTTCGCGTGGTGGTGGGGGACCGGGTGAACGTGGTGTCCCCGCTGGGCACGGAGCTGGGGCCCATGGGGCCCTTGCCCAAGAACCGCGCCTTCCGCGTGGCGGCCGTCTTCTACTCGGGGATGTACGAGTACGACGCCAAGTTCGTCTACATCCTGCTCAAGGAAGCGCAGGACTTCTTCAGCGTCCACGGCGCCACGGGTATCGAGCTGAAGGTGCTCGACATCGACGACGCGCGCCGCATCGCCGGGCAGGTGGTGAAGACGCTGGGCGGCTATCCCTACCGGGCCCGCGACTGGGGAGAGATGAACAAGAACCTCTTCTCCGCGCTGCGCCTGGAGAAGCTGGTGATGGGCATCATCCTGTCCATCATCATCATCGTGGCCGCGGGTCTCATCGTCGCCACGGTCATCATGCTGGTATTGGAGAAGCGCAAGGAGATCTCCGTCCTCAAGGCGCTGGGAGTCCCGGATGGAGGCATCGTGAAGATATTCCTCGCCGAAGGTCTCCAGATTGGTGTCGCCGGGGGCGTCCTGGGCCTGTTCTCCGGCCTGTCCTGGTGCCTCTTCATCGAGAAGGTGGGCATCAAGCTGGACCCCGAGGTCTATTACATTCCCGCGCTGCCGGTGCGCATCGAACCTTTGCAGACCGCGTTGGCCGTCGTCATCGCGGTGCTCGTCACCTACCTGGCGTCCATCTACCCGGCCCTCAAGGCGAGCAGCGTGGAACCGGTGGAAGGCCTCAAGGCGGAGTAGCCATGACGCTGTTGTCCATCCGCAACGTCTTCAAGAGCTACTTCCTGCACGGAAAGCGCATCGACATCCTGCGCTCCGTGTCGCTCGATATCGCCAAGGGAGAGCTCGTGTCCCTGGTGGGCGCCTCCGGCGCTGGCAAGAGCACCTTCTTGCACGTGCTGGGCACCCTGGATGCCCCCGCCGCGGGCGAGGTCTTCTTCGAGGGCCGCTCCGTCTTCGCCATGAACGACGCGGAAATCGCCGAGTTCCGCAACCGCACCATCGGCTTCGTCTTCCAGAGCCACTACCTCCTGCCGGAGTTCACCGCCCTGGAGAACGTGGCCATGCCCGCCCTCATCCAGCGCCGGGAGCGCACCGGGGCCTACGCCTACGCCCGGGAGCTGCTGGAGCGGGTGGGATTGGGGCAGCGGGTAGACCACAGGCCAGGGGAACTGTCCGGTGGTGAAGCCCAGCGGGTGGCCCTGGCCCGCGCCCTGGTGCTCAAGCCCGCTGTCCTCCTCGCCGACGAGCCGACGGGCAACCTGGACCCGGCCACCGGCGAGGGCATCCACCAGCTCCTCCGGGACGTCAACCGGGAGCTGGGCATCACCGCCGTGGTGGTCACCCACAATGAGACCCTGGCCCGTTCCATGCCCCGCCGCCTGCGGCTGGCCGGCGGGCAGGTGTCGGAGGCTTGATGGCTCCGCGCTTTTGGATTGAGGGCGTCGCGCCCCTTCCCGTACATTGCCCCGCCTTTTCCCGGCCGGTCTCCCCTTGAGGCACCCCGTTCTGTCGCGCAAGTCACTGCTCCCGCTGATAGCGGTCGTCCTGTGGTCGCTCGTGCCTGGCCCCGTCCGGGCACAGGTGAACGGGGGTGCGCCTTCTCAGGCCCCATCTCCGAGCACTCCCGCGCCCACTCCCCAAGAGCCCGAGCGCCCCTCGGACGCCCCCGTTGAAGAAGCCCCTGCCTCGTCGGAGGAAGAGGCGAACCGGGTGGTGGAGATTCGAGTCGAGGGCAACAAGCGCGTGGAGGCCGAGGCCATCCGCCGCGCCCTGCGCACCAAGGTGGGTCAGCCTTGGGACCCCGCCCGCAGCTCGGAAGACCTCCGGGCCGTGTGGGCCCTGGGGTACTTCCAGAACGTGGAGCTGCTCCGGCAGCGAATGCCTCGTGGCATCGCCTACGTCGTCCGGGTGGAGGAGCGGCCCGTGGTCCGCTCCGTCTCGCTCAAGGGCAACGAGGAGCTCAACAAGGACGACTTCAAGGACGACATCGAGGTCAAGGCCAACACGATTCTGGACCTGGAGACCGTGCGCAACACGGTGAAGAAGATCCAGGCCAAGTACGTGGAGAAGGGCTTCTTCCTCGCCGAGGTCTCCCACGAAATCAAACCCTCCGCCGAGGGCAGTGGGAGCGTCGACGTCGTCATCGTCATCAACGAGCACGCCAAGGTGATGGTGAAGCAGATCACCCTCATCGGCGCGGAGAAGGTCACCGCGTCGGAGCTCAAGGAGACGATGATCACCCGCGAGGGAGGCTTCTTCTCCTTCTTCACGGGCGAGGGCACGTACCGCGAGGACGCCTTCCAGCGCGACCTGGCCGTCATCCAGATCGCCTACTACGACCGCGGTTTCATCAACGTCAAGATCGACAAGCCCACGGTCCAGCTCTCCGCGGACAAGCGCTACATCTACATCACCCTGCGCATCACCGAGGGCGAGCCGTACGACATCGGGAAGATCGACATCGCGGGTGACCTGCTCCCCGACGTCTCCAAGGAGCAGATGATGGGGCTGATGCGGTCCCGCTCCAAGGACCGCTTCAACCGCTCGCAGCTGTCGCAGGACATCCTGGGCCTGTCGGACGTGTATTACGACCGCGGCTACGCGTACGCGAACATCAACCCCGTCACCAGCGTCAACGCGGACAACCGCACGGTGGACCTGACCTTCGATGTGCAGAAGGGCCCGCAGGTCACCATCGAGCGCATCGACGTCAGCGGCAACACGAAGACGCGCGACAAGGTCATCCGCCGCGAGCTGCGCGTGTACGAAGGCGAGCTCTACAGCGGCACGGGCGTGCGCCGGAGCAAGGAGCGCGTCACCGCCCTGGGCTACTTCGAGACGGTGGAGATCACCCAGCGCCCGGGCAGCACCGACGACACCATCGTCCTCCAGGTGGAGGTGAAGGAGAAGGCCACCGGTACCTTCCAGGTGGGCCTGGGCTTCTCCAACGTGGAGAACTTCATCTTCACGGCGCAGATCTCCCAGAACAACTTCCTGGGCTGGGGCCAGAGCGTCTCCGCGTCCGCGCAGATCTCCAGCCTGCGCTCGCTGGTGCAGCTGTCGTTCTACGACCCGTACTTCCTGGACACGAACTACCTGCTGTCCGCGGAGTTCTTCCGCGTCCAGGCGGACTACGAAGGCTTCATCCGCAACTCCACCGGTGGAACCGTCTCCATCGGCTACCAGTTCATCGACGACCTGCTGGGCACCATCGGCTACACCCGTGAGTGGGTGAACGTGGAGGCGGGCTCGAACCTGGGCGCGGTGCTGTTGGCCAACCAGTTCAAGTCGGGCACCACCAGCGCGGCGCGGCTGTCACTCTCCTTCGACCGCCGCGACAACCGCCTGTTCCCGTCGCGCGGCTTCTACCATGTCGGCTCGGTGGAGTTCGCCCCGGACTTCCTTGGCGGCACGTTCCTCTTCAACCGCTACACCGCGACCTCGCGCCTGTACTTCCCGATGCCGCTGGGCTTCGTCTTCAAGACGAACGCCTCCTTGGGCTACATCCAGCAGCTCGACGCGGACAAGCCGCTGCCCATCTCCGAGCAGTACTACGTGGGTGGTATCAACAGCGTCCGTGGCTACTTCCTGCGCAGCATCAGCCCGACCCAGAAGGTGCCTCGCTCGAGCAGCCCGGACGCCACCGTCACGGACTTCCTCGTCGGCGGCAACAAGCAGCTCGTCTTCAACTTCGAGCTCGAGTTCCCCATCTTCGAGAAGGCCGGCCTGCGCGGCGTGCTCTTCTACGACGCGGGCAACGCGTACGCCTCCAACGAGCGCTTCTTCGAGGACAAGCAGGACAAGCTGCCACTCGGCCTCTTCCACTCGGCGGGCTTCGGCTTCCGCTGGTTCAGCCCGATCGGCCCCCTTCGCTTCGAGTGGGGCATCCCGCTCACCAGGCGGCCGGAAGACGAACGGATTCTGTTCGAGTTCACTATCGGCAACTTCTTCTGATAAGCCGTCGCCCTGTCGTCCCGGCCCCGCCCTGGCGGGAAGGGTTGAACAAGCCCGGGCGTCTGACGTCGGACCCTGTACCCTTCCCTGAGGAGCTGTTGAACATGTCGCTTCGCACCACTGTCGCGGCCATGGCCGCCGTCCTGTCGCTTGCCCTGCCGGTGGCCTCTTCGGCCGCGGAGATGAAGGTCGCCTACGTGGACCTTCAGCGGGTCCTTCTCGAGGTGGATGACGGCAAGGCCGCCAAGACCCGCCTCCAGAAGTGGCTGGAGGACAAGCAGAAGGAGATCGACAAGGAGCAGTCCGCCCTCCGCGCCGAGAAGGAGGCGCTGGACAAGCAGGCGAGCGCCATGGCCGCCGACGTCCGGGGCCAGAAGGAGGCGGAGCTGCAGCGCAAGGTGATGACGCTCGCCCAGAAGTGGGAGAAGAGCCGCGCCGAGGCCGCCAACAAGGAGCGCCAGGAGATGGAGCCCATCATCAACAAGATTGACCAGGTGGTGGCGTCCATCGCGCAGCGGGACGACCTGGGCCTCGTGCTGGAGAAGCGCGACTCGGGCATCGTCTTCGCGAAGGCCCAGTACGACATCTCCAACGAAGTCATCCGGGCGTACAACAGCTCCAAGAAGACGGCGGCGAAGGACGCCCCGACCAAGTAGACCGCGCCACGTGAAGACCTCCCCCGCACCTCGTCGGCTCGGGGAGCTCGCCGCCCATGTCGGGGGAGAGCTTCTCGGTGACTCTGAGCAACTCATCCACGGACTCAACGGGCTCGAGGAAGCCGGCCCGGGAGACGTGTCTTTCTACGGAAACACGCGCTATCGCCGCCAGTTCGAGGCCACCCGTGCCTCGGCGGTCCTCATCGGCGCGGACGTGCCTCCTCGCGACGGCGTCGCGCTCGTGCGGGTGTCCAATCCGCACCTGGCCTACGCCAAGCTGCTGCGCCTGTTCCACCCCAGCCCTCGGCCCGCGCCGGGCATCCGCCCTGGCGCGTGGGTCCACCCCGAAGCCACCGTCCATCCGGAAGCCACGGTGATGGCGGGCGCCACCGTCGAGGCCGGCGCCAAGGTGGGGGCTCGCTCGGTGCTGTTCCCGGGCGCCTATCTGGGCGAGCACGCCGAGGTGGGCGAGGACAGTGTCCTGCACCCCAACGTGACGGTGCGCGAGGGTTGCATCGTGGGCTCGCGGTGCATCCTCCACTCCGCCTCCGTGGTGGGCGCGGATGGCTTTGGCTTCGCGTTCAATCCGGAAGGCGAAGCGGGGCCGGAGCACTACAAGATTCCCCAGGTGGGCATCGTCCGCATCGAGGACGACGTCGAGCTGGGCGCCTGCTCCTGCATCGACCGCGCGACGGTCGGCGAGACGGTGGTGGGCCGCGGCACCAAGGTCGACAACCTGGTGCAGGTGGCGCACAACGTGAAGATTGGCGCGCTGAGCCTCATCTGCGCCCAGGCCGGTGTGTCCGGCTCGGCGGAGATTGGCATGGGCGTGGTGCTGGCGGGCCAGGTGGGTGTGGTGGGCCACATCCGCGTGGGCGACATGGCGAAGGTGGGCGCGCAGTCCGGCGTGGCCCATGACGTCCCGGATGGCCAGGTGGTGAGTGGCTCTCCGGCCGTTCCCCATCGCGAGTGGCTCCGCGCCAGCGCGGCGGTGAACCAGGTGGCCGACCTGCTCAAGGAAATGCGAGCCCTGCGCCGCAGGGTGGAGCTGCTGGAGAAGGAGAAGGGGGAGTGATGGACATCCGAGAAATCCAGAACTTGCTGCCGCACCGGTACCCGTTCCTCCTCATCGACCGGGTGGTGGAGATTGTTCCGGGCCAGAAAATCACGGCCTTCAAGAACGTCACCATCAACGAGCCCTTCTTCAACGGCCACTTCCCGGGGCACCCGGTGATGCCGGGAGTGCTCATCCTGGAGGCGCTGGCCCAGGCGTCCGCGATTCTCGCGTACAAGAGCGAGAACATGGACCCCTCCCAGAAGGTGACCTACCTGATGGGCGTGGATGGCGCGCGCTTCCGCAAGCCGGTGGTGCCGGGAGACCGGGTGCAGCTGCTCATCGAGGTGCTGCGCCACAAGGGCGCGGTCTGGAAGACGAAGGGCACGGCGACCGTGGATGGCGTGAAGGTCGCCGAAGGCGAGTTCCTGGCCACGGTGGTGGACAAGGACGCTGGGGCGGAAGAGAGCGCGGCGTCCTGACCGCGAGCTCGAGAGGCAGAGGAGACGACATGGCTCAGGTTCATCCCACCGCGGTGGTTCATCCCGATGCGCGTCTACACGAGTCGGTCCAGGTCGGACCGTACTCGGTGATTGGACCGCAGGTGACGATTGGCGAAGGCTCCCGCGTGGGGCCTCACGTCGTCATCGAGGGCCGCACGACGATCGGTGCGCGCAACCGCATCTTCCAGTTCGCCTCCATCGGGGCGGACCCGCAGGACTTGAAGTATGCGGGGGAAGACACCGAGCTCACGCTGGGTGACGACAACCAGGTGCGCGAGTTCGTCACGCTGCACAAGGGCACTGTCGGTGGGGGCGGCGCCACGCGCATCGGCCATGGCACCCTCTTGATGGCCAACAGCCACGTGGCCCACGACTGCATCGTCGGCAACGGCTGTCGCATCGGCAACGGGTCCGCGCTGGCGGGCCACGTGGAGATGGAAGACCACGTCATCATCAGCGGCCTGGCGGCGGTGCATCAGTTCACCCGCCTGGGCCGCTTCTCCTTCATCTCCGGCGGCGCCATGGTGACCATGGACATCCCGCCGTACGCCACGGCGCAGGGAGACCGCGCGGAGCTGGTGGGGCTCAACACCGTGGGCCTGGAGCGCGGCGGCTACTCCAAGGAGCAGATCGAGCGCGTGAAGGAAGCCCACCGCATCCTGTTCCGCTCCAAGCTGGGGCTGCAGGAGGCGCTGGCGCGGCTGCGCGCTGAGCTGGCGGGACACCCCGAGGTGGACCACCTCGTGAGCTTCATCGCGCAGAGCAAGCGCGGCCTGACGCGCTAGTCTGCGGACATGGAGAGCAGCGCGCCGCCAGACGGCAAGATTGGTCTCATCGCGGGCAATGGCCAGCTTCCCTTCCTCTTCGCTCGCGCCGCGCGGGCTCGGGGACTGGAAGTCATCGCCGTGGCGCACAAGGGAGAGACGGACCCGGCGCTGGCCTCCGAGGTGGGCGCGCTGACCTGGGTCCGTGTCGGCCAGGTGAACCGCATCCAGAAGGCCTTCATCTCCGCGGGCGTGAAGCAGGCGGCCATGGCGGGTGGCATCAGCCATGTGAAGGCGCTGACGGACGCTCGGCCGGACCTGGGCGCCGTCCGCATCATCTCCCGCCTGCGCAGCTTCCGGGATGACGCGCTCCTGCGCGCGGTGGCCGCGGACTTCGAGTCGCGCGGCGTCACCATCATCGCCCCCACGGACTACCTGGGTGAGGTGCTCTGTCCGCCTGGTCACCTGGCGGGCCCGGTGCTGAGCGAGGCGCAGGAGAAGGACGTGGCGCTGGGGCGCGAGGTGGCGGTGCTGCTGGGCCAGGCGGACGTGGGCCAGACGGTGGTGGTGCACCAGGGGCACGTCCTGGCGCTCGAGGCGGTGGAGGGCACGGACGAGGCCATCCGCCGAGGCGGCAAGCTGGGAGGCGCGGGCGCGGTGGTGGTGAAGCGCTGCAAGCCCCACCAGGACCTGCGCTTCGACCTGCCGGCGGCGGGACCCCGCACGCTGGAAGTGATGAACGAAGTCGGGGCCAAGGTCCTCGCGCTGGAGGCGGGCCGCACGGTGCTGCTGGACGCGCCCGCGCTGTTCGCCGCCGCCAAGGACTCGGGAATCACCCTCATCGGCGTTCCCTGAGTCCGGCCCGGAAGGGCGGGGGACCCGGGCCGGTGCATGCCTCCCCGGCCGCCCGAGAGGTGGGGCGTGGCGGGGGGATGTCGTCGCGCGCCGCCGCGTCTTGCTCGCGAAGCATTTCCTCGCACGGAGCACCGGCCTACCCTGTCGCGGTGGAATCCACCCAGCCGGGGCGCCGTCGCCGCGTGCCCCGCGAAGCCGGAGGCCGACGCCGCGCCATGAATGCCCGCCTGGTCCTGCTGCTGTGTCTTGCCGTCTCGTCGCCGCTGCCCGCGTTCGCCGAAGCCATCCGGGTGTCCCTGGAGGGCCGTGCCGCGGTGGGCGAGAAGCTCCCGGCATTGCTCGTGCACATCGACGAGCCCATTGCTGGCTTCGAGCTGAAGCTGAAGCGCGGGGATGGGAAGGTGGTCGAGATGAAGGGCGGGGGGAAGCCAGGCATCACCCGTCGCATCGAGCTGGAGCAGCCCGAGGGCCGCTTCCACTACGAGGGCGAGCTGGTGGTGCGCTTCCCCGACGCCGAGGCAGCCAGCATGCCGCTTTCCTTCGACACGGAGCTCAACGGGCCGCTGCGGTTGGAGGTGCGCCCGGAGGACGTGGACGTCGCGGGGCGCAAGCTCTCCTTCCTGCTCTCGCGTCCCGCGGGCCGCGTGGAGCTCACCGTGCTGATGGACACGGGGAAGAAGGCCTTCGAGGGCGAGGTGCCCTTCAAGGGCGAGCGGGCGGGCACGCCGCTGGGAGTGAGCTGGCCACCCGCCGAGGGCCGGGTGATGAAGATTTCCCTCCGGGCCTTCGACACATCGGACTTCTACACGGGTGTGGACCTCTTCCCGTGGCGCATGGACATTCCCCACGAAGAGGTGGGCTTCGCCTCGGGGCGCGCGGACATTCCCGCGGCCGAGCGAGGCAAGCTGGACAGGAGCCATGCGTTGATTGCGGAAGCGCTTGCGAAATACGGACGCTTCGCGGCGGTTCGCCTCTTCGTGCTCGGGCACACGGACACGGTGGGGGACTCGAAGGACAACCGGGAGCTGTCGCTCAAGCGGGCGCGGAGTCTCGCCGCGGCCTTCCGTCAGCGCGGGTTGAAGGTCCCCATCTTCTACGAGGGATTGGGTGAGGAGTCGCCAGCCGTGCGGACTCCGGACGAGACGGCGGAAGCGGGCAACCGCCGGGCCGAATACATCATCGCGGTGGAGGACCCGGTGCTGCCTCGAGCGCCCTTCTCCCCGCGGTGGAGGAAGCTGTAGCGGGTGGATGAAGCGTCGTGAGGAGGCAGGGATGGACCGATTCCAGCGGTGGGCCTGGGGCGCGATGGGTGTCGCGCTCCTGGCGGGGGCGGGCTGCGCGCATCAAGCGCCGCTCGCCGAGCGGCGGGAGGTGGAGGCGGACAAGTGCAGCCTGATTCAATCCGTGCTGAAGGAACCCACGCCCTCTCGGATGGTGGAGGAGATTGCCTCCCTGGGCCGCAACGAGCCCACGCCGGTGCGGGTGTACGTCCGCCGGCCCGAGCAGGCCATGCTGGAGCGCTTCTTCGAAGGGGATGAGCCCCGCTGCGGCGACGCCACCTTCCAGGTCGTCCAGGAGTCGGTGCTGGACGCGGTGGTGGTGTACCTCCAGGAGGTCCAGGAGGGCGGCTACGCCTACGACGCGCGCCGCTCGGGGCCCGATGAGCTCACGCTGGAGGGCCAGCCCCAGGGGACGCTCCGGCGCGCGGGGCCCGCCTGGGTCGCTGGGACGTGAGCTACTTCAGGAGCTCCTTGGCGCCGTCGGCCATGAACTGCACGGCGATGGCGGCGAGGATGAGGCCCATCACCCGCTCGACGATGGCGACGCCGGACTGACGCAGCACCCGCTGCACGAGGCCCGAGGCGCGCAGGATGAAGTAGCTGGCGACGAAGGTGAGGATGATGGCCGCGAGCACCGGCAGGGTGCCCGTCATCGTGTTGCCCCGGGCCACCAGCACCATGGCGGTGGCGATGCCGCCGGGGCCTGCCAGCAGTGGGATGGCCAGCGGGACGATGGCCACGTCTTCCTTCACCGCGCCTTCGCGCTCCTCGGTGGGGGAGGTGCGCGTCTCGGAGGGGCGGGCCCGGAGCATGTCCAGCGCCGTGATCAGCAGCAGGATGCCGCCCGCGACGCGGAAGGCGCCCAGCGACACGCCGAACACCTTGAAGATGATGGTGCCGAACAGGGCGAAGAAGGTCATCAGCCCGCCCGCCACCAGACAGGCGCGCAGGGCCGTGCTGCGGACCTTCTCCTTCGTGTCCCCGGCCGTCATCGCCAGGAACAGGGGCACCACCCCGATGGGGTCCACCACGAAGAAGATGGCCGGCAAGGCCACCAGGAATTGCGTCAGGTAGACCGTCATCGCCGCACGACCTTCCGGGCTACACCGTGAGGCGCAGCTTCCACACCATGGTGAGCGCCTCGGCGAAAATCTTCTTGTTCATCTTGGAGTGTCCCACCCGGCGGTCCTCGAAGATGATGGGGACCTCGCGCACGGTGAAGCCGCGCTTGAGCGTGCGGTAGGTGAGCTCGATTTGGAATGCGTACCCGGTGCTGTGTACGGCATCCAGGTCGATGGACTCCAGCACCCGCCGGTGGAAGCACTTGAAGCCCCCAGTCAAGTCGCGCACGCCCACGCCCAGAATCGTCCGGGCATACAGGCTGCCGCCCCGGCTGATGACCTGCCGGCCGACGCCCCAGTTCACCGTGCCGCCGCCCGTGACATAGCGCGAGCCGAGCACCAGGTCCGAGCCCACCTCGGCCGCGTCCAGCATGCCCGTCACGTAGCGGGGGTCATGGCTGAAGTCAGCGTCCATCTCCATGATGTACGTGTAGCCCTGCTCCAGGGCCCAGCGGAACGCGGCCAGGTACGCGCGCCCCAGGCCTTCCTTCTTCTCGCGGTGCAGCACGCGCACCCGAGGGTCCTGGGCCGCGAGCGCGTCGGCGAGCTGCCCCGTGCCGTCGGGCGAGTTGTCGTCGACGATGAGGATGTCGACGCGCGGGTCGGCCTTGAGCACCGCCAGGGTGATGGCCTCGATGTTCTCCCGCTCGTTGTAGGTGGGGATGCAGACCAGCGCAGGGTTCATGTCCGGGCGGACATACCCTAAATGGCGCGCGGGGGCAGTAGCTCCATGACCGACTCGGCCGCCCGGGCGGCGGCCCCGGTCTCGCCCAGCCTCCCCCGGACCTCCGCCAGTCCCTTGAGCATCTCGTCTCGCGGGGTTCCCGGGGTCCACACACGGCGGACCTCCTCCGCGATGCGCTCGGGGGTGGCCTCCCCCTGGATGAGCTCCGGCACCACGCGCCGGCCGGCCAGCAGGTTGACGAGTGACACGAAGGCCACCTGCAGCATCATCCTCCCCACCCAGTACGTGATGAGCGACACGCGGTAGATGACGACGAGCGGACGCTGCATCAGTCCGGCTTCCAACGCGGCCGTTCCAGAGGCGACCACCGCGGCGTCGCTGGCGCCGACGACCTCCGGCGCCCGGCCCTCGATGAGGATGGGGGTCACTCCGCTGCCCTCGAAGCGGGAGAGGACCTCCTCCCGGGCGATGGTGGGGGCCACGGGGACGACGACCTGGAGGCCGGGGCGTTCAGCGGACAACGTCCTGGCCGTGTCCACCATGGTGGGCAGGAGCCTGCGAATCTCGCTCATGCGGCTGCCCGGGAGCAGCGCCAGGGTGGGGGCATCCGGCTTGAGCCCCAACTGTGTGCGGAACGCGACGGCGCTGTCGGGGGCGGGAATCTGCTCCACGACGGGGCTGCCCACGTAGCGGGCGCTCACGCCGGCCTCGCGGTAGAAGTCCTCCTCGAAGGGGAGGATGCAGAGCATCCGGTCCACCAGCCGCTTGATGGTGTGGACCCGGCCTCGGCGCCAGGCCCAGATCATGGGCGAGATGTAATAGGCGACGGGGATTCCCAGGGCCTTGAGCTTCTTGGCCAGGCGCAGGTTGAAGTCCGGGATGTCGACGAGGATGGCGGCCACGGGGCGGCGCTCCGCGGCGGCCTGGGCCAGCCCCTTCATGATTTGAAGGATTCGCGGGATGCGAGGGAGCACCTCGGTGATGCCCATGACGGACACTTCGCGAGCGTCGAAGAGCAGCTCGACGCCGGTGGCGGCGAGTCGCGAGCCTCCCATGCCGAAGAAGGAGAGGTCCGGGCGGCGGGCCTGCAGGGCTGCGACGAGGTCGGCGGCGTGGGAGTCGCCAGAGGCCTCGCCGGCCACGACGAGAATGCGGGGCGGTGGCGTCATGAGAAGGGGGCGCATCGTACCCTGATGCAAGCCGGGGTGAAGGTGTAGACTGCGCTACCCTTGAAGACGCTTCTGCTCGCCGAGAGCCATCCTCCCACGCTCGAACACCTGAGGGGCCTGCTCTCCCAGGCCGGGTATTCCGTGCGCGCGGTGAATGACCCCATCGCGGTGCTGGAGCATTTCGCGGCGGACAATCCGGATGTGATGGTGTTGTCGGTGGACCTGCCCCGCCTGGACGGTGCGCACGTGGTCCACCACATCCGAGGCCACAGCCAGGGTGCGCGAGTGCCCATCGTCGCCATCGACAAGGGGCACCTGGGCCGGGCGCGGGGCGTGGGCTCCGTGCTGGACCTCAAGGTGAACGCCTACGTGGCGGACCCGCTCAAGCCCGGCGAGCTGGTGCCTCGGTTGGAGTCGCTGGTGCGCGCGGCGCAGGCCGTGCCGCTGACGGGGCTCGCGGCCACGCTGTCGCGTCCGGCGGTGAACAGTGGCGAGCTGAGGGGCTATCCGTTGCCCGGCCTCCTGCACTCCATCTACCGCCTGCGGCGAGACGGCGTGCTGGTGGTGGCGCACCGGGGGCTGAGCCGGCGCGTGTACTTCCTGCGCGGCGGGCCGGTGAACTTCGACTCGACGGCGAAGGAGGACTCGCTGCCGCGCTACCTGGTGGAGCGCAAGCTGGCCACGCAGGCGCAGGCGGAGCGGGTGGTGGAGGCGCTGGCCTCCGGGTTGCGCATCGGCGCGGCGCTGGCGGACGCGGGCGTGGAGGCGGTGGGCGAGGAACTCTCGCAGCTGCTGCGCGACTACACGCGAGACAAGCTGGCGCGGGTGCTGGGGATGCGCGAGGGCCGCTATGCCTTCTACTCCGGCGACGAGTACACGTCGGAGGTGGCCTCGGTGGACCTGCCTCCGTTGGCACAGGTCCTGGAGGGCGCGCGCAAGGGGTTCCCGCTGAAGGTGATGGCGGCGTCACTCCGGGCGCACCTGGGCGAGTACCCGGTCCGCTCGCCGGAGTTCGGCCGCGACATGCAGGCGATGGCGCTGGACACGGACGACATCAAGATCGCGATGCAGGTCAATGGCCGCATCGTCTTGAAGGAGCTGCTGGCGCACGGGCGGGGCGAGCTGCGCGCGGCGTACTCGCTGCTGTGGTTCCTGAAGCTGACGGGCGGGGTGACGTTCTCCGCGACGCCGGTGGCGACGGGGACGGACATGCTGTCGGCGGTGGTGGTGCCGGACCGGATTGGTCCTCGCAAGCGCAAGTCGTTGCCGGTGGAGACGGCGGCGTCGCTGCGCGAGGAGGCGGTGCGCATCATCACCCGGAGCTACTTCGGCAGCCTGGGGTTGGATATCGCCGCGGACGCGGAGGCGGTGGAGCGCGCGTACCACGAGACGGCGATGCGCTTCCACCCGGACACGTATGCCGAGTTCGACCTCTCGGACCTGCGGGACTTGTTGGACTCGGTGCAGGAGAAGCTGTCCGCGTCGTACCGGGTGTTGAGCGTGGAGGAGAAGCGCAAGGCGTATCTCCAGTACCTGTTCAGCAAGCTGGACGTGGGGCGCAACACGGCGGTGGTGGTGGACGCGGAGATTGCGCTGCGCCGGGGCGAGTCCTCGCTGAAGCGGCGCGACTTCGTGACGGCGATGAAGGCCTTCGAGGAGTCGGTGTCGCTCAATCCCAGCGAGCCGGAGTACTACGCCTTCCTTGCCTGGGCGACGTACCAGGGAGCGGGCGGCCCGCTGGTTCAGCGTGCACAGAAGGCGCAGAAGGTGTTGAAGAAGGCGTTGTCCCTGGGGCCGTATGTGGAGCGGCTGCACATCATCGCGGCCATCATCGACATGGACCTGGGGGACGCGCCGCTGGCGCGGAAGAAGCTGCTGAAGGTGCTGGAGTACAACCCGTACTCACAGCTCGCGAAGGCGGCCCTGCGCAAGGTGGGACGGTAGGGAAATGCGGCGGACACTCTGGCGACTGTTGCGTTACACGCGCCCGCATGTGGCGGTGCTCGTGGTGGCATTCGTATGCATGGCGTTGGTGGGCCTGACGACGGGGGCGTACGCGTACCTCACGGGCCCCGCGCTGCGCTTCCTGTTGTCGGGAGGCGAGCAGGGCTTCGCCGGCGCGAACCGGGTGCCCTGGCTGGGAGACCTGCCGCGCGACGCGGCGCTCTGGGGCTTCCCGCTGGTGATGGTGGTGGTGGGCGCGGTGAAGGGCGTGGGGTACCTGGGCCAGTTCTACTTCATGGGGTTGTTCGCGCAGCGGGTGGTGAAGGACGTGCGGCGGGAGCTCTTCTTGAAGCTCACCTCGCTGTCGCCCGCGCAGCTCGCGAGGGAGCGGCAGGGGGACCTGCTCAGCCGGTTCTCGGCGGACGTCACCGCGGTGGAGACGGCGGCGATGTACACGGTGGGCTCGTACCTGCGGGACAGCCTCCAGGTGCTCATCCTCGCGGGGGTGGCGCTGTCGATGAGTCCGCTGCTGGGCGGGCTGATGCTGGTGGTGATTCCGCTCGCGGCGCTGCCCGCGTCCCGGCTGACGCGCAAGGTGTTGAAGGGGACGCGCGAGGGGCAGACGCAGCTGGGGCACCTGGCGGGCCAGCTCCACGAGGGGTTGGGAGGGCTTCGGACGATTCAAGCCTTCAACGGGCAGGAGGCGGAATTGGCGCGGTTCGCGTCGCACGCGAAGGCGCATGAGGAGGCCGTGGTGGGTGCGGCCTGGGCTCGAGGCGCGGTGCCAGGGGTGATGGAAGTCCTCGCGGCCGCGGCGTTGGCGGGGGCGTTGGCCTTCGCGGCGAGCACGCGGCTGATGGAGCCGGAGGCGCTGCTCTCGCTGCTGACCGCGGTCATCCTGGTGTACCAGCCGGTGAAGGACCTGGGGCGGGTGACGCAGTTCGCGATGCAGGCGGGGGCGGCGGGGGAGCGGCTGTTCGCGCTGCTGGACTTGACGCATCCGGTGGCGGATGCGCCGGACGCGGTGCCGGCTCCGCCGTTGGCGCATGCGCTGCGCCTGGAGGACGTGCGCTTCGCGTATGGCGAGCGCCCGGCGTTGGACGGGGTGACGTTGGAGTTGAAGGCGGGGCAGGTGACGGCGCTGGTGGGAGGAAGCGGTGGAGGCAAGAGCACGGTGACGTCGCTGCTCCTTCGCTTCGAGCGTCCCCAGTCGGGCCGGATGACGCTGGATGGGGTGGACGTGGACCGGTACACGGCCGCGAGCCTTCGTCAGCAGTTCGCGCTGGTGACGCAGGAGCCGCTGTTGTTCCAGGGGTCGGTGCTGGAGAACCTTCGCTACGCGCGACCGGACGCGACGCGTGAGGAGGTGGAGGCGGCGGCGAAGGTCGCGAACGCGGACGGCTTCATCCGAGGGCTTCCCCAGGGCTACGACACCCGCATCGGCGAGCGGGGTGTGACGTTGAGCGGGGGGCAGCGTCAGCGGTTGTGCATCGCGAGAGCGGTGCTCGCGCGCGCCCAGGTCCTGGTGCTGGACGAGGCGACGAGCAGCCTGGACCCGGAGAGCGAGCGCGAGGTGCAGGCCGCGCTGGCGATGGTGCTCCCGGGGCGCACGGCGTTGGTCATCGCGCACCGGCTGTCCACCGTGGTGAGCGCGGACGTGCTCCACGTCATGGAGGCGGGCAGGGCGGTGGAGAGCGGCACTCACGCGGAGCTGCTCCAGAAGGGCGGACGCTACGCGGCGCTGTGGCGGATGCAGACGGAGGGCCCCGCCGAGCGAGGCGCGGCGTGAGGTGCGAGAGGACGACAGCCCGGACATCGGGCCCGATGCTTCGTAGGGTCCGCCTCGGTTTCGCGATGCGAGGAATGGACCCATGAAGCAAGGCAGTGGGTGGCTCCGGAAGGCCATGGGCAAGGGCGTGCGAGCGGTGTTGGGGCTCGTCCTGTTGGTGCTGGGCATCTGTGGTTTCTTCACGGTGCCGGCTTCGCTGACGGAGTATCCGGTGGTCCTCCCGAAGGAGGGCCAGCCGAGGTGGGCGCGAGGGGCCTTTCACGTCCACACCACGCGCTCGGATGGGCACGGCAGTCCCCTGGAAGTGGCGCGCGCGGCGAAGGCGGCGGGCCTCGACTTCGTGGTGCTGACCGACCACAACGACTTCGCTCCCCCACCCCCCACGTGGGTCGAGGGGGTCCTGCTGATTCCAGCCGTGGAGATCTCCACCTCGGCGGGTCACCTGGTGGCGTTCGGCATGTATCAACCGTTGGAAGGCATGAAGCGGTGGATGCCCGCGAGCGACGCCGTTCGAGCGGTCCACGCGGCGCAAGGCATGGCCGTCCTCGCGCATCCCGTGCAGCGCCACAACCCGTGGACGGACGAGGCAAGCGCGCATGAAGCGGAGGGCTTCGAGCTGTACTCGGCGGACACGTTCTTCCGCCATGCGATGAGTCACCCGATGAGCCGGCTCTTGCCCGCCGTGGGCGCCTATCTGGCGAAGCCGATGCATGGGGTGATGGTGCTCGTCGCGCCGGAGCCTGGACCCGGAGAGCGCTTCATGGAGCTGTCGCGCGAGGAGTCGAAGGTTGCGTTCTGCGCGCACGACGCCCACGGCCTGCCGTCCTACGAGTCCGTGTTCCGGTCCCTCGCGATGTATCTGCCACCGGACATCGTGGCCTGGCCGCTGCCCGAGGATGCGAAAGCAGCGGCGAACCTCGTGACGTATGCGCTGCGGGGGGGGACCTCCGTCTGTGCGTTCCGGGCGCTGGGGGAGCCGGAGGGCTTCACGATGGAAGGCATGGACGCCGAGCGCCGGGAGGCCCGTGTGGGAGACGTGCTCGAGGTGCACATCCCGGGCATCCCCGACCCGGAGCGGGTGCGCGTCGAGGTGTGGGGAGCGGGTCGGTTGGGGCAGGACGGGACGTCCGTGGAGCTGACGGGAGAGGGTGTGGTGCGCGTGGAGGTGTGGGTTCAGGCGCCTGGGCGTTTCTTCGGGTCGGAGTGGCGGCCCTGGATTGTGCCGAGCCCCGTGCGTGTACTGCCTAGGGGCCCTGGCATCTGATAGAGGGCCGGGGAGCCGTCCATGCGACTCCTCTACATTCTCGCCACGTATCTTCTCTTCCCGCTGCTCTTCCCGGTGCTGTGCCTGTACCGGAAGACGCGCCATGGCCTGTGGCAGCGGCTGGGGTTCTATGCGCGAGGTGCGCTGCCCCAGCGAGGTGACGGGCCCGTGGTGTGGTTGCATGGCGCGAGCGCGGGAGACCTGCTCGCGCTCTCCCCGATGTTCGGTCCGCTGCGGGCTCGCTTCCCCGGATGCCAGCTCATCCTGTCGACGATGACCGACAGTGGCCACGCGATGGCCACGGGCCGGCTCGCGAAGGACATCGACGGCGTGGTGTATGTGCCGTACGACCTGTGGGGCGCGACGCGCAGGGCCGTGAAGGCGATTCGTCCGGACATCCTGGTGCTCGAGTACACGGAGGTCTGGCCCAACCTCATCCGCGCGGCGAAGCGAGGCGGCGCGCGCGTGGTGATGACCAACGGGCGCTTCTCCCCAGCGAACCTGGGGCGTTACCGGTGGTTGTTCCGGCTCATCGGCAATCCGCTGAAGGACTTCGACCTGATGTTGATGCGGACGGAGGACGAAGCGGAGCGAGCACGAAGCCTGGGCGCGCAGCCTGACTGGGTGAAGGTGACGGGGAACACGAAGTTCGACTCCCTGGCCTCGGGGCCCGCGGCGGAGGACGGTGCGCTGCGCGAGGCGCTCGGGCTCCCGGTGGGCGCGACGGTCTGGATTGCTGGCAGCACGCACGAGGGCGAGGAGGACACCCTGTTGGGCGTCTATGCGCGGCTGCTCTCGCGGTGGCCGGAGCTGCGGCTGGTGATTGCACCCCGGTATGTGGACCGGGCGGCGCGCGTGGTGTCACTGGCGCGCGAGGCGGGGCTGCGCGTGGGCCTTCGCTCGCAGGGCAATCCCGAGCGGGCGCAGGTGGTGGTGCTGGACACCATCGGCGAGCTGTCGCGAGCGTATCGCCTGGCGACGGTGGTCTTCGTGGGGGGCTCGTTCACGAAGCGGGGCGGGCAGAACATCCTGGAGCCCGCGGGGCAGGGGCGGCCGGTGTTGTTCGGTCCGCACATGGACAACTTCCGAGACAGTGTGACGGTGCTTTCGGGACACGGAGGACTGCAGGTGGCGGACGCGGAGGCGCTGCACACGAGGCTCGTGGAGCTGCTGGAGGACCCAGGCCGCATCACGGAGCTGGGAGCCCTGGCCTTGGAGACGGTGGGACGAATCTCGGGTGCGAGCGACCGGAACGCGGAGGCGATGACGACGCTCTTCCCTCATGGAAGGCCCACGCCGCGATGACACTCATCATCCACCCGCACTTCCACAAGCGCTACACGGGCGTCACGCGCCACGTCGAGTCGGTGGTTCCCTCGTTGGTGAAGGACCTGGGCTCGGAGACGCGAGTCATGGGTTCGGCGCTGAGTGAGGACCTGCCGCGAATCACCTGGCCGGAGCTGTTGCGCCGCTCGCGTCAGGAGCCCGTGGTGTGGCACGCGCATCGGAACAACGAGCTCCTCGCGGGCATGTTGTTGAAGCTCGTGGGGAGGCAGGTGCGGCTGGTCTTCACGAGGCACACGTCGATGGAGCCCAGCGGCTTCACGCGTTTCCTCGCGCGAGGCGCCGACGCCCTGGTCTCGCTGACGCGGCAGGTGGCGGAGGTGATGGGGCTGCCGTCGACGGTCATCTCGCATGGCATCGACCTGAAGCGCTTCCATCCACCAGAGGACCGCGCGAAGGCGTGGGAGAAGCTGGGGCAGGGGCGCCGCTTCGGGGTGGGCGTCATCGGCCGGGTCCGGAAGGAGAAGGGGCAGGGTGACTTCCTGGAGGCGGTGCGTCCGCTCCTACCCGGGTATCCCGAGTGGCAGTCGGTGCTGGTGGGATTGGCGAAGGGCTCGGACCTGGAATGGATCAACGGCCTGCGTGCGGGCATTGAAGACCGGGTGTCGCTCGTCGGAGAGCAGTCGGTCATCGAGCCTTGGTACCAAGGGCTGACCGTGCTGGTGCATCCGTCCTACGTGGAGGGGTATTCGCTGGTGCACGTGGAGGCGATGGCGTCTGGTTGCTGTGTGGTGGCGTCGAAGCTGCCGTACCTGGACACGCTCATCGAGCACGGGCGCACGGGCTTCTTCTTCGAGCCGGGGGACGCGAAGGCGCTGCGCGAACTCTTGGACATGTTGATGCGCGAGCCGGAGCGAGCGCGAGAAGTGGGGCGCAACGCGGCGGAGGAGGCGCGGCGGCGGTGCGGCGTGGAGCACGAGGCTCACGCGCTGGACTCGCTGTACCGCACGCTCGTGGGGCGGTGACCGGATGCGCATCCTGCACTTGCTGGCGAGCCCCTTCTACAGCGGACCGGCGGAGAACGTGGGGCTGCTCGCGTTGGCGCAGCGGGAGGCGGGCCACGAGGTGACGGTGGCGGTGGACCGTCGGCGCAAGGATGTCCCCGCGGAAGAGCCCGCGGTGCCGCGTCTTCGCGAGCTGGGCCTGTTGGACGAAGGGGGCCTCGAGTTGTCCGTGAAGTCGCCGCCATGGGGCGTGTTGAGGGATTGGTCTCGGCTGCGAGCAAGGTCGGTGGACGTGGTGCATTCGCACTTCAGTCACGACCACTTCCTCGCGAGATGGGGTCGGCCGAGCGGGGACACGGTGGTCGTGCGCTCCCTGCACGCACCGCGCTCGCTGCGGTCCTCGCTGCCCGCGGCGGATGGCTACACGGTGCCGGCGAGCTCGCTGCTGCCTCGGTTGTTGGAGCAGGGGAAGCTGGCGCAGGTCCTTCCGGCGCTGGTGGACCCGCGCTTCCACCCCACCGAGGACCGTGAGGCGCTGCGTCGCGAGCTGGGTCTGAAGGGCGCGCCCGTCGTGGGCATGGTCTCCACCTTCCAGCCCTCGCGTCGGCATGAGGTGGGGGTGGAGGCATTCGCGCTCTATCGCCAGCAGCGGCCGGAGGCGCGTTTCGTCCTGGTGGGGGATGGGCAGTTGCTGGAGCCGACGCGGAAGCTTGTCGCGTCGCGAGGCTTGTCGGACGCGGTGGTGTTCGCCGGCTACCAACAGGGCGAAGACTTCGTGCGGTGGTTGAGGGCGTTGGACGAGGTGTGGTTGTTGGGATTGGGGAACGACTGGAGCGCGCGAGCGGCGGCCCAGGCTCGTGCGTGTGGCGTGCGGGTGGTCGCGGTGGAGGAAGGAGCGCTCCCGGACCTGGCGGACGTGCGGGTGGCGGAACCCACGCCTTCGGCGGTGGTACATGCCGCGATGTCGAGCCAGCGCGCGCCGGTGGTGCATCCGACGAACGCGAGCATCGCCGAGGATGTCCTCGCGCTGTACCGCAAGGCCGCCCAAGCGCGTCATGACTCGAGGGCCCGAGGGTGAAGACCGATTCCCCCACCGCCATCGAGCGGGTCTTCTATCCGCCATCGCCCGAGCCATGGAGCCGGCGCATGGTGTTGTCTCCTCTCACGGCGCTGTCGTGGACCTATGCCGCGGCGGTGCACCTGAGAGGGGCGCTGTATGACCTGGGGGTGCTGCGCGCGGAGCGGGTCGAAGGACTGAGAGTCGTCTCCGTGGGCAACCTCAACGTGGGGGGGACGGGGAAGACGCCCGCGGTGCTTCACCTCGCGGAGCTGTTGGTGCGAGCAGGACGCAAGGTGGGCATCCTGACGCGAGGCTACGGGAGGCGCTCGACGGAGGCGCTGACCTTCGTGGGCGCGGAGTCGTTGCCTTCGGTGGAGGAGGCGGGGGATGAGCCCTTGTTGCTCGCGAGCCGCTGTCCGAGTGTGAGGCTCTTCGTGAGCGCGGACCGGGTCGCGAGTGCCTATCGAGCGCGAGACGAGTACGGACTGGACACGGTGCTGCTCGATGACGGTTTCCAGCATCGGCGCCTTGCGCGGGACGAGGACCTGGTGGTGGTGGACGAGGCGGTGGGGCTGGGCAATGGCCACATGCTCCCTCGAGGGCCGCTTCGCGAGCCCGCGTCCTCGATGAAACGGGCGACCCTGCTGTGGGTCCGCACGTCCACGCCGACCGCCTCCGATGTGCAAGCCGCACCTGGCGGTGGCTTGGAGGTTCGAGTCCCGATGGGCCAGGGGATTCCTCGAGTCCGGGCGCGCTATGGCCCATCAGCCTGGGTGGACCCGGAGGGGCGGCTCCATCCGACGGATGCCCTGCGCGGCCAGGGTGTCCTGGCGTTGGCGGGGCTTGGTCGGCCAGGGGGCTTCCTGAAGACCCTGAAGTCGTTGGGCGTGGAGGTCCTCGATGCGGCGCTCTACCCGGACCATCACCGCTTCACGGCGGAGGAGCTCCGGGACGTGGAGGCCCGGGCCGCGAGGTGCGGGGGGCGGGTGGTGACGACCGAGAAGGACGCGGTGCGTCTGCCCCCGGGTTTCGCGGCGTGGAAGGTGCGGCTGGGGGTGGAGGTGGTGGAGGGGGAGGGCCACTTGCACCGAGCGCTTGGCCTGTCGGCCGCGTCTGCCGACTTGTGAGACGGGGAGGGCTGTGGGACAAACCGCCGCCATGGCCGCGGTCTCGCCCGTTCGCTCGTCGCCCTTGCCCTCCCGTCTGCCGCTCGCGTTCGCGCGCCGCAGGGTGCTGTTGGTGGGGGACCTTGTTGCAGACCACTACATCTACGGTCAGACGGACCGGGTGAGCCGAGAGGCCCCGGTGCTCATCGTCCGCTACGAGTCCGCCGAGGTGAAGCTCGGCGGTGGGGCGAATGTCGCGGCCAACGTGAGAGCGTTGTCGGGACAGGTGACGGCCGTGGGGGTGCTGGGCGCGGATGAGATGGGAGGCGAGCTGCGCCGCCTGTTCTCCGAGTCAGGCGTCCGACTGCACGCGGTGGGGGGCCGAGGCCTCGCGACGGAGACGAAGACGCGCATCCTCGCCGGAGGCGTGAGCACCACGAGGCAGCAGATGCTGCGCCTCGACCGGGGACAGCACGCGGCGTTGCCGCCCCGAGTGCGCAAGGCCCTGGCGAAGCATGTGGCGGAAGCAGCCCGGGACGCGGACGCGGTGGTTGTCTCGGACTACGGCGCGGGAGTGCTGGGAGACGAGGTGCGCGAGGTCCTCCGGAAGCTGGCGGCGGATGGCCTGCCGGTGTGTGTGGACAGCCGTTATGCGCTGCCCTCGTTCTCGGGGCTGACGGTGTGCAAGCCCAATGAGCCGGAGCTGGAGGCGCTGTCGGGGCGCTCGGTTCGCTCGGAGGAGGACTTGCTGGCCGCGGGGCGTGAGGCGCTGCGCAGGCTCGATTGCCGCGCGCTGTTGGTGACGCGAGGCCGTCACGGCATGGCCCTCTTCGATGCGGAGGGCGGTGTCGACTTCATCCCAGTGCATGGTGCCAAGGCGGCGGTGGACGTGACGGGGGCGGGGGACACGGTGATTGCGACCTTCGCGCTGTCGGTGGCGGCGGGGGCCTCGTTCGGTGAGGCGGCGCGGTTGGCCAACGTGGCGGGGTCGATGGTGGTGCAGAAGCCGGGGACCGCGACGGTGTCTCGGGACGAGCTGTTGGCGGAGCTGCGGAGTTCTCGATGAGCACCTTGGAGAAGATTCAGACGCTCGAGCAGGTGGCCGAAGCACGCGCCCGCTGGAAGGCCGAGGGGCGCACGGTGGCGCTCGCCAACGGCGTGTTCGACCTGCTGCACGTGGGCCACGTGCGCTATCTCGAAGGGGCCCGCGAGCTGGCGGATGTGTTGGTGGTCGCGGTGAACTCGGATGCGTCGACGCGGGCGTACAAGGGACCCGGGCGTCCGCACATTCCGGAGGGCGAGCGAGCGGAGCTGGTCGCGGCGCTTGCGTGTACGGACCGTGTCATCGTCTTCGACGAGCCCAACGTGCGCGGCATCATCCGGGCGCTGAAGCCGGACGTGCATGTGAAGGGCACGGACTACACGCCGGAGAGCATCCCCGAGGGGGACGAAGTCCGAGCGTACGGCGGGCGCACGGCGGTATCGGGAGACCCGAAGGACCACAGCACGACGGAGCTGGCGCGCCGGCTGGGGCGCGAGAGCGCGAAGTAGGTCATGCCGGTGCTGGATTCGGGGTTGCTCGCGGTGCTGGGGTGCCCCCGATGCAAGGGATGCCTGTCAGTGCACGTAGAGCGGGGCTTGGAGACGCTGCGCTGCGCGTCTTGCCGGTGTGACTGGCCCGTGGAGGACGGAGTGCCCCACCTGCTTCCCGAACTGGGACGCCGGTGGGACTCAACTAGCGAGTGAGCTGCTCCGCGAAGGAGCGAGCCTCCTCGGCTGCACGATTCTCGAGTCCCTGTCCCGCCGCGCCATCGACGATGCTCGTGAGGTCGACCATCCGATGAGGGGTGATGGCATGACCCCAACGCTCCATGTCCATGCGGAGGAAGAAGGCGAGGGTCGGAGCCCCGACGGACACCGACAGGTGCATGGGCCCGGTGTTGTTGCAGACCGTGAGGCCCGCGTCGCGCATGAGGGCGGCGAGCTCATCCAGGTTCGTGGCGGGGGCGAGCCGTGCTCCCGGCGCCGCGGCGACCACGGTGCGAGCCAGCTCCTCCTCCCCAGGGCCCCACGTGACGATGGGAACACGGCCCGCCGCGAGCAGGGCGCGGGCGGCGGCGGCGAACGCCTCGGGGGGGATACGCCGAGGGCCCAGCCGTCCCCCTGGATTGATGACGGCCCGGGGGGTGGACGCGTCCGCGGCCATGAAGGCACGGAAGGACTCGCTGATGGAGGGCTCTCGGAAGGAGAGCCCTCGGGCGATGGTGCCTCCCGTGACGGGGGTGAGCAGGTGCGTGCGCTGGACGGCCTCGTTGCGGGTATCGGCGCGCGCCGGGACGGAGAGCGAATGCAGGCGCGTCACGGGCCACACCGAGGGGCCGATGACGACCGCGCGAGGGCCCGCGAGTCGAGAGACGAGGGCGCTCGTCACCGAGGGGGACTCCCAGTTGGCGCAGTCCACGACCAGGTCATACCCGGCGCGGCGCAGGGCTCGGATGCCGGGGGCCAGGGGGCCCATCCAGATTCGCCGCCGGTCGAAGGCGATGACGGAGTCCGCGTCCGGATGGCCGGCGAGGACTCGCGCCACCTTGGCGTGGACCAGGACATGGACCTCGGGGGCGGGGTGGACGTGGGCCTTGAGGGTCCGAAGAAGAGGGGTGGTGAGCAGGGCCTCGCCCACGCGGTTGTCGGGCCGCACGAGCAGGACCTTCCGGGGGACGGGGATGGAACTGCCAGGACGGAGCTTGCGGCCGGGGCGCCAGAACAGCACGGACGCCACGAGCGCTAGCGCCAGCTTCGCCCACAACTCGAGCTGCTTGTGCCAGGACATCGCGGCGCGGACCCTACACAGAACTGAAAGCCGTGCAAGCACGCTGCTTGACCTGCGGACAGAAAGCCCCTAGCAACCGCCCAATGTTGAGGAGCATGACTGGGTTTGGCGCGGGCCGTGCGCGCGTGGGGGACGAAGAGGTCTCCGTCGAGCTGCGCTCGTTGAATCACAAGTTCTGCGAGGTGAAGGCTCGCCTCCCTCGAGAGCTTGCGTCCTTGGAGCCGAGCGTCACGAAGCAGGTGAAGGACCGCCTGGCACGTGGCTCGGTGGAGCTGCTGGTGAAACGGCAGTCGTCCACGGCCTCGGGGACGGTTCCGACGGTGGACCTGAACCTGGCGCGCGAGTACCTGCGCACGTTCCGGGAGCTGGCCCAGGAGCTGGGGCTCTCGGGGGACGTGGCCTGGTCCCAGGTGGCCAACCAGCAGGGCGTCATTCGTCTGGAAGAGAAGGGCGTGGACCCGGAGGCCGCGGCCCCCGCGGTGACTGCGGCCTTGGACCAGGCGCTCTCGGCGCTGGAGAAGATGCGGCTCATCGAGGGTGAGGCCCTCTATGCGGACCTGGATGCGCGCCTGAAGCTGCTCGAACAATGGAGCAGCGAGGTGGCCCAGCTGGCGCCCCGCGCGGTGCAGGACTACCAGCAGCGCCTCACCGACCGAGTCGCGGAGCTGGCCCGAGGCGTCGCGGTGGACCCGCAGCGCCTGGCCCAGGAAGTGGCGCTCTTCGCGGAGCGGACGGACATCGCCGAGGAGGTCACCCGGCTGGCCAGCCACCTCGAGCAGTTCCGCGCCTTGATGGCGAGCACGGAGCCCACTGGGCGCCGCATGGATTTCCTTGTGCAGGAGATGCACCGCGAGGTGAACACGACCGGTTCCAAGAGCCAGCACGCGGAGATCTCCGCGCGCGTGGTCTCGATGAAGGCCGAGGTCGAGCGCATCCGCGAACAGGTGCAGAACGTCGAATGAGCGAACCCACCATCCGTCAACCAGGCCTGCTGCTCGTGCTCTCCGCGCCCTCCGGGGCCGGAAAGACCACCCTTGCCCGTCGGCTGCTCAAGGAGACGCCCCAGGCGCACTTCTCCATCAGCGTCACGACGCGGCGTCCTCGGGGCAAGGAGCAGGAGGGGGTGGACTATCACTTCGTGGACGTGGCCACCTTCCAGTCGAAGATCGAGCGAGGCGAGTTCGTCGAGTGGGCGGAGGTCCACGGCCACTTCTACGGAAGCCCGCAGTCGACGGTCGACGTGGCCCGTGCCCAGCGGGGCGTGGCCATCTTCGACATCGATGTCCAGGGTGGCCAGGCCATCAAGAGAAAGCACCCGGATGCGGTCCTCATCTTCGTGCTCCCCCCTTCGATGGAGGAGCTCGAGCGCCGCCTGAGAGACCGTCAGACGGACTCCGATGAGACCATCCGCCGCCGGATGCTGACGGCCCGCTCCGAGATAGAGCATGGGGTCTCCGCTTACGACTATGTCGTCGTGAATGACGACTTCGAGCGGGCCTACAGCGAGCTGCGCGCGGTGGTGGTGGCGGAAGGGTGCCGGCGTGGCCGGGTGGACCTTTCGAGGTTGAAGCTCGGCGTAGGGACCTGACGAGCAGGCGGCCGGACGCCAAGAAGCAAACAGGAGGCAAACTTCTTGCGCCGCTCCATGGCTTGGTGGATAAGCCGCCCACCTCACGGCGAGGCGCGGTCGGCGAAAGCCCCCCGCGACGAGCAGGCAGCCGTGGATTCTTTTAGGAGCTTCGGGGAATCAACGCGCGATGCGCGAAGGTTCTCTGAACCACGTTGAACGCAAGAACGTGGAGTCCCGAGTCAGTGGGGACTGCTTCTGTAGAAGAGTCGACCTGAAGGTGATGGTCCGGTGGGCGGCGGGGTGGTGGGTGGGACGCTGAC